>CBINOL010000164.1:0-9507 GCA_966252285.1 uncultured Caulobacter sp.
GGCGCCGTCACCCCTCACCCTCCCAGGCTTCGCCTGGGCCCCTCCCTCTCCCCTCCGGGAGAGGGATTTTACAGCGGCACCGCGTAGGTCTGCTTGACCGTCTGGGCGGGGATGTCGGTCTTGACGTTCAGCACGCCCCGGATGCGGCTGAGGTGATCGGCCTGGAAGCGGCGATAGGCGGCGATGTCGGCGGCGACCACGCGCAGCAGCATGTCGCAGTCGCCGAGCATGACGTAGCACTCGACCACCTCGGGCATCTTGCCGATCTCGGCCACGAAGTGGTCGACGGCGTCCTCGTGCTGCGAGTTCAGCCAGATGCGGGTGAAGAAGGTCTGGCCCCGGCCCACCTTGGCCGCATCGACCACCGCCACGTAGCGGGCGATGACCCCAGTCTCCTCCAGGATCCGCACCCGCCGCAGGCACGGCGAGGGCGACAGGCCCACGCGCTTGGCCAGTTCGGCGTTCTGGATGCGGCCGTCCTTCTGCAGCTCGCGCAGTATCCGGCGGTCGATGTCGTCGAGCTTCATGAAATCCAAAACCAAGATCTGGCGATAGGCTTCGCTTGAATGCCAATCATCGATCATATGGGAGCATGATCGCAACCCGATTGCGCGAGGTTTGCGCTAGGCTGCCAATCCTCCTCGCAACCGCTCCTCCCCCGGTCGCCCATGACAATCGAAACCTGCGCTCCCGCCGCCGTGCCTGGCGACGGGCCCTCCGAACTGCGTTCTGAGTTCATGCGAGGCCTCGTCGCCTCGCTGCCGGTGACGGCCGGCTTCGTGCCGTTCGCCCTGGTGCTGGGCGCCCAGGCCGGCCAGAAGGGATTGTCGGCGCTCGAGACCCCGCTGATGACGGGCCTCAACTTCGCCGGCGGGTCGGAGTTCGCGGCCATCGGCCTGTGGACCTCGCCGCCGCACCTGGCGCTGATCACCGCCGTGACCCTGATGGTCAACAGCCGCCACCTGCTGATGGGCGCGGCCCTGGCGCCGTTCCTGAAGGCCCTGCCCAAGCGCCGGGTGCTGCCGGCCCTGTTCCTGATGTGCGACGAAAGCTGGGCCATGGCCCTGGCCGACGCCCGCGCGCGCGGAGCCTTCAGCCTGGCGCACTACATGGGCGTGGCCCTGCCGATGTGGCTGGCCTGGATCGCCTTCACGACCCTGGGCGCCCTGGTCGGACCGGTGCTGGGCGATGTCGAGACCCTGGGCTTCGACATGGCCTTCCCGGCCATCTTCCTCGTCCTGCTGCGCGGCATGTGGAGCGGCTTGCGCGCCGCGCGTCCCTGGCTGGTCAGCCTGGCCGTCGCCGCAACCGGCCACCTGCTGGCGCCGGGCGCCTGGACGGTGGCGGCCGGCGCGATCGCGGGCCTCGTCACGGCCTGGCTGTGGGCCGGCTCCGCGCAGAAGGGAGAAACCGCATGATCTCGCTGCCCGTCCTGGCCACCATTCTGGCCATGGCCGCCGTCACCTACCTGACCCGCATCGGCGGCTATCTGGTGCTGAGGAACCGGACCCTCGGGCCGCGCGCCACTGCGGTGATGGAAGCCGCCCCCGGCTGCGTGCTGATCGCGGTGATCGCCCCGCACTTCGTCTCGCCACGCCCCGCCGACCTGCTGGCGCTGGCGATCACCTTCGTGGCGGCCCTGCGCCTGCCGATGCTGGCCGTGGTGCCGATCGGCATCGTCGCGGCGGCTAGCTTGAGGTGGCTGCTGGGCTAGATCTCCCGCGAGGTTTCGCCCCTCAGGCGTCCAGCCGCCAGGCCGCCTCGAACACCGAGGCCTCCACGGGGGTCAGCGACAGGCGGTCCTCGCCCTCGACGACGTCTTCTTCGTCGAGCAGGGCCTCGACCGAGTCGTGGAAGTCGTCTTCCGACAGGCTGTCCTCGCCGGGCAGTTCGTGCTCGCGCCCGACATAGTTGGCGACGGCGTCGCGCTCGCGGCTGCCGTCACGGAAAACGTCGATCAGGCGCAGCACCCGGCCCTCGTCGTCGACCTCGTAGAAGATCGACACGGGCTCTTCGGCGCTCTCGTGGGCCCAGTCGCAACGGAAATAGGAAAGGCTCATGGCCGCCCCTTTCCCCGAACTCCGGCCGGCTGGCAAGCGCCGACCTTGCCAGCAGGGGCCCGCACGGCCATGTCTTTGGCCATGACCACGCCCGCCGAAGACCTGCTCGACCGCGCGGCCGCCGCCGCGCTTTCCCTGGCCGCCGACCGTCCCTGGCCGCAGATCGCCCTGCGCGACATCGCGATCGCGGCCGGCGCGCCGTTCGCAGAGCTCTATGTGAAGGCCGACAGCAAGGCCAAGGTGCTGGCCCACCTGTCGCGGCGTTTCGACCAGGCGGCGCTGACCGCCGACGCCGGCGAGGGCGCGGCCGCCCACGACCGTCTGTTCGACGCCGCCATGGCCCGGATCGAGGCCATGGAGCCGCATCGCCACGCCCTGATCGCCATTTCCAAGGCCGAAAGCCTGCCCCGCGCCGCCGTGCGCTTTCCCAAGACCGCCCGGGCCATCCTGGAGGCGGCCGGGATCGAGGCCACGCCCGTGCGGCTGGCGGCCATGACCGCCGTCTGGGCCCGCACCCTGCAGGTCTGGCGCGACGACGAGGGCGCGCTGAACCGCACCATGGCCGAGCTCGACAAGCGCCTGAAGCAGATGGCCGAGCAACTGGCCAAGGTCGGCGCGGGGTTCTGAAGCCAGGTTGCAGGCCTGGGTCGTTACGGCCGATAGTGGCGCGGCCATAGTCGTCGGGGGACGTTCGCTCATGACCTGCAAGCTCGCCATCGTCTGCGCCGCCGTGGCGGCCGTCCTGGCCGGCGCGTCGCCGGCCGCCGCCGAAGAGGCCCGCGACTACGTCATCCGCCCGGTCTGGACCCGCACCCCGACCGCGCTCGACATGCGCCGCTACTATCCGGTGCGCGCCGGCCAGGCCGAAGGGCGCGTGCGGCTCGATTGCCAGATCACCGCCAAGGGCGCCTTTTCCAACTGCGTCGTGCGAGCCGAGGCGCCCCAGAACGTCGACTTCGGCGCGGCGTCGCTGAAGCTGTCGCGCCTGTTCCGCATGAAGCCCGAGGACGCCGAGGGCAAGCCGGTCGCCGATCGCTGGCTGTCCCTGCCCATCGACTGGCGTCCGCCCCGGCAGTAGGGAAACTTCGAGGCGTAGCGCATCACGCTACAGCGTCATTGACAACGTAGCGCAGCGCGCTACAGTTCGAGCTCGCAACGCGGATGATCCAGAGCGGGCGAAGCGAGGCCGCCCGAGCCGTCTTCCTGGGTCATTCGCCCAAGGGCTTTCCCGCCGACCTTGTACGCCGAACCCGTCGGGTCCTGGCCCAGCTCAATGCGGTCACCGACGTGACCCACATGCGGATCCCGCCAGGCAATCGCCTGCACGCATTGGAGGGCGACCGGGCGGGCGAATGGTCGGTCAGCGTCAACGACCAGTTCCGCATCACCTTCCGGTGGGGCGCGGACGGGCCGGAAGACGTCTGGTTCGGCGACTATCACTGAGGACTCGCAACGATGAGCGCCACCTTCCTGGACCTCGATTTCGTCAGCCCCCTGCCGCATCCAGGCGAGATCCTGCGCGAGGACTTCATGGCGCCGATGGGGCTGACCGCCGGCGCGCTGTCCAAGGCCATGGGCTTGAAGGACCGCACGCGGATCGAACGCCTGACCCGTGAAACTCAGCCCGTCACGCCCGACACCGCCCTGCGGCTGGAGCGCGTGTTCGGCATGAACGCGCAGTTCTGGATGAATCTCCAGGCCCAGCACGACCTTTCGAAAGCCGTGATCGAGCGTCGTGCCGATCTGGAGGCGATCACGCCCCTGGTCGCCGCCTGACCGATTGCGAGACGGTGACCCCCATGCGTTCCGAGTATCTGCTGCTCCTCCCCTGCCTCGTCGCCTGCGGGATAGGCATATTCGCCGGACGCGCGCCCTGGCTCCTGCGCTGGATCGCGCTTTCAGCCGGCCTTCTGGGACCGCTGCTCGTCACGGCCGCTTCGATCAACGCGGTCCACGTCGCGGCATGCGTCGGCGGAGCGGGCCTGTTCTTGGCCTGCTCACGCATGCTGAGCGGTCTCATCGCTTCGGCGGATCGGATAGCCAGGACGCCCCGCGTTCGCTAGTCAGGCCTCGTTCCACGACAGGCTGGCCGTCCGCGTCACCTTGATCGCGCGCGGGACGGGCGGCGGCACGGTGGCGGGCCAGCGGGCGCCGAGGAAGCGGTCCTTGCCCAGCCAGGCCAGGGAGACGCTGTCGGACTGGTTGCCGCCGAGGATGCGGTAGGCGCCGGCCTCGTCCTCGCCGGCATAGAAACCGACATGGCCCTTGCCGCTGCCCCGGTTCTCTCGCCAGAACACCATCACCGCCCCCGGGGTCGGGGCGATCGGGATGCCGAACCGCTCCCAGGCCCTGGCCGTCAACAGGTTGGAGGGCGTGGCCTCGCGGTCCAGCGTGCTGCTGACGCAATGGCCGACGAACAGGCCGCACCAGGGGATGTCGTCGCCGGTGTAGATGTTCTTGAGGCCCTGCTCGGAGGCCCAGTCGAGGATGTCGGGATTGTCGCCCTTGCCGGGCTTTTCCCGCGTGCCGATCAGGCGGCGCGCCTCCTGGAACCACACGAGGCTGGGATCGTCGAAGCCCGTCAGGGACGAGGGCGTCGGGGCGGCGGCGGCCGGCGCGCCCTGGAACAGCGCCGCCAGGGTCAGCGGCCCCACCACGCCGTCGGGCTCAAGCCCGTGCCGGCCCTGGAAACGGCGGACGGCGGCGATGGTCTGGCGCCCCCAGATCCCGTCGATCGGCCCCGGCGTGTAGCCGCGCGCGGCCAGTTGCTGCTGGATGTCCCTGATCTTCATGATGCGGCCCTCTGCGTAGCGCGAATACGGGAAAGGCGAACATCGCAGATAATCAACCAATGGATGCATTCAAGGCCGTTGCGCGCAACACGGAAACACGGGACGTTCGCGCCATGCCGCGCACGCCCCGCACCGCCGTCCCGATCCTTGTCGCCCTGGGGCTCGCCGGCCCGGCGCTGGCCCAGGCGCCCTCGCCGGACACCCCGGCCAATCTGGCGGCCGCCCGCGCGCTGCTGCCGGCCGATGCGGCCCCGACCGCGCAGCGGTTCACCCCCGACCACATGCTGGCCGTGATGGGCCGCTTCGAGTTCGGCGACGCCCCCGCGCCGGTCGCGCCGGGCGTCTGCGGCCGTCGCATCCACGAGGTCGGGCTGCGCTATCGCCAGGATCCGGCTGGCGGCGATCCGACGATCGCGCCCGATCCCGACAAGGTCGCCGTCAAGCAGACCCTGGCCGTCGGCGCCGCCTGCCAGGGCGAGAGCCTGGAGGGTTTCGCCACGGTCTCGGGCGCCACGCGCGATGAGGCCGCGGAGCTCCTGGCCTGGCTGGTGGGCCAGCAGGCGCGCGGCAAACGCGCCGAGGCGAGCCTGGCCTGCGACACGATCAGCGGCCCGCCCGCCTGCCCGAAAGGCGAAGCGGCCGCCTTCGCCGCCCTGCCGCTGCCGGGCCTCTATCACCTGCGCAAGGACAAGGACGGCCGCTGGAGCCTGTGGATCAGCCGCCATTCGCGGCCGCTCGGCGACAGCGTCCACCTGATGTACGACGTCTCGGTCGACCGCGCGTCGCAGGCCCGCCCCCGGATCCTGATCCAGGGCCGCATCCCCGCGCCGTTCTAGCCCGGCAGGCGCATCACCGCCCGCAGGCCGCCCATCGGCGAGCGCTCCAGAACCAGATCGCCGCCCAGGCCGCGCGCCATGTCGCGAGCCAGCGCCAGCCCCAGGCCGACGCCCTTCTCGTTCTGGTTTCGCGACTCGTCGAGGCGGTTGAAGGGCTTGAAGGCGTCCTCGTAGCGATCCTCGGGAATGCCGGGGCCGTCGTCGTCGACGACGATGTTCACCCCGCCCGTCAGCCGCGCCTCCAGCGTCACGCGGACGGTGTCGCCATGGGCGGCGGCGTTGTCGACGAGGTTGGCCAGGGCCCGCTTGAAGGCGCTGGGGCGCAGGTTGGCCGAAAGATCCTGCTCCAGAACCGTCTCGACCCGCGCCCCGCCGCGCTCGGCCGCCGCGCAGACGCCGGCGATCAGCGGGGCCAGCTCGACCTCCTGCAGCGCCTCGCCGCCCTCCCCGCGCGCGAAGGCCAGGTATTCGTCGATCATGTGCTCCATTTCGGACAGATCGCGCTTGATGGCCTCGACCTGATCGCCGGGCTCGGCCAGCGCCATCTCCAGCTTCAGGCGGGTCAGCGGCGTGCGCAGGTCGTGGCTGACGCTGGCCAGCAGGGCCGTGCGCTGCTCGATGTGGCGCTGGATGCGGGCCTTCATGGCCAGGAACGCCTGGGCCGCCTGGCGCACCTCGCGCGCGCCGTGCGGCTTGAACTCCGGATCCAGTCCGCGGCCGAAGGCGTCGGCGGCGTCGGCCAAGCGCTCGATGGCCCGCACCTGGTTGCGGATGAACAGGATGGCGATCGCCGTCAGCAGCATGGTCGCCACCACCATCCACAGGATGAAGATATGGCCTTGCGTGGCGAAGGCGCGGTCGCGCGGGGCGAAGATCCGCAGCGTGCCTTCCTTGACCCGCACCCGGATCTCGACGTGGGCGGCGTAGCGGTTGGAGGCGTCGAACCAGAACGGCTCGTCCAGCCGCTCCTCCAGCGCCCGCTGCATCGAGCGATCGAGCGAGGCGAACATGGCCGGCCGCTTGCCGGTGGGCAGCTCGCGCCCCTTCAGGAGGGCGATCGACAAGTCCATCGTCTGCTCGGCCCGCTCGGCCATGCGCTCGACGGCGGCGGGGCTGGGATCGTCCTGGTAGGTGGCCACGGCCCAGGCGATGTCGCCGGCCAGTCCCTCCGACAGGCGGCTGTTCACCGTCTCCCAGTGGGCGTCGAAGAACCCCCAGGTGACGGCGATCTGCATCACCGCCACGGGCAGCACGATGATCAGCAAGCTGCGGCCGAACAGCGAGGTCGGCAGCCAGCGCTTGATCTGGCGCGGGATGAACAGGCGGGTGCGCAGGCGCATTCTAACCCCCTCTCCCCTTGCGGGAGAGGGTGGCCTCCGAAGGAGGTCGGGTGAGGGGTCGATAGACGGCGCCGCCGCGACCGGCGTACAGGCCGGGCGGAGCGGACGGGTTTGAGAGACCCCTCATCCGTCGGCTATCGCCGACACCTTCTCCCGCAAGGGGAGAAGGATTTCGC
Organism: uncultured Caulobacter sp.; assembly: GCA_966252285.1. Classification (GTDB taxonomy): domain Bacteria; phylum Pseudomonadota; class Alphaproteobacteria; order Caulobacterales; family Caulobacteraceae; genus Caulobacter. The sequence goes on from CBINOL010000164.1 coordinate 7,205, forward strand.
TGGATCCCCATCAATCCGGCGCCAGCCGATAACCCACCCCCCGCACGGTCTGCAGGTACCTGGGGTTCTTGGGGTCCGGCTCGATCTTGCGGCGCAGGCGGGTGACCTGCACGTCGACGGCGCGGCCGGTGGCGTCGGCGGTGTCGCGGGCCAGTTCAAGGCGGTCGACCGGCTCGTGCAGGGCGCGGGCCAGGCGACGCAGCAGGGCGACTTCGGCCTCGGTCAGGCGCACCGGCGCGCCGGCGCGGGTCAACTCGCCGCGGTCGGGCAGGAAGGCGCAGTCGCCCATGACGATTTCTTGGGGCCCCATCGGCTTGGGCGCGGCGCGGCGGAGGATCGACTCGATGCGCAGCAGCAGTTCCTGCGGCTCGAACGGCTTGGCCAGGTAGTCGTCGGCGCCGTGGGTCAGGCCCTCGATGCGGTCGCCGGTGGTGTCGCGCGCGGTCAGCATCAGGATCGGGATGCGGCCGACCTCGCCGCCCTTGGCCCGCACCCGTTTGGTGAAGGAAAAGCCGTCCTCGCCCGGCATCATCACGTCGAGCACCAGGAGGTCGAAGTCCATCACCCCGATCAGGCGGTCGGCATGGGCGGCGTCGGCCGCGGCGCTGACCCGGAAGCCCGCGCGGCTGAGGAACTGCTTGAGCAGTTCGCGGATGCGGTCGTCGTCGTCGACCACCAGGAGGTGGCGGTCGCGTCTTTCCTCGGGGCTCACAGCGCCTCCCTTCGATTGACGCCCACGCCCTGGCGGGGTCCGGCCAGGGCCGCCAGGATCCGGCGCGCGCCCGGCACGCCATCCAGCCCGCCCGTGCGGTAGGCCCGGCCCAGGAGCGCCCGCAGCCTCTCGCTGACCCGCGCCTCGAAGGCCTTGCCGGCCTCGGTCAGCACCGCTGGCCGTCGGCGCGCGTCGAGATCGCCCGAGGCCTTTTCGGCCAGCCCCAGCCTCTGGAGGTCCGACAGGGTCTTGCTGGCCGCCTGCTTCGACAGGCTGGTGAGCTTGGAGAGGTCCTGCACGCCGATGCCCGGACGCCGCCGCAGCAGGAAGGCCGCCCGCCAGTGCGAACGCCCCAGGCCCGGCCCCTCGGTTTCCAGGACGCCGTCGACCGCCGCCCACAGCGCCGCCTCGGCCAGGAGAATCAACTCCAGGCCGCCGTCGAGCTCCTCCTCGCGCAGGATCAGGCGGGGATCGGCGTGTGGCGTCATGCTTGGGCGTCCATTTCGTTTGACCTTCGGGCTCCTCGGGCGTCTAAGGACCGGGTTCCAAATAAGGAGGTATTGGACCGATGTCTCTCGTTCCCTTCGATGATCGCGACGGATGGATCTGGCTGGATGGCCAGTTCGTTCCCTGGCGCGAGGCGAAGGTGCACGTACTGACGCACGGCCTGCACTACGCGTCGTCGGTGTTCGAGGGCGAACGCATGTACGGCGGCGAGATCTTCAAGCTGACCGAGCATACCGAGCGCCTCTTCAAGTCGGCCGAAATCCTCGACTTCAAGATCCCCTACACGGTGGCCGAGATCGACGAGGCCTGCAAGGCGACCGCCGCCAAGAACGGCCTGGCCGACTGCTATGTGCGCCCGATCGCCTGGCGCGGCAGCGAGATGATCGGCGTTTCGGCGCAGCAGACCAAGATCCACGTGGCCATCGCCGTGTGGGACTGGCCCAGCTATTTCGATCCGGCGCTGAAGGCCAAGGGCATCCGTCTGACCTGGGCCAAGTACAACCGCCCCGACCCGAAGACGGCCCCCGTCGCCGCCAAGGCCGCCGGCCTCTACATGATCTGCACCATCTCCAAGCACGCCGCGGAGAAGGACGGCTACACCGACGCGATGATGCTGGACTACCGCGGCTACGTGGCCGAGGCGACCGGCGCCAACGTGTTCTTCGTCAAGGACGGTGTGCTCCACACGCCCAAGCCGGACTGCTTCCTGGACGGCATCACCCGCCGCACGGTGATCGAGATCGCCAAGGGCAAGGGGATCGAGGTGGTCGATCGCCACATCGAAAAGGAAGAGCTGGCCGGCTTCACCGAGTGCTTCATCGTCGGCACCGCCGCCGAAGTCACCCCGGTGGCCGAGATCGGCGAATTCACCTTCACGCCCGGCAAGCTGTCGCTGGGCCTGATGGACGCCTACGCCGCCCTGGTGCGCCGCGAGGAAGTCGTGCCGGCGTAAGGGCTGGTTTCGAGCTTTCGAGATTTGAGAGACCCCGGGGCGGCGACGCTCCGGGGTTTTTTATTCCTCCCCCGTGCAACGGGGGAGGTGGCGCGCTGCGGATACGCAGCGTGACGGAGGGGGCGACCGCCG
>CBINOL010000165.1:0-9411 GCA_966252285.1 uncultured Caulobacter sp.
TCCACCGCTTCGCGGTCCCCCTCCCCCGTTCCCACGGGGGAGGAGCAGACTGTGCGCACCGCGCACCAGTCCTTAAGCTGCGGCTTCAACGACACGAAACGTTCACGAAGCGCAACCTGGGGCCATAAGCGGGTTGCCCCCGGGCGGATCGCTGCTAGAAGGCCCGGCAACGGCGTCCCCCACCCGAGAATCCAAAATGAAGCTGCTGTCCGGCAACTCCAACCGTCCGCTGGCCCAGGCCATCGCGGAGTACCTCGACATGCCGCTGACCCGCGCCCAGGTGCGCCGGTTCGCCGACCTCGAGGTGTTCGTCACCATCGACGAGAACGTCCGCGGCGAGGACGTCTTCGTCATCCAGTCGACGAGCTATCCGGCCAACGACAACCTGATGGAACTGCTGATCTGCATCGACGCGCTCAAGCGCGCCTCGGGCAAGCGGATCACCGCGGTGCTGCCCTACTTCGGCTACGCCCGCCAGGACCGCAAGACCGGCGGCCGCACCCCGATCTCGGCCAAGCTGGTGGCCAACCTGATCACCCGCTCGGGCGCCGACCGCGTGCTGACGATGGATCTGCACGCCGGCCAGATCCAGGGCTTCTTCGACATCCCGACCGACAACCTGCTGCCCTCGCGCCTGCTGGCCGACGACATCATCAAGAACTACCCGCTGGGCGACGACCTGATGGTCGTCTCGCCGGACGTCGGCGGCGTGGTGCGCGCCCGCGCTTTGGCCAAGCGCCTGGACGACGCCGACCTCGCCATCGTCGACAAGCGCCGCTCGGGCCCGGGCCAGTCGGAAGTGATGAACATCATCGGCGACGTCGAAGGCCGCCGCTGCATCCTGTTCGACGACATCGCCGACTCCGCCGGCACCCTGTGCAACGCCGCCCAGGCCCTGATCAACCACGGCGCCGTCTCGGTCAGCGCCTATGTCACGCACGGCGTGCTGTCGGGCGCGGCCGCCGAGCGCGTGGCCAACTCGGTGCTGACCGAGCTGGTGGTCACCGACTCGATCGAGGCCTCCGACACCACCAAGGCCTGCCCGAAGATCCGCTACGTCTCGTGCGCCCCGCTGATCGGCGAAGCCATCCGCCGCATCGCCAACGAAGAGTCGGTCTCGAAGCTCTTCGACTAAGGGACCTATTGTTCCGACCAATCCCCGCGAAAGCGGGGACCCAGGTGTTTTATCGTCGAGCGCCACGCGTTTCAGAAAAGGCCTGGGTCCCCGCTTTCGCGGGGATTTTACGTTTGGGGGAGGTCAACACCCCGCCTCCCCGTTAACCCCCAGAACCGCGCCGCCACATCGGCGCCACATTTTCCGTCGGCGAAATATCCAACGGAATCCGCGCTCTCGCGGAAATCGCGACATAGTCCCGCTTGTCAAAGTCTGGTTAACGGACTGACTGTCACAATGTCGCCCGTCGGCGATGTTAAGCCGGCTCCAGTCACACGGGGATGTCGCCAGCATGCTTTTCAACCTGCGTCCGCACGCCGCCATCACGGCCGTCGCGCTCGCCGCGGCCTCGATCCTGGCCAGCTGCTCCACCCCGCCCGCGCCGACGCCCCCGCCTGTGGTCAAGGCCCCGCCGGCCCCGCCGCCCATCACCCTGTCGAGCAAGGTGGTCGAGCGCGCCAGCGCCTTCCGCGGCTACATGCAGCGCGCCGGCGCCATCGACGCCAACTTCCAGAACGGCGAGCAGATCCAGGCCTCGCTGAAGGTCGGCGTCGGCTACGAGCAGAAGCACTTCCTCAGCGGCGTGATGTCGTACGGCGCGGTGCTGGCCCTTCAGGATCCCACGTTCGTGGCCTCGGTGCGCGCCTTCGCCGCCGATCCGGCCCAGCGCCAGCAGGTGATCAACCAGCTGATCGCCGACCCGGCCTACGCCGTCGGCTTCAAGGGCAGCGACACCGCCGCGGCCCGCATCATCGACACCCTCGGCGCCGACGGCCTCAAGGTCTACCAGGCCGGCAAGAAGGTGAAGCAGTCGGCCTACGACGTGCAGCGCGTGGCCTGGTCCAAGGGCTTCGTCGCCGACCGCGACGCTCGCCTGGCCTACGCCAAGAGCGCCTCGACCGTCCCGGCCCTGGCCGACACCGCCGACGTGGCCCAGCTGCAGCAGGCCACCCTGGTGACCGTCAACGCCCCGCCGGCCCCGGCGCCGGCCGCGGCCAGCATCGACGCGGCCATCGACGCCACGGCCGCCGCCCCGGCCGGCCCGCGCTCGGCCCCGCCGCCCTATCGCCCGACCGTCATCCGCAGCCTGGCCGTGGCCGCCCTGGCCGCCCTCGGCGCGGCCGGCGACGACAACCTGGCCACCATCGACGCCATCATGGCCGAGCCCAGCAGCGCCTCGTGCCTGAACATGGCCAAGCTGAACCTCTACCAGTGCCTGGCCGTGTCCAAGCCGCACTACGAAGACATCTTCTGCCTGGGCCAGCACGCCATGATCGACACCGGCGCCTGCGTCATCAAGGCCTCGGGCGCGCCGATGCCGGTCGAGCCCCTGCCGCCCCCGCCGCCGGAAAAGCCGACCGCCAAGAAAAAGACGACCGCCAAGCCGGCGGCCGCGAAGAAGAAGAAAGCCTGATCCAGCCATCCCCGGCTGACAGCGAGAGGGCCGCCGGATTGCACCGGCGGCCCTCTTCGTGTATTGGGCGCCCTCCTGAAAACGTCGACCGAGCGGGGCAATCCGGCCTTGTGCGGCGATTTCGCATTACGAGGGCATGGGCCCTCAAGAGAGAACTGACATGGCCGATATCATTCTGAACGTCGAAATCCGTGAGCGCGCCGGCACCGGCGGCGCCCGTGAAACCCGTCGCGCCGGCAAGGTCCCGGGCGTCCTGTACGGCGGCAACAAGGCTCCGGTGAACATCGCCGTGAAGGCCAACGAATTCCGCAAGTCGCTCTACACCGGCAAGCTGCTCGGCCACCTGGTCACCCTGCAGCACGGCGACGAGAAGCAGTCGGTCATCGCCAAGTCGGTCCAGTTCCACCCGGTCACCGACGAGCCGGTCCACTTCGACCTGTACCGCGTCGACGAGCACCAGCTGATCAAGATCGAAGTGCCGGTGCACTTCAAGAACCACGAAACCTCGCCGGGCCTGAAGAAGGGCGGCACCCTGGAAGTGATCCGTCACACCGTCGAGCTGGCCTGCCCGGCCGACTCGATCCCGGAAGAGCTGATCATCGACCTGGCCAAGCACGACCTGGGCGACACCATCCGCATCTCGGAAATCGCCCTGCCGGCCGGCGTGAAGCCCGCCCTGGACCGCGACTTCGTGATCGCCAACGTCAAGGCCTCGGCCTCGGCCCAGTCGGACGCCGGCGACACCACGACCGAAGGCTGATCCAGGCTCGGTTTGACGACCGAACTGACTTAAGAGACGGGCGGGCCTTCGGGTCCGCCCGTTTTCGTTTGCGCTTCTGAGAACCTAGCGATGCTGATCCTCGCCGGCCTCGGCAACCCCGAGCCCAAATACGAGAAGAACCGCCACAACGTCGGCTTCATGGCCGTGGACGCCATCGCGCGGAAGTGGGGCACGGCGCCCTGGCGCGCGCGCTTCCAGGGCCTGGCCTGCGAGGGGCAGGTCCAGACGCCCGACGGCGTGGTCAAGCTGCTGCTGCTCAAGCCCAAGACCTACTACAACGAGGCCGGCCGCGCCGTGGGCGAGGCGATGAAGTTCTTCAAGCTGTCGCCGGCCGACGTCATCGTCTTCCACGACGAGATCGACATGGCCCCCGGCCGCTTCCGGATGAAGGCCGGCGGCGGGGCGGCGGGCAACAACGGCATCCGCTCGGTGACCAGCCAGATCGGCGACGCCTTCCGCCGCGGCCGCATCGGCGTGGGCCATCCGGGCGACAAGGCCATGGTCATGCACTACGTGCTGGGCGACTTCCACAAGGTCGAGCACCAGTGGCTGGACCCGCTGCTCGACGCGATCACCGACGCCCTGCCCTTCGCCGCCGCCGGCGACGACGAACGCTACCAGGCCGAGGTCCTGCGCCTGGCCCCCTCCCCCAAGGCCGACCCGAAGAAGCCGCGCGACTGAAAATCCCTCTCTCTGAGAGAGAGGGAGGGGCCCATGCGCAGCATGGGAGGGTGAGTGGTTACACCGTCAGCCGGTGAAGCTAGTCCTTTCCCGTCTCGCTCCACATGTCGTCATCCCGGCCGCAGCGAAGCGGAGAGCCGGGACCCAGAAGCAACCGCACTGCGCCGGCCCCTGGGTCCCGGATAAGCCCTGCGGGCTTTCCGGGATGACGATGATTTTCGACGGCACGCTTGCTCCGCGGGTCGTTCTGAGAGGCCGTAACCTCTCACCCTCCCGCCGCTGCGCGGCCGGGCCCCTCCCTCTCTCAAAGAGAGAGGGATCAGACCCTAGAACCGGTACTGAAGCCCCAGGTTAAACTGCCGGCCGGTGTGGGTGTAGACGAAGGTGCTGTCGCGGTCGGAGTCGATGAACTGCCGGTTGAAGCGGTCGAAGATGTTCAAGCCCTCCAGCGACAGCTTCAGGCGGTCGTTGATCTGGTACGAGGCGGCCATGTCGAAGGTCAGGTTGGCGTCGTAGCCCTCGACGTCCTGCAACGGGTTGTTGGCCGGCAGGGCGACGATCGACTTGTCGCGGTACGAGGCCGAGACGCGGGCGCTGAACTTGGCGTCCTCGTAGTAGAGCGTGGCGTTGTAGGCGTTCTTCGACAGGCCCACGAGGTCGTTGGTGGTCACCCCGCCGGCGGCCAGGAAGTAGTCGATCTGCGAGTCGACATAGGTGTAGTTCACCAGCGCGCCGGTGTGGCGCAGGAAGCCCGGCAGGAAGGTGAAGGTCTGCTGGTAGTTGATCTCGAAGCCCTTCAGCGGGCCGCCGGGCGTGTTGACCGGGCGGGTGACCGTGATCGGGGTGTTGTCGGGATCCACGCCCGAGGTTCCGATCAGCGACAGCGGCAGGCCGGTTTCGCGGAAGGTCATCTGCTGGGACTGGTTCTGCACATAGGTGGCGATGTCCTTGTAGAACACGCCCACGCCCAGCACCGAGCCCGGGGCGAAGTACCATTCGGCGCCCAGGTCCACCGTGGTGGCCCGGATCGGGTCGAGCTCGGGATTGCCCGAGGCGATCGACGGCGTGCCGGTCAGGTTCAGGCTGCCGCCCGGGGTCAGGAAGCCGAGGTCGGGCCGCGACACCACCTTGGCGGCCGAGAAGCGCACCACCAGGTCGTCGCGCAGGTCGACGGCGAAGTTCAGCGACGGCAACACGTCGTGATAGCTGTGCTCGGCGGTCACCTGCTGGGGCGTGGCCCCGATCTGGTAGCCGCGCGATTGCAGGTCGGTCTGGGCGATGCGGAAGCCGACGTCGCCGCGCACGGGCAGGCCGCCGATCTCGGTGCGCAGGTCGGCCTGCAGATAGGCCGAGGTGACCTTCTCCTCCACCCGGCGGATGCCGCCGTAGTTGGGCACGAGCGCGTACATGCCGCTGTCGCTGTAGAGGTTCTGGCTGGAGACGAACTTGTCGTAGTCGATGGTCGCCCAGGACGAGGGGAAGACGTCCTTCTTGATGCCGTTGCCGCCGAAGTCGTCGACGACCTTGGTCACCGCCTGCAGCTGGGCCGTGGTCAGGGTCGGCACCAGGAAGTTGTTGCTGCGCTGGCGGGCCGAGGTGTCGAAGGTGAATTCGTGGTGGTGGGCGCCGACCTTGATGGTCAGGTCGTCGTCGACGGCCCAGGCCAGGTTCAGCTCGGCGGTCTTGTAGATGTTTGTGGTGAAGATCTGCGACAGCCGCACCTCGGCGTTGGGAGCGGCGAAGGTGTACTGGCTGGCGTCGGCGACGTTGAAGCCGTGGGTGATCTTGGGCTGATCGCGATCGTCGCGGAAGTCGATGGTCATGCTCGTGTTGGGACGCTGGAACATGATCGTCGTGGTGATCGGCTGGTCGTAGTCCGACTTCGAATAGCCGACGAGGCCCGAGATGGTGATGTTGTCGGTCAGCTCGTGCTTGCCGTTGAAGGTGTACTGCTGGAAGACGTTCTGGAATTCGTCGTGCTGGGTGTCGGAGCGCACGTCGACGCCGTCGAAGCGGGCGTAGTCGACGTCGTAGACCTTCTGTCCGAAGTTGGCGCCGGCGGTGTGGCTGGTGCCCGCCTCGCGCAGGATCAGCTCGCGGATGGCCGTCTGCGGCTTGCCGTTCTGGCTGATGGCGCGGGCGAAGGAGAAGCCTTCCAGCCAGTTTTCCTCGCGCACCACGTCATAGTTCGAATAGAGGGCGTCGAAGCCGAACGAGGTGCGCTCGCTGGGCTTCCATTGCAGGGCCAGGGTGGCGCCGGTGCGCTCCTGGTCGTGGTGGAAGCGGCCGTAGCGCGGCAGGCGCGGGAAGAACACCGTCGAGCGGTTACCCAGGTCGAACAGCGTGTCGTTGGCGGCAGGGCGCGGCACGCCGGTGGCGCAGTTGAGGGCGTCGGTGCCGTTGGCGGCGTTGAAGGCGGGGTTGGGCACGGGGCGGCCCACGGGCGTGCAGAAGCCGCCGTCGACGGTGGCCGGGTTCCAGCCGCCCGAGCCCCACTGGTCCTCGAGGAACTCACGCTTGCTCCAGGCCAGCGAGGCCTGGGCGCCGAACTGGCCCCAGGCGGTGTCCCAGCGGTCGCCGAGCACGGCCGAGAGCTTCTTGTCGTTCTTCTTCGACAGGTCGTTGTAGCCCAGCGAGCCGCCGACCACGAAGGTGCGGCCCTTCTGGTCGAGCGGCTTGGCGATGTCGAGGTCGACGGTGGCGCCCAGCGAGCCCTCGATCACCTCGGCCTGGGCGGTCTTGCGCACGGCGATGCCGCTGAACAGTTCCGAGGCGAAGGTGTTGAAGTCGAAGCCGCGGCCGAGGTTGGCGCCGCGGTCGCTGGTGGTGGCGCCGCTGGTGGCCTGGGCCTCCATGCCGTTGATGCGCACGCGGGTGAAGTTCGGCGGCAGGCCGCGCACGGTGATGGTGCGGCCCTCGCCGGCCACGCGGGTGATCGACACGCCGGGCACCCGCTGGATCGACTCGGCGAGGTTGGCGTCGGGGAAGTCGGCGATGTCCTCGGCCTTGATGGCGTCGACCACGCCCGAGGACTGGCGCTTGACGTTCAGCGCGCTCTTCAGGCTCTCGCGGAAGCCGGTGACGATCACCTCCTCGACCGCGTTCTCGGTGGTCTCGCCGGCGGGCGGAGGGGTTGTCTGGGCGCTGGCCGCGCCGGCCGCCAGGGCCGCCGACATCAGGACGGCCAGGGAACAGCCCGTCCGCAGACGCGAACCATACGAGGACGACGACGACATAGGTCCCTCCTGACGGCGGCGCCTCTCCGGACCCGCCCTTATGTTTCCAACCCAAGCGCCGGTTTGCCCGGTCTGCTTATGTGTTCGTCGCGAGATAATCCCACATAGTGGATTGCACTCTCGCAATATAACGACATTAGGCAGACACACAGTGGACGCGCAAGAGGCGGCGTTGCGCGAACCCTCGGAAGCGGGCGGCGAAACCTCGCCTTGGAGCGGCCTCGCCGATTGACGCCCCGCCATGGGGGCCACACATAGCCGGGACGTATCCGGAGACCCGTTTCGATGATCCCGCTGTTTGGCCTGTCTCTGATCTTCTCGATCGCCCTGTGCGTGCACGTGGTGCGTTCGGGCCAGGCGATGTACTGGCTGCTGATCATCCTGATGTTCCAGCCGCTGGGCGGGATCGTCTATCTGCTGGCCATCATCGCGCCGGAGTTCATGGGCGGGTCCAAGGCCCAGCAGATGAAGGCCGCCGCCCGCCAGGCGCTGGATCCGCAGCGCGAGTATCGCGAAGCCAGCCGCGACGCCGAGGACGCGCCGACCGTCACCAACCTCTCGCGCCTGGCCGCCGCCGCCACGGGCCTTGGCAAGCACGAGGAGGCCGAGCGGATCTACGCCCAGGCCCTGCAGGGCCACTATGCCGACGATCCGGCCCTGATGCTGGCCCGCGCCAACAGCCTGATCGAGCTTGGCCGCGCGGCCGAGGCCCTGCCGCTGCTGGAAGCCCTGGGCGAGCAGGGCGAGAAGAGCCGCACGCCGCAGACCGCCCTGGCGCTCGGCCGCGCCCAGGCGGCGCTGGGCCGCAACGACGAAGCCGACGTCTCCCTGCGCTGGGCCGCCGCTCACATGCCCGGCTTCGAGGGCATGGCCCGCTATGCGGTGTTCCTGGGCGAGACCGGCCGCAAGGCCGAGGCCCGCGAGGCCCTGGCCGAACTCGACAAGCGCCTCTCCAAGACCCACCCGCGGTTCCGGAAGGAAGCGCGTCCGTGGCGCGAGATGGCGGCGGCTGCGGCTTCCTAGTCCCTCTCCCCTTGCGGGAGAGGGTGGCCCGCGAAGCGGGTCGGGTGAGGGGTCGCACGAACAGAAACGCCGCGACGGCTGTTCAGCTGTCGCGGCGTTTTGCGTCTGAGAGACCCCTCATCCGTCGGCTATCGCCGACACCTTCTCCCGCAAGGGGAGAAGGATCAGCGAACCTTCTCGATCAGCGCCATCGCCCCATGCGGCGCGTTCACCTTGCCCTCGTGGATGATGAAGGCGAAGACGTCGCGCTGCTTGGCGGCGGGAACCGAGGCCTTGTCGATGCGCGGCAGGTCGGCCGGGGCGCCGCCGGCGGCCCAGGTCTTCAGGCGATCGGCCCAGGCGTCGAGCTCGGCCTCGGGATAGGCCGTGGCGACCGCGTCCGAGCCGGTCTGCAGGCGGGCATAGACGAAGTCGGCCGCCTCGTCGGCGAACTCGGGATAGTCGAAGTGCTTGGCGTAGACGCCGGCGACCCCGTGCTCCCTCAGCAGCGCCGGGAAGGCCGGGGTCATGAAGGTGTCGTTGCGCACCTCGACCGCGTGGCGCAGGCGCAGGCCGTCCTTCTCCTTGGGCAGCAGGGCGAGGAACGCGCCGAAGTCGGCCTCGTCGAACTTCTTGGTCGGCATGAACTGCCAGAGGATGGGGCCCAGCTTGTCGCCAAGCTCCGTCAGGCCCTGGTCGAGGAACTTGCCCACCGACTCACCGCCCTCGGCCAGCACCTTGCGGTTGGTGGTGAAGCGCGAGGCCTTCACCGCGAACACGAAGCCGTCGGGCGTCTCGTCGCGCCACTTGCGCCAGCTGTCGGGCTTGAAGCTGGAATAGTAGGTGCCGTTGATCTCGATCGCCGTCAGCTGGCGGCTGGCATAGGCCAGCTCTTCCTTCTGCTTCAGGTCGGACGGATAGAAGTGGCCGCGCCAGGGCTCGAAGGTCCAGCCGCCGATGCCGATGCGAATGTCGCCGCTCATGCGCGTTCCCTTCTTGTTCCGGGCGAACCTAGGCGAGGTTTCAACGCGCGTCGAGCCTTTAGCAAGGCAGCGGGCCTCGTTCGCCAAACTCCTCCCCCGTAGCGAAGCGTGCGGGGGAGGTGGCGCGGCTCCATCGGCGC
>CBINOL010000166.1:0-9381 GCA_966252285.1 uncultured Caulobacter sp.
CGACCGTCCAGCGCGCGCTCGACCGCCACACGGCACTCCTCCAGCAGCGAAAGCCGGCCCCAGAACGGGATCGCCGCGATAGTCAGGCTGATCAGCAGGCCTGCGTCGTCCGCTTCCCGGGAGGCCCAGCCGATAGCGTCGCGCACGTCGTCGATCCTGACCCCGTAGCGCTGGAGCCATATCGTTCTCGGAAGCTTGTCGGCGTCGCGCCTGGCCTGGTCGGCCAGGCCCAGGAAATAGCGCGCGTGGCGCAGGCCGACCGCGCCGCCCTCTCCGGAGCCGGCCAACTTTTCCATGGCGTAGGCGCGCGTCGTGTCGAGCAGCCGGTACTCGACGTCGACGTCATGAGGCTCGGCGGCGACCAGCGACTTCTCGACAAGCGCCGCCAGGTCCTCGACCACGGCGGCCGGGCCCTTGGTCTCGTCGGCGGCGATCGCGCAGGCCGAAGCCAGGGAGAAGGACCCGGCCAGGACGGACAGCCGCCGGAGCACCGCCTGCTCGCTCGCCGACAACAGGTCGTGGCTCCAATCGATGGCGGCCATAAGGGTGCGGTGTCGTTCCGGCCCGGCGCGCTGGCCGATCTGCAGGTGGAAACGGTCGCGGATCTGTTCCAGCACGCCGGCCGCGCCGAACAGGTCGATCCGCGTCGCGGCAAGCTCGATCGCCAAAGGCAGCCCGTCCAGCCGTCGGCAGATCTCGGCGACGACGCCCGCGTCGCCGTCGGTCAGTTCGAATGTCTCGAGCCGGTCGGCCGCCCGCTCGGCGAACAGGCGCACCGCCGGAAAGCCGAGGGCCGCCTGAGCGGTAAGCGCTGTCGAGGCCGGCGGCGCATCGAGCCCCGGCAGGCGACGCAGCCGCTCTCCCGTCAGGCGCAGCGGCTCGCGGCTGGTCGCCAGGATACGCACCCCCGGTGCGTCCGCGAGGATCCGTTCGGCGCAGGCGGCGACGGCGCCGATGATGTGCTCGCACTCGCAGCTGTCGAGCAGCAGCAGCATCTCACGCTCGCGCAGATGCTCGCACAGCGCCGCGAGCATGTTGGCCGTATGCGCGCTCAGCCCGATCGCCGTGGCGATGACGCTGGGAACCAGGGCGGGATCCTTGATCGGCGACAGGTCGACCAGCCACACCCCGTCCCGGTTCGATCCGATCAACTGCTCGGCGACCGCGAGGGCGACCGAGGTCTTGCCGATCCCGCCGGGTCCCACCACGGACACCAGGCGAGCCTCGCCCAGCTCGTCGCCGATGGCTTCGACGGCGGCGGCCCGGCCCAGCAGCCGCGTCGCGCTGGCCGGCAGGTTGTGCTTGTGACGGCTGCCGGCGGGGCGCTCCAACCGCGCGCCGGGCCCGCTGACGATCCTGACCGGAGCGACGAATGTGTAGCCCCGGCCGATCACGGTCGAGATGTAACGCGTCCCGGCCTCCTCACGCAGGATGCGGCGCAGGGCGACCATATGGACCTTGAGGTTGCTCTCCTCGACGAAGGTGTCGGGCCACACCTTGGCGAACAGATCGCGCTTGGTCACCACCGCTCCGGCGCGCTCGACCAGGGCCGTCAGCAGCCCCAGCGCCCGATTGCCGATCCGCACCGGCGTCTCGTTCTCCAGGAGCAACTGCCGTTCGGGCAGCAGCAGGAACGGACCGAAGGCGAAGGATCGCGTCATCAGTTCGGCGTGGTCGTCCGCCACAGTCGCCTCCGCGCCGCCAAGTCGCCCCACCGACCGACGTTATCGGACATCTAGCGCAAACCGCCTCAGAAGCGATATCGAATCCCGGCGCCGTAGGTCCTGGGGTCGCTGATCACCAGGAAGGCGGAAGCGGGCGCGACCCGCGCGGCGAACGACAGGAACCGCTCGTCGGTCAGATTGCGGCCATAGACGAAGACCTCGGGGCCGGCTCCCACCTGAAGGGCCGCCTCCCCGCCGAGTTGCGCCCACGACTTTCCGCGCAGCTGCGGCTCGTTGGCTGCGCCCACATAGAAGACGCCGCCGGAAGCCTCGTAGGCCAGGCTGGCCGGCACCCGGCCCGCCCTCAGGCGGCGGGCATAGTCCAGCCCCAGGCCGCCCGACCAGCGCGGCGCCAGGTTCAGCCGATTGCCGGAGCGATCGGCCCGTCCCGGCGCGCAAAGCGGGTCCGTCCCTTGGGGATCGCCAGCGCTGATCGCCTGGCAGAAGCTGCGATAGCGCGCATCCAGGTATGCGCCGCGCGCGCGGATCGAAAAGCCGTGCGGCAGCCTGGCGGCGATGCTCGCCTCAAGCCCCCTCAGCCGCGCCGAGGCGGCGTTGTCCATTCGCGTCAGCCCCAGGCCGATCGTGCTGCGAATCTGGATGTCGCTGTAGTCGTAGAGGAAGGCGGCGAGGTCCAGGACGACGCGTCGGTCGAGAAACGCGGCCTTTGCGCCCGTCTCGTAGGCCCAGAGGGTCTCGGAACGGAAGGTGTTGGCGACAGTGGTCGTCGCGCCCGGCGCGAAGTTGAAGCCCGGCGGCTGATAGCCGCGACTGGCCTTGGCGTAGATCAGCAGGTCCGCGCCGGCGCGATAAGACAGGCCGACGCTCGGGATGACCACGGAATCCCGGATTCGCCCCGACAGCAGGCGCCCAGGAACGGGGGACCGCCGATAATCGATGGTGAAGTCGCGCCGCTCACGGTCGTAGCGCAGCCCGGCGACCAGGGTCAGGCGATCAGCCAGATCGACCTCGAACTGGCCGAAAACCGCCTGGGCCTGCAGGTCGCTGTGGTCGAGCAGATGGTTGAAGCTGGGCGCCGCCGTCGGCGCGGCGGTGGAAAGGCCGTAGCGGGCCCGTTCGGCGAAATGGCTGGCCCCTGCCGTGGCGCGCAGGCGACGGCCTGTGAAGACGCCCCGCACTTCCTGGCTGAACGTGACGCTGTGATTGGTCGCCCCCGTCAGCAGCGATGGTGCGGCGGACGCGTCGGCGTCGTAGACGACGGTCGAGTCCAGGTCGCGCCAGCTGGTGATCGAGACCAGCTCCAGCACCTCCAGCGGGCGGTGGGTCAGGGTCAGCGCCAGGCCGTCGTTCCTGGTCCTGCGGGCCGTGCGGGCCTGGCTCGCCGCGTCGCTGGCGAACAGGTCCGGGTCGCCGATCCCGACGAAGGCTCCTGAGGCGACGTAGGCGTTCTTGAACACGGGCGTGGCGCGATCCCGCGTCAGATCGCCCGAGAGCACCGCCTCGAAACGGCGATCCGCAGAGCGGTAGCGGATCTGGCCGCGCACGGTGCGGGCGTCGCGGCCGTTCAGGCGATCACCGGTGACGGAGTTGCGGATCGCGCCGTCGTGGCGAAGGTAGCTGCCCGACAATCCGGCCGACAGCCGCGCCGACAAGGGAGCGCTGATAGAGCCCCGGGCCGAGATCGCCTCGAGATTGCCGAGGCGAAGCTCGCCGCCGCCCTGGGCCGTCGCGCCGGGCTGGCGTGTGATGATGTTGATCGCCCCGGCCGTGGCGTTGCGCCCGTAGAGCGCGCCCTGCGGCCCGCGCAGCACCTCGATCCGCTCCACGTCGTCGAGCCCGAAGAAGGCCGCGTCGGGTCGCGACAGATAGACGCCGTCGAGATAGATCGCCACCGGCTGCCCCGAGCCGATCGGCAGCACCTGGCCGGCGACGCCGCGGATCGAGACCAGATTGCTGGCGTTGCCCCCGGTGAAGCCCGCGATCGACAGGCCCGGCACGGCGCCGACGAGATCGGAGAGGTCCCTGGCGCCGCGGCGCGCCAGTTGCTCCTCTCCCAAGACGGACAAGGCGATCGGCACATCCTGGCGACGTTCGCGACGCCTTTGGGCCGTCACGATAACGTCTTCCGCCAACGTGGCCTGCCGATCGGCTGGGGGAACGCCCTCGGCCGCCGCCAGCGGCGCGAGGATCGCTTGCAGCAGTGATAACCCGCTCGAGATCGCCACCTCCGCCCTCCCCGGCAAGACAGCGCGGCCGCTTTCGCACCGTGCGATCCGGCTCGACCGATCGCAAGCTAACCGGGAAACGGGCGATCACCGAGACGGCTTGTCGATCCTCCCCGACCGACACAGGTGTCGAAGGTCGGGCGGAGCTGGGCGGGCGTCCCCGTCAGAACCTCCAGCTGACCTGGGCGCGCGCGCCGTGGTCGGTGGCGCGATCGCCGTAGCTTCCGGAGTAGGTCACGCCCAGCACCGCGGTGCGGCCGAGGTCGGCTTCCAGGCCCAGATTGACGGCGACGCTGTCCTTGTCGATCGGAGCGCCGACGATCTCGAACGACGGCGCGCCGGTGAAGGCCAGGTCGATGCCCGGCGTACGATCGCCGAACGCATGGCGCAGCGCGACCGAGCCGGCGAGCCGCAGGCTGCGCTCCCCGGCGGTCAGATCGCTCTTCATGCGCACCCCGACCGAACCATAGGTCAGATGCTCGCCGCCGCCGCCATGCAGAGCAGCGCTGCCGCCCCGCTCGCGGACATCGGAGTCTGTCAGCGCGACATAGGCAAGGCTGGCGAACGGCTGCAGCGTCACGCCTGCCGTTTCACGCTTCACGGCGACCTCGCCGAACGCCTGATAGGTGCGGGCCGAGTAGTCGCTGGAGAGGGTTTCGCCGAAGGTCCCGAACGCGACACGGCGCGAGGCCTTCATGTCGTGCCACGCATAGGCGCCGCCGAGCTGGAACGACACCCCGTCGCGCTCAGCCAGGACATAGCCGCCCAGGTGATAGGTCTCGACGTCGTGCTTGGCGCGGGCGGTCTTCAGGTCGCCTGCGCTGTAGCCCACGGCGACCCCGGCGCGGATATCCCGGCCCAGCGATCCATCATAGCCGGTCACAAGTCCCTGGACGTCGCGATCGTAGCTCTGCGCATTGCCGTCGCCCTTCATCGAGCTCCAGCCGCCGAAGGTCTCTCCCCATGCCGACGGTCCCTCGACGCCGGCCAGGTCGCCCCGCGCCAGGATCGCGTCGCGCACGAAACGGCTGTCCTGGATCAGCGAGCCGCGCAGGCTGGCGTAGTCCGAACCGGCCAACTGGTCGAAGGCGTCGCGCGCCTGCTCGGTCGAAAGATTGACCACCGAGTCGAAGACCGGGTTGTCCCAGCCAAGCTGCTCCGCGCCCGCCCCCGCCGCGACCTGGTTGGGGGTCACGCCGATATCCGTGAAGCGGATGTCGTTGCGCCGCAGCCGCAGATAGACGTTGGAGCCGTCGTAGCTGAGCGTGGGGTCGAGGAAGGCCAGGTTCGAGGTGACGCCGTCGAACTTGCCGCCGGCCGCGAGACCGCCATTGGCGCGCAGGATCACGTAGTTGGTTTCCGGCCGGTAAGTCCCCGCGCCCGCCAGCACCTTGACGGTCCCGCCCTGGATCGTGGCGACGCCGGACGCGACGATCTTGTCGGACTGGCCCGCCACGTCCGCCTCGACCTCGAAGATCGAGCCCGGTTTGAAGGTGACGCCGCCGGCGACGGTCAGCGTGCCGATCGAGTTGCCGGGCGCGATCGTGCCCGACACGACGGTGGTCCCCACCGTGCCGACGCCCTGCAGGCGAGCGCCCGACCAGACGTCCAGCGCGCCACCGAGCACGCCGTTCACCGCCAGCGTTCCCCGCTCGACCGTGGTCGCGCCGGTGAAGCCGCCGGAAGCGCCGGTCAGTTCGGTCACGCCGGCGCCGAACTGACGCACAGCGCCAGAGCCGCTGATCGCGCCGGCGAAGGTCAGTCGGTCGGACCGGTCGAACACGAGCGCGCCGTTGGCGACGACGTCGCCCTTGATCGAGCCGCTGGTCCCGCCGGCGCCGAGCTTCAGTAGCGCGCCCGAGGCGACGGTCGTGCCGCCGGCATAGGTGTTGTTGGCGGTGAAGGTTACGCCGCCGCCCAGGACCCGCACCGCCCCCGCGCCGGAGACCAGGCCGCCGAAGGTGGTGGTGTCCGAGCGGGCGAAGGCCAGCACCCCGCCATTGGCGACGTCGCCGACGATCGCCCCCGAAGTCCCGCCGTCGCCGATCTGCAGCGTGCCGGCCTGGATCGACGTCCCGCCGGCATAGGTGTTGGTTCCCGTCAGGATCAGCGTGCCGGCCTCGGTCTTGACGATCCCGCCCGCGCCGGTGATCGCCGCGCCGATCTTGGCCGCGTCGGCCAGGACGCGGATTTCGCTGCCTCCCGAGGCGGTGACCAGCTGGCCGCTACCGACCAGCTCATAGCCGTCGTCGACGAACTGCAGGCCCAGGAAGCTCTGGGCCCCCTCCACCGTGATCTCGCCGCCAGCGAAGGCGCCGGCGTCCTTGAAGACAGCGTGTTTGCCGGCCCAGTTCGCCGGGGTGTTGCCGCCCTGGTTCAGCCATTGGCTGCTGGCCGCGCTCCAGACGCCGTCGCCGCCCTGCCAGTGCTGCAAGGTGTCGTCGCCAGGAATAAGCGTGCTGCTGATCAGCAGGTCGACCCGGCCGCCGCCCGCCTGCAGCGTGTAGTCCACGTTGCTCAGCGACGGCGTAGCGCCGATCGTCGCCGTGTTGGAGATCAGGGCGCCGCCATAGGTGATGAGGCGATAGTAGCCCAGGCCCGCCGCCATGGCGGGGGTCTGCGCGAGATTGACCACGCCGTTCAGCGCCAGATCGCCGCTGACGATCACGCGGTCGCTGACGCCCGGCGAGGCCGACGACGCGCCCGGCGCGACCAGCTCGATGTCCAGGTTCGAACCCGACGCCAGGGTCAGGTCTCCCGCGATCGACAGGGTTGCGACAGATCCGATAGACCCCCCGGAGCCGGGAGCCAGATGGCCGCCGCTCTGGATGGTGGTGTCGCCCACCGTGCCCGCGCCGCCCAGCGTCGCGCCGGAGGCGACGGTGAGCGTAGAGCCGGCCAGGGAACCGTTGACCGTCAGCCTGCCGGTATCGACCGCCGTCGTCCCCGTGAAGCCCGAGGAATTGCTGGTCAGGATCAGATTGCCCCGACCGGCCTGGCGCAAGGCGCCCGAGCCGCTGACGACGCCCGAGTAGCTCACGCTGTCAGAGCGATTGAAGGTCAGGCCGCCGTTGACGACGGCGTCGCCGATCAAGCCGCTCGCGCCGCCGGCGCCGAGGTTCAGCTGCGCGCCCGAGGCGATAGCCGTGCCGCCGGCATAGATGTTGTCGGCGGTGAAGGTCACGTCCCCGTCCAGGATGCGCACCGCACCCGAGCCGGAGATCCGACCGGCGAAGGTGATGGCGTCGGAACGGTTGAAGGCCAGCACGCCGCGATTGCCGACATTGCCGATGATCGAGCCCGAAGTCCCGCCGTCGCCGATCTGCAGCGTGCCCGCATCGATCAACGTCCCGCCGGTATAGGTGCTGGCGCCCGTCAAGATCAGCGTGCCGGCCTGGGTCTTGGTGACGAGACCAGCGCCGGTGATCGCCGTGCCGATCTTGGCGACATCGGCCAGCACGCGGATCTCGCTTCCTGCCGAGACGGTGGACAGCTGGCCGGTTCCGGTCAGTTCATAGCCATCGTCGACGAACTGCAGGCCGATGAAGCTCTGCGTCCCGTTCACCGTGACCAAGCCGCCCGTAAAAGCTCCGGCGTCCTTGAAGATGGCGTACTTGCTCGCCCACGCAGCCGGCGCGTTGCCGCCCTCGTTGAGCCATTGCGTGCTGGCGGCGCTCCACACGCCGCTTCCGCCCTGCCAGTGCTGCAGGGTGTCGTCGCCGATGACCGCGGCGTTGCTGATGAAGAGGTCGACCCGGCCGCTGCCCGCCTGCAGCGCGTAGTTCACGTTGCTCAGCGACGGCTTGGTTCCGATCGTCGCCGTGTTGGCGGTCAGGGCGCCGCCATAGGTGATCAGGCGGTAGTACCCGATGCCCGCGACCCCGTCGGCGGGGTCGGCGCTCTGCGAGAGATTGATCACGCCGTTCAGCGCCAGGTCGCCGCTGACGATCAGCCGGTCGCTGACGCCGGGCGAAGCCGAAGACGCGCCCGGCGCGCCCAGCTCGAAGTCGAGGTTGGAGCTCGACGCGAGGGTCAGGTCGCCCGCGATCGTCAGCGCACCGACCGAGTTGCCGGCCGCCAGACGACCACCGCCCTGGATGATGGTGTCGCCCACCGTTCCCGAACCGCCCAGGGTGGCGCCGGAGGCGACGGTGATGGTCGCCCCCGCCAGGGAGCCGTTGACCGACAGAGTTCCGGCGTTGACGGCCGTCGCGCCGGTGAAGGCCGAGGAATCCTCGGTCAGGAGCAGCTTCCCGGACCCGGCCTTGCGGAACTCGCCCGCGCCCGAAAGCTCGAAGTCGTAGATTCCGTCCGAGGCCTGATCGAGCGTCAGGAAGGCGCCGGCGCCGATCGTCGCGTCGTTGCCGAACAAGTCGGCCGAGGCGATCACGCCGCCGCCCGAGATCGTCCAGTCCGACGCGGACTCGCCGGTCAGGGTCAGCGTGCCCGCGCCCGTCTTGGTCACCACGCCGCCGCTGGAGATCTGGCCGCCATGCACGGCGTCGAACGCCTGGTCGAAGATGACGCCCCGCGCGCCGGCCCCCGCTACGAAGACCACGTCGCCGGCCAGGCTGTTGCTGTCGCCCTTCAGCACGCCTTCCCGCACCGACCAGGTCTGCGCGCCCGAACCGGTCAGGGTCCAGGTGCTGGCGCCCAGTTTCTCGAAGGTGTCGAAGCCCATGTAGCCGTAGCCGTCAACGGACCCGTCCGACCCGATATGCGAGGCGTCGAACGTGTCGTCGTCCGCGCCGCCCAGGGCCAGAACGTTGTTGGAGCCGCCGCCGGTCACCGCCGTGACGTCACGGATCCACGAGCCCGCATGGAGCTCCAGACGGTTGTCGCTGCCGAACAGTTCGATCGCATAGGCGCGCTGGAAGCTTACGCTGACACCGCCGATGATCGTGCCTGAATTGATGATGGTAGTGGAACCAGTGCTGGCGCCGACCACGCCCCGGCCGCCGGCGCCCCGTCGGATCGCGTTCGAGGCCGGGCCGCCGGCTCCGCCCTGGATCGTGCCGGCGTTGACCAGCAGCCCCGGCTGGCCGCCCGTGAAGACGATGCCCGCACCGCCCGCGCCGGAATAGTTGCTGCCGGAACCGCCGTTGCCTCGCCCGCCGACGCCGCCGGCGATGACGCCGGTCGCGCTGTTCTCGATGCTGCCGCCCCAGGCGATCACGCCGACGCCTGCCGCGCCGCCGTTCGAATAGCCGTAACCGCCCTCGCCGCCCGTGATCGCGCCCGCGTTGGTGATGGGTCCCAGGTTGCTGAGCACGCCGGCTGCGCCGGCCCCGGCCCAGCTGGCGAAGGTGCCCCCCGCCCCGCCCGTGATCGTGCCGCTGACGACGTTCAATGCGCCGCCGCTGTAAAGGAACAGGCCCGCGCCGCCGTTGCCGAACGAACTGCCCGTACCGCCCGTGATGGCGCTGGCCGTCCCGCCCGCGCCGCCGTTCACGGTCACCGAGCCGCCGTTC
>CBINOL010000167.1:0-9252 GCA_966252285.1 uncultured Caulobacter sp.
CCCCTCCGGCCCTCCGGGCCACCTCCCCCCGAGGGGGAGGATCTATTGGCGCCCCCTAAACCTTCGGCCGCCAATCCTCGGGCGCCAGTTCGAAGCCTTCGAACCGGAAGCCTGGCGCCACGGTGCAGCCGACCAGGGTCCAGGCGCCCAGCGACACCGCCGTCTGCCACCAGCCGACCGGCACCACCACCTGCGGGCGGCAGCCGGCGCGGAGATCCGGACCAAGCGTGTGGGGCGTGGCGCCGACGCCGTCGGGCGGCGACAGGGTCAGGCGGATCGGCGCGCCGGCGTACCAGTGCCAGACCTCGACCGCGTCGATGCGGTGCCAGGCCGACATCTGCTCGGCCTCCAGGAGGTAGTAGATCGCCGTCGAGGCCGGACGGCCGTCGGGGCCGGGCGCGTCCTCGAACATCCGCACGTACCAGCCGCCCTCGGGGTGGGGCTGCATGTTCAAAAGGCGCACGATCTCCTTCGCGCCCAGATCGCCTGAAATCCCCGCAACGCTCATCGTACTCATCCCTTGAAACTGTCCTTGGCCGCACGGATCTCGGCGAAGGCCTGGGCGGGCGCGAGGCCCGGCCGCAGCGCCGGGGCGCGCAGGAACGGATTGGTGGCCTTCTCCAGGCCGATGGTGGTGGGCACGGTGGCCTCGCCGCGCTCGCGGGCGGCGAACACCTGATCGGTGCGGGCCTTCAGCGCCGGATCGCTGTCGACCGACAGGGCGAAGCGGGCGTTGGAGGCGGTGTATTCGTGGGCGCAGTAGACTGTGGTGTCGTCGGGCAGGTCGGCCAGCCGCGACAGCGACGCCCACATCTGCTCGGGGTCGCCCTCGAACATCCGGCCGCAGCCCAGGGCGAACAGGGTGTCGCCCACGAAGGCCACGCCGCCTTCCGCGTCGTGATAGGCCACATGCCCGAGCGTGTGGCCGCCGCTGTCGATGACGACGAATTTCGTCTCGCCCAGCTCCACCACGTCGCCGCCGGCCACCACGCGGTCGAGCGGCGCGATGCGGGTCACCTCCTGCGGGCCGACGATGGTCGCGCCGGTGGCGGCCTTGACCGCCTCGTTGCCGCCGGCGTGGTCGGGATGCCAGTGGGTGTTGAGGATGAAGTCGAGCCCCCAGCCCAGCTTTTCCAGCTGCATCAGGATGGCGTCGGCCTCCGGCGTGTCGATGCAGGCGGTCTTGCCGGTCGCCACGTCGCGCACGAGAAAGCCGTAATTGTCGGAGAGGCAGGGAAACTGGTGGATTTGCAGCGGCATGCGATCGGCCTCGGTCACGGACGGGGGTCGGCGGGCGTGACGCGGAGGATTCGCCCGCCTACATAGATGGCCTCGACGCCACGGAGAGACAATGCGCCGCGACGTGCTCGACCTCAGAGCCTTCTACGCCGCCCCGCTGGGCCGGGTGGCGCGGGAGATGCTCGGCCGCAAGGTGGCCGAGGCCTGGGGCGACGCCAATGGCCTCGACGTGCTGGGCCTGGGCTACGCCACGCCGTTCCTCGACGAATGCCGCGCCAAGGCCCGCCGGGTGGTGGCGGCCATGCCAGCGACGCAGGGGGTCGAGGTCTGGCCGGTGGGCGAGCGCAACCAGGCCGCCCTGGTCGAAGAGACCGCCCTGCCCTTTCCCAACGCCATGTTCGACCGGATCCTGGCCGTCCACGCGCTGGAAGAGGCCGACGATCCCTCCGCCGTGCTGCGCGAGCTGTGGCGGGTGATGGCGCCGTCGGGCCGGCTGATCGTCGCGGTGGCCTCGCGCGACGGCGTCTGGGCCCGCGCCGAGGGCACCCCGTTCGGCCACGGCCGCCCGTTCAGCCGCAGCCAGCTGGAAAACCTGCTGCGCGAGGCCGACCTGGAGCCCGCCGGCTGGACCCGCGCGCTCTATGCGCCGCCCGCCGGCTTCACCGTGGGCTGGGCGGAGGGCTTCGAACAGGTCGGCGCGCGCCTGTGGCCGCGCTTCGCCGGCCTGATCCTGATGGAGGCGGTCAAGCAGACCTTCGCGGTCAAGCCGCGCGGCAGTCGGGCCCGCGCCCGGGTGTTCGCCCCGGTCATGCCGCCCGCGCCCGCCGGCGTGGCGCCTGTTCGAAAGGCGCCGGGAACCGTAAGGACCGGAATACTATTGGAAGCTGTGGCGCCAGGGCCTAGCCTTGAGTCGCCGACCAAGCCGTAACCGGCCGCGTAGAGGGGAATTCGCGCCATGAAGATGATCGTCGCCGTTATCAAGCCCAGCCGCCTGGACGCCGTGCTCGAGGCGGTCACGGAAGCCGGCGCTTCGGGTCTGACGGTGACCGAGGTGCGCGGCTACGGCCGCCAGAAGGGCAAGACCGAGGTCTATCGCGGCGCCGAGTACGAGGTGAAGCTGCTGCCGAAGGTCAAGCTCGAGATCGCCGTGCCCACCGACGTGGCCGACGCGGTCATCGAGGCCCTGCAGCGCACCGCCAACACCGGCAAGATCGGCGACGGCAAGGTCTTCGTCCTCGACCTGGAACAGGCCCTGCGCATCCGCACGGGCGAGCGCGACGCGGCCGCCATCGCCGGCTGAGCATTCGAGGCCTGAGACGAAACCTCGCCCTTCGACAGGCTCAGGGTGAGGTTTTCAAGTCGCCCTGGCGTTTCCCTGGTCCTCATCCTGAGCTTGTCGAAGGACGAGGACCACGCAGCGACATCGATCACCCTCTCACCAGCGGGATGATTTAGGACAAGCCGCGGCCACAAGCGGAGCCTTAAACTGCCTCGTGCGTTTCAGGTGGCGGTACGGGCGTAGGGGCGACATGGCCGAAATCGAAACCGTCTTCTGTCCCGGCTCGACCTGCTGGCGGGTCGAGACCGCCGAACGCCTGGCGCTGTTCATCGACAACGACGAGGCCTTCGACGCGCTGAAGGCCCTGCTGCTGTCGGCCAGGCACTCGATCTGGATCCTGGCCTGGGTGTTCGACCCGCTCACGCGGCTGGACCCCGACCGAGTGAAGAAGAGCCGCGATCCCGTCCACGCCGACCGCATCGGCCTGTTGCTGCGCCGCCAGGCGGCGCTGAACCCGGCCCTGGACGTGCGGGTGCTGGCCTGGGACATGCCGTTCCCGATCGCGGCCTCGCAGCTGTTCGGTCCGCAGCGCGGCGCGGCCTTCTTCGCCGGTTCCAAGGTCAAGTACCGGCTGGACAACACCCTGCCGGCCAGCGCCAGCCATCACCAGAAGGTGGTCGTGGTCGACGGCGTCACGGCCCTGGTCAGCGGCGGCGACATCGGCGTCGACCGCTGGGACACCACCGCCCACCTCGACAACGACCCGCGCCGGCGCCTGCCGACCGGCCACCACTATCCGGCTCGCCACGAGGTCGCCGCCCTGGTCGACGGCCCGGTCGCGGGCGCGCTGGCGGAACTGTTCGCCGAGCGCTGGCGCAAGGCCACCGGCGAGACCATCGATCCGCCCGAGCGCCCGCTCGTCGCGCCCTGGCCCGAGCATCTGGCGCCGCTGCTGCGCCGCCTGCCGGTGGCCATCGCCCGCACCCAGCCCCACTGGCGCCGCGACGCCGAGATCAACGAGTGCCTGCTGCTGCACCTGGAGATGATCCGCACCGCCCAGTGGCTGATCTATATCGAGAACCAGTACCTGACCTCGCCGATCGTGGTCGAAGCCCTGGCCGAGCGGCTGGCCGAGCCCGACGGCCCCGAGGTGGTGACGGTGGGCCCCGCCCGAAGTCCCAGCTATTTCGACCAGGTCACCATGGACAGCGCCCGCACCGCGGCCATCAACCGCCTGCGCGAGGTCGACGTCCACGGCCGCTTCCACGCCTTCAGCGCCCGCACGCCCAAGGGCGCGCCGATCATCGTCCACTCCAAGGTGGCGGTCGCCGACGACCGGGTGCTGCGCCTGGGCTCGGCCAACCTCAACAACCGCTCGATCGGCCTCGACACCGAGTGCGACATCGGCTTCGAGGCGCATGACGAGGACCAGCGCCTGGCCATCGCCGCGTTCCTGGGCCGGCTGATCGGCCACTTCCTGGGGGTCGAGACCGAGATCGTGCTGGAGGCCTTCATCGAGTACGGGGGCCTTGGCCCTGCGATCGAGGCGCTGGACGGGCGGACCGGCCCGCGCCGGCTGGAGCCCGTGGGCGTCATGCCGCTGAAGGGGATGAAGAAGTTCGTCGCCGACTGGAGCCTGGGCGACGCCATCGCCCCCGACGACGCCTGGCGCCCCTGGGGCCGCCGCAAGCGTCTCAAGCACGACCTGGCCCGGCTGACCGCCCCGCCGCCCCCGCCACCGGAGCACCTGCAGCTGTAGCAAAGCCTTCAGCGATAAGGAGAAGGTGGAACCTGACAGGACTCATTGGGTGTGTGCGCCCGAAAGCGCTCCGAGTTCACAGGTCCAGACCGGCAAATTTGACGCGATCTAAACCTATGGCCCGGTGGAAAATCGACGACAAGCGCCAACTTGGAGAGCCCCATCAAGCTCCACCTTTCCGATAGCAACCTAGTAGACGCTGCTCAATTCCTTTTTCCGGATGAGCCGGGAGATATCCAGTTCTCGCCAGTTCACGAACCAGGGATTCTTTTCAAACGCTGCGATCGCGGCGTTCGCTGCGGCGTCCGAAAGCTTGCCCAGTTCCAGCTGCTTTCTCAACTTGGCCATCAAGCCGCGTCGATCCTCCACTGGGACGTAGGGGCAAGACAGTATGTCCAGCGCCAGATGCGCCGCTTGGGCGTCCTGCTTGACCCCATCCCCTTGCAGCACGATCTCACTCACTCGGTCCATGATCGCAGCGCGCTGGACGGTGAACTCGCTGTCATCTCGCATGCAGAAAAGGAACGACACGATCTCGAAATAGGTAATGTTTTCTAGGCTACTGTTAAACTCCAGGATGGCCTGTTGGGCCAACGCGTCTTCACGGCCGATCTGACCAAGGACGACCAGGATGTTCAGCGCCTCAAGCGGGACGCTGTTGCTTTCCGCATGCTGCCTGGACCCAGCCAGCCCGCGGATGAACTGGAACGTCCAACGCACAACCTGCTCGCCCAGATAGGTGACTCGGTCGGGGATATGCGTCTTAAAGAGACCATGAGCCTGGACCGCCGCCTGCGCGACCCTTAACGACGAAGCAACGGTCGGGTTGACATTATAGAAGAAATAGATCGCTTCAAGCAGGAGCATCGTAGCCGAAACGTAGTGGTCAATTTCAACGCCATCAACTTTCAGGCCATACTCTACTCCGTCGATGAGAGACGACAGCCGGCTGGCCAGCGCGGCTATGATGTAGTTGGACGTATCCTGGTATCCGGCCTCATGGTCAAAACAGCTCGATTTTATCGACTCCAAAAGCGAGCGCAGCAGGGCGCCTTGGCGACGCACCCGCAACGGATAGTAGAAGCGCTTTCCATCATCTATTTCATGAGCGATGAATCGCTTAAAGAACTCCTCTAGGTGGGCGCTTGCCTCCCGGATCATTTTTGATTTTTTGGTAATGAAGGGGCGGTCAATTCTCTTTGTTTTGTCTTCATTCAAATGTAAATTAAATTCAGCTAAGCAATGGCGGATGGCGCCAAGCACGGAACTGGCGACATCATCGCGCTTAGCAAAAATATAATAGTCATCCACATATCGCCTAAATTCATAATCCACCTTATTTTGAAGGCGCATATTGCTTAAGCGCCTAACAACCTTGACATCTATTTCACTAAGTATAATTTCAGCAAAAACTCGACTAATCTCAGGCCCTATACATATACCATTTGTTTCATTGAAATTCATTGACTGCATTAGGCGATCGAACGCGTTGCTAAATCCAACTACGCTCGTATTATTCTTGGCCGTAGAGATATCAGCAACAGCCCAATAAAGTGTATGAGTATAAATGCTGTTAAAGCATTTCGATATGTCGGCAAAGCACATCACTGCATAGCGCTTTTCGAGGCGTACATAGTCGTCCGACGAGAAGAACTCGTAGGCCCGCCGATACCCGCGATAGGAGAAGTACGAGGCAGGATTCGAGACCGAAGTCTCGATATCGACCGTGTCAATGCCCGCGCCTCGCACCTTGTTTTGCTCGGCCACCGATCCGCGCACAAAGAACAAACTGCCCACCTTATCGGGAGATCGAACCGAAACCGGCGACTTCTGGCAGTAGTAGCAGATCAACTCGTCATACTTCTTATACAGCTCGACGCACGCCACCTGCGCGGAAGGATGCGCTAGACTCAAACGTCGAGGCGCGCCATCCGGCTTCAATATGTTGTACCTGTAAGGAATGGTGTAGGGCTGAGCTGGACTCAGGATCCTTTCAACCAGTTGACGCCTGCTTTGATCACCAGACAATTTACCCTTCATATTCAGGTAGAATCCATCATTGGAAACAATGATGGGCACATCTCCGGGCATGGTGTCGGTGACAAGCGCCCTAAGATACTCAGACCTATGAATGTTACCCTTGGCTATAATTCTCTTAGGCATAGTTCCAGCAACGTTTCAGCTCGGAAATTCTTTTTCCGGAAAAATGAAAAAAGCGCTTAGAGGAAAAACCATCCCTGAAACTCAGTCGCATCAGAACATTGATCTGAGAACACGACATCACCGGCCTCAGGACATTTCGAGGATGCGTACTCAGAAGCATCGACCGCCGAAACCGATCCATCTCCTCCAGAGCGCTTGAGGTATCGAAATCAACTAATGGATAGTTATAGTAAATTCCTGACACACGCTTCTGACCAGTCTTTTTATCGATGAAGGTGAAATTGCTTGTCAGAAATTTCAACCTATCGTGCAAATCGTTGAAATTGCGATCTTTTCGATATTGAACGAGCGACTTTGCAATTCTCGTTTTCATACGACGCACCTTTGAGGGCGCAATATCGACATTTACTGCACGAGATATCTTATTTCCCGCACTGGCGCGGACAGATTTGTTGACTTTAAATAGGTAACCCAGGAATTCGAAACTATTCTCCTGGACGTCCTTACCCCCCTTCTCACAAGCCCTGAATTCATAAGCTCTCGATTTTTCGTTGAACGTTAATCCCGGTGGGAGCGCCCCCTCAGCAAACGCTTTCAACGCCTCGGCGCTCAGCCCGGGTTTGTGGATAACGAGGATGTCGTCAACGTATCGCGAGTAGTACCAAACCCCTTCACAGCCTGCGATCTTGCGGTCGAATGAACGCATGACGTACTCAGCCAGCGTGGCGCTGAGCGCCAGCCCCCGCGGCAAGCCGACCACGCCCTGCCCGCTCAGCTCTGTGAATAGAGTGTCGAGCACCCGCCTCGACTGGCCGGAAAAGGCGACGTCCGCGCGCAGACGCTCCATGATATCGGGGATCGAGACAGACTCGTAGAAGCTCTTAACGTCGAACTTGTAGACGCGGAACGCGCCGCCATCCGAAGCCAGCGTCTTGATGCACTCGACGATAACCCGCCGGTTCGACTGCTTAACCGAGGTAATGCGCTTGATGTTCGCGGTGATGTGGCGAACGACCAGCACGTCGGCGAGACGCCTGAGCTGATAGACCTTCTTGCCACGCAACAGGCTCTGCGACATCGGCGGAGCCGAAAATCCTTTATCGCCCACCTCGACAGCCAGCTTGATCACATTGGCCCGGTAAATCGAGTTCAGGAGCAGACTATCCGCCGCGAAGTCCGCCTTGATGAGCTGCCGCTTGAGGGTCCGCTCATGGATTGTGTTATCTCGCATTCCGCCCCGGACAGTCCTGTGCGAACCCGAGAGTGACTCGCCCCTCGCGCTACCATAGCGCTACTCGTATAAGGGGCAGCCTGGGAGAGCAATGCCTTCACCATCCTCCTCGATCGCGATCATGGGCCTAGGCAGCTTCCTCGATCTCCAGGTCCACCACCAGCGGCAGGTGGTCCGAGGCCACCCGGGCGAGGGCGTCGTAGGGCGAGAACACGTTCACGGTCTTCAGGCCCTTGGTCAGGAAGACGTGGTCGATGCGCATGAACGGGAAGGTCGACGGGAAGGTCGCCGTCGGCGCCTTGGCCCAGCCGGCCGAGACGCTCTGGGCGTCGCGGGCGGCGGCTTTCAGCAGGCGGTAGGTGGCCGAATAGGGCGTGGCGTTGAAGTCGCCCAGCAGCACGCCCGGGGCCTTCCAGCGGTCGGACGCCATCCAGGCCTCGCCCACGAGAGCGGCGGCCTGGCGCTTCTGTTCCTGCGGGATCAGTCCAAGGTGGGTGTTGATGATCTGCACCGGCGTATCGCCGAGCATCACCTCGACCCACGGGGCGCCGCGCGGCTCCAGCCCCGGCACGGCCCGATAGAACGGCAGCGGGCCGGACTTGATCAGCTTTTCCGGCAGGTGGGTGAGGATGGCGTCGCCGTAGAGCTCTTCCTCCACCGTCATCGCCGGGTGGAAGTGGAAGCCCATCTTCAGGAGTTCGGCCAAGCGGTGGGCCTGGTCGACATGGCCGGTGCGCAGCCGGCCGACGTCGAGTTCCTGCAGGGCCACGACGTCGGGCTCGTGGGCCGAGATCACCTCGGCCACGCGTTCCACGTCGAGCCTGCGGTCGCCGCCCACGCAACGGTGGACGTTGTAGGTCATCAGCCGCAGCTTCATGGGATCAGAAGATCGCCTGAAACGGCGCTCGGTTCCACACGTTCAGCGGGCGTTCCGCGGCTGAGCAGGAAAAGGCAGGTCTCCGAGCGCCAGTTCTCCAGCGCCTTGGTCGGGTCGATGGCCCGCGCCGGACCGTTGCCGGCGAAGGCGGCGCTGGCGTCGACCCGCACGCCCAGGTCCTGCGTCAGGGCCATGAAGTCGGCCAGGGTGCACAGGTGGATGTTGGGCGTCGACCACCAGGGCATGGGCAGGGCCTTGGTCTCGGGCATGCGGCCCCGGCTGATCAGCGACCAACGCACCCGCCAGTGGCCGAAATTCGGGAACGAGACGATGGCCCGGTCGGCGATGCGCAACAATTCGTCCAGCACGTGGCGCGGGTTGCGCGTGGCCTGCAGGGTCTGGGACAGCACCGCGTAGTCGAAGGTCTTGTCGGGGAAGTGGTCGAGATCCTGGTCGGCGTCGCCCTGCACCACCGACAGTCCCCGCGCCATGCAGGCGGCCACGCCGTGGGCGCTGATCTCCAGCCCGCGGCCGTCGACCCCCTTCTCGCGGGTCAAGAGCTCCAGCAGCGCGCCCTCGCCGCAGCCGACATCGAGCACCCGCGCGCTCGGACGCACCAGACGCAGGATCTCGCGGAAGTCCTCGCGGATCATTTCTCCTCCCCCGTGAAACGGGGGAGGTGGCGCGGCGCTATCAGCGCCGTG
>CBINOL010000168.1:0-9190 GCA_966252285.1 uncultured Caulobacter sp.
CTCCGGCCCTTCGGGCCACCTCCCCCAGAGGGGGAGGATCTGGTTGGCGCAGCGCTCTTCAAGATGCTCCCCCTCTGGGGGAGCTGTCGGCAAAGCCGACTGAGGGGGCTCTAAAGCGCCGTCCCGCGCAGCAGCTTGGGCAGATCGCCCACCCCGCCGCCGGCCTCGTGCATGAAGAACCGGCGCGCCGGGGCGATGCGGTTGACCGCCGCCATGCCGACGCCGCGCGCCATGCGCAGCAGCGGATTGTCGTTCGAGAACAATCGCACGAAGCCGTCGAAGGCCAGGGCGTTGGTGACGTTGTCGAACCGGCGCCAGCGGGCGTAGCGCTCCAGCGTCGCCTCGGCGCCGATGTCCTCGCCGTTGCGGATCGCCTCGACCACCACCTCGGCCAGGGCCGCCGCGTCCTTGAGGCCGAGATTCAGGCCCTGACCGGCGATCGGGTGCACGCCGTGGGCGGCGTCGCCGATCAAAGCAAGGCGCGGCGCGACCAGACGCTCGGCCAGCGACAGCGACAGCGGATAGACGAACACCGGCCCGGCCATCTCGACTTCACCGAGGAAGTCGCCGAACCGGCGCATCAGGTGGGCGTGGAAGGCTTCGGGGCTGGCATGGCGCAGGGCCTCGCCGCGGGCGGTGCTCTCGGTCCACACCAGGCTGGCGCGGTTGTCGGTCAGCGGCAGGATGGCGAACGGGCCGCTGGGCAGGAAGTATTCGTGCGCCACGCCCTCGTGCGGGTGCTGCATCTTCACCGTGGCGACGACGCCGCTCTGGCCATAGCCCCAGCCGATGTCGCCGATGCCGGCGGCCTTGCGCAGGGCGGAGTTGCGGCCCTCGGCGCTGACCGCCAGCGGCGCGCTCAGCACCCGGCCGTCGGTGAGCGTCACGCGAGCGCCCGAGGCGTCGACCTCCAGGCCCGTCGCGCCGGCCGGAGCGATGACCTCCAGGCCCTTGCCCAGCGCCGTCTTCGACAGGGCCGCGCGGATCTGGCGGTTCTCGATCAGGTAGCCCAGCGGCTCGCCTTCCGAGCGGTCGGCGATCTCGCCGCTGTCGAAGCGCAGGAAGAACGGCGACGGCTTGCCCGAGGCCGCGCCCGGCGCCTTGCCGTCGGTGACCAGGATCTGCTCGATGCGCTGGGCGTGCGGCGCCAGGGCCTCGCCGGCGCCGATCGCCCGCCACTGGCGGAACGACGAATAGGCGATGGCCGAAGAGCGGCCGTCGAAGGTCGGCGCCAGCTGGGCGTCGAAGGGCTGCGGGTCGACCAGCAGCGGCCTTACGCCGCCGGAAGCGAGGGCGAGCGCCAGGGTGGTTCCGGCCATGCCGGCCCCGGCGATGATGACGTCGGCGTCGTGCTTGCGCATGGCGTGGGTATGCGCCCGCGCCGGGCTCGCTGTCCAGTTGGACGAAGCGTCCGACGGGCCCTTAGGGACTTATCCTTTTGCGCGCGCCCTCATGTCCGTCCAGGGACCGAGGACCTCCACCTTTACCGACGCCGCCCCGGGAGGCAGACGACATGAGCGTCCGCCCGCCGTGGTTTGCGGCTGCTGGCCTACCAGCCCCAAAGGCGGCCGGCGGGCTTCCAGACATAGTTGATCACCACCCAAGTCGCCGCGAACAGCCATGAGACCGCGAGTGAAGGGTACAGCTTCTTGTCCCCGCGACGCATGGCTAGAAGCGCAAGAAGCCAGACGGGAAATGCAATAGTCACCAGCCACATGGCGATCGCAAACGGCCGATCGGCGCGAAATAGGATCGGGGCATAGATTCGCCCGCCGATTACGCTGGAAAACGCGACCAGAACCGCCGGAGCCAATAAGGCCAACAGCGACTGACGAGCTAGAGACTCCGAATTCATGAGTCATCCTTTCGCCAAGACCGAACTTCCGCAAGGGGCGGCATCGAAAGCGACTCCGTCACCTGTTTCGGACCATCAGAGGCGACGATCCGCTTGCGCTTCAGGTGAAAGCTGAACCAGGGGTCCCGCAACAAGGGCGGGAATGACGGGCAACTTGATGGACGCCCGACGCCTCACCGCACCGGTTTGGCAAGATTTTTCCATAAAACGCGGCCATAAGCCGCCTCGTTTGCAAAACCATGCCCTTGCCTACCCGCGTTACGAGGCGTAACGGGACGGCGCAATTCCCCTTGTCGGGGCTGAAAGATTGGAGACTGCGATGGGTTACCGGGTCGCCGTGGTCGGCGCCACGGGCAACGTGGGCCGCGAGATGTTCAACATCCTTGAGGAAGTGAAATTCCCCGTGGAGAAGATGCACGCCATCGCCTCGCGCAAATCCATCGGCACCGAGGTCTCGTTCGGCAGCCAGATCATCAAGTGCGAAGACCTCGAGCAGTTCGACTTCTCGAAGGTCGACATCGTGCTGATGAGCGCCGGCGGCTCGATCTCGGCCGCCTGGGGCGAGAAGATCGGCGCGGCCGGTCCGATCGTCATCGACAACTCCAGCCACTTCCGGATGGACCCGGACGTGCCGCTGGTGGTGCCGGAAGTGAACCCGGACGCCGTCAACGTCATCCCCAAGAACATCATCGCCAACCCCAACTGCTCGACCGCCCAGCTGGTGGTGGCGCTGAAGCCGCTGCACGACGAAGTGCCGATCAAGCGCGTGGTGGTGTCGACCTACCAGTCGGTTTCCGGCGCGGGCAAGGAAGGCATGGACGAGCTGTGGGATCAGACCAAGGGCGTCTTCGTCCTGGGCGCGCCCGAGCCGAAGAAATTCACCAAGCAGATCGCCTTCAACGTCATCCCCCACATCGACGTCTTCATGGACGACGGCTTCACCAAGGAAGAGTGGAAGATGACCGTCGAGACCCAGAAGATCCTGGATCCGGCGATCCAGCTGGTCGCCACCTGCGTGCGCGTGCCGGTGATGGTGGGCCACTCGGAGTCGGTCAACATCGAGTTCACCGGCCCGCTGGACGAGGACGACGCCCGCGAGATCCTGCGCGACGCCGAGGGTATCGTGGTGGTCGATAAGCGCGAGAACGGCGGCTACATCACGCCGAAGGAAAGCCAGGGCGAGTTCCCGGTCTACGTGTCGCGCATCCGCAAGGACCCGACCGTCGAGCACGGCATCGCCCTCTGGTGCGTCGCAGACAACCTGCGCAAAGGCGCGGCCCTGAACGCCGTGCAGATCGCCCAGCTGCTGCACGACAAGGGCCTGATCAAGCAGAAGACCCTGGCCTAAGACGACTTCCCCCGTCGTCCTTCCGCCAGCGGAGGGACGACGGGAACCGCCTTTCGGCGATACTTCGCACCCTTCAGCGACGCGGGCCCGCAAGATGTGGGCGGACGCCGGGATCCCTATCTGTCAGATCCCTCCGCGAAAGGTGCGGTCCATGCCTCCCAGTACCATCGGCAGTTCGAACAACGACGCGCGTTCGGCCTATCTCGCCGGCGTCGGCTGCTATCTGCTCTGGGGCTTCCTGCCCCTCTATTTCCACACCCTGTCGGTGATGGGCGTCACCTCGTTCGAGATGATCGCCCACCGGACGCTGTGGTCGGTGATCTGGGCCGGGGGGCTCGTGCTGCTGGCCAGGCAGGGCGGCCAGGTGGCGCAGGTGCTGCGCCAGCCCCGGACGCTGGGGATCCTGCTGCTCTCCACGCTCGCCATCTTCGGCAACTGGACGATCTATGTGCTGGCGGTGAACGCCGGCCGGGTGATCGAGGCCAGCCTCGGCTACTACATCAACCCCTTGATGAACATGGCGGCCGGCGCCCTGCTGTTCCGCGAGCGGATGAGCACCGAGGGCAAGGTCGCCATCGGTCTCGCCGCCATCGGCGTGGCCATCCAGACCATCGCCCTTGGCCACCTGCCGCTGGTGTCGCTGGGCCTGGCCTTGAGCTTCTGCATCTATGCGATCCTCAAGAAGCAGGTGAAGGCCGACGCCCAGACGGGCCTGTTCATCGAGTGCGCCTATCTGGCGATCCCCGGCCTGCTCTATGTCTGGCATCTGCAGTCGACCGGGGCCGGACACTTCACCCAGGACGCCCGCACGGCGATCCTGCTGCTGGCCGCCGGCCCGGCCACGGTCGTGCCGCTGGCCCTGTTCGCCTGGTCGGCCCGCCGCCTGCCGCTCAGCGCCATGGGCTTCCTGCAGTTCATCGCTCCGACCTTGCAGTTCCTGCTGGGCGTGTTCCTCGGCGAAGCGTTCACGCCGCTGCGGGCCTTGTCGTTCGTCTTCATCTGGCTGGGCGTGGCGGCCTTCGCCTACGGCGCCTGGAAGCGCACGCGAACAGCGGCGGCCACGGCCTGAACCTTGGCCGTTGTGAAACGTTGGTCAATTTGTCGCACCGCCGCCGGCCCTTAAGCCGGCGGCAAGACGCGCTGCGTCAGGTATGCCGACAGACTTAATGCTGGGGGAACCATGTCCACGGAAACCATCACCACGCCCGAACTGGCCGCCGTGCTCGAGGCCCTGTCGGTCGAGATGTCGCTAGCCGCCGAGGCCTGCGGCCACCTGGACAGCGCCCTGGGCAAGATCCTCGAGAACACCCCGCCGGAATCCCGCCTGGCCGTGATGCAGGAGCTGCACACGGTCGACCATCTGGCCCAGCACATCACCGCCATCACCGACTTCACCAGCAAGCTGGTGCAGGCCGCCCCGGACGGCGTGCCGCTGCCGGTGCAGGAAGCGCTGTCGACCATCACCCTGGGGGCGGTGGCCGAGCGGCTGCGCGGGCGGCTGGGGGTCTAGCCCCCATACCTCCCGTCATTCCCGCCCTTGTGGCGGGAACCCCTCTGTCAGCCGCAAGTGAGAGTGTGGCGGCGTGCTCGGCACGCCGCTTGCGCCGCCCGTGCGAGCGGAACCAGGGGTTCCCGCCACAAGGGCGGGAATGACGGGCGGGTAGGCTCTACAGGCTCGCGTACGCCGCCTTGATCAGGCTGACCGCCCGCGGATCGCCGATCAGTTCGTTGCCCTGTCGGTTCATCACGTAGGAGCCCGAGACCCCGGTCTTCGGGTCGGCGAAGGCGCAGGAGCCGCCCCAGCCCGAATGCCCGAAGGCGTCGGCGGTCGGGCCATAGAAGAAGTTGGGCGTATTGCGCATGAAGCCCGCGCCCCAGCTGATCTGGTAGGGCAGGACGAGGTCCTGGCCGGCGATGCGCTCGGCGCGGGCCTTTTCCATCGTCTGCGGCGACAGGATCTTCACACCGTCGAGCGTGCCGCCGCTGGCCAGGGCGCCCATAAGGCGGGCCAGGGAATGGGCGGTGGCGTGGCCGTTGGCCGAGGGGATCTCGGCCCGACGCCATTCGCCGGTGCCGCGGCCGCCGGGCGCGGCCCACTTGGTCATGAACGCGGCCTTCACCGCGTCGTTGATCTCGCCGAACTTGGGAAAGGCGGTCGGACGCATCAGGTCGGCGCAGCGCGCGTGCTCGCTGTCAGGCAGGCCGATCCAGATGTCGAGGCCCAGCGGCTGGGCCAGGTCCTCGCGCAGCGCGGTTCCCATGGTGCGACCGTCGACGCGGCGGAAGATCTCGCCGGCCGTGAAGCCGAAGGTCACCGGATGGTAGCCGCTGGCCGAACCGATCGGCCACAACGGCGCCATGGCGGCGAGCTTGGCGGTCGTCGCCTCCCAGTCGAACCAGATGGCCGGATCGACCTCGTCCAGGAACCCCGACAGGCCGTCCTGGTGCGACATCACCTGGCCGACGGTGACGTCCTGCTTGCCGGCCTGCGCGAACTCCGGCCAGACCGACGCCACGGTCTGGTCGTAGGAGAGCTTGCCCTGGTCCACGAGGCGCGCGACCAGCAGGGCGGCGATGGCCTTGGTGGTCGAGAACAGCGGGGTCAGGGTGTCGGGGCCGAAGGCGATCTCGCGCTTGCGGTCCGCATGGCCGGCCATCAGGTCGACCACGACCTCGCCGTCGATCGCCAGGGTGAAGCGCGCGCCCAGTTCGCCGCCGCCCGGCGAGGCGGGGTCGAAATTGGCCTCGAAGGCGTCATAGACCTGGGCGAACGGGGCGGGGCAGACGCCGGTGATGTCGAGGCTCATGAAGTTTCGTCTAGCCCGCCGGGCCGGGGTTTGTCATCCGAAGGACAGTGAACGCATAACCGGAGCCCGCCGATGAAGCCCGACGTCCTGCAGCTCAAGGCCCTGTCCCCACAGCTCGAAGCCGGCCTGGAGGCGGCCTACACGGTCCACCGCCCCTATCGCGCCGCCGATCCGGACGCCCTGATCGCGCAGATCGCGGATAGGGTCCGGGCCGTGGTCACCGGCGGCGACCTGGGCGTGCCGGCCGAGCTGTGGGACCGCCTGCCGACCCTGGAGATCGTGGCCGTGCACGGCGTCGGCCTCGACAAGGTGGACCGCGACGTGGCGGCCGCGCGGGGCGTGAGCGTCACCACGACGCCGGGCGTGCTGACGCAGGATGTCGCCGAGTTGGCCATCGGGCTGTGGCTGTCGCTGTCGCGCCGGATGGTGAGCGCCGACCGCTACGTGCGCGAAGGCCGCTGGCCGAGGGGCGAGCGCCTGCCCCTGGCGCGGCGGGCGAGCGGACGCACCGTGGGGATCCTGGGCCTGGGTCAGATCGGCAAAGCGATCGCCGACATGGCCGCGCCGTTCGCGTCGAGCATCGCCTATCACAGCCGCCGGCCGGTCGAGGGCGCTCCCTACGCCTACCACGCCAGCCCGCTGGACCTCGCCGGCGCGGTCGACGTGCTGTTCCTGGTCACCCCGGGCGACGCCGGCCCGCTGGTCGACGCGGCGGTGCTGAAGGCGCTGGGCGCCGACGGCCTGCTGATCAATGTCGCGCGCGGCTCGGTGGTCGACGAGGCGGCCCTGGTCGCGGCCCTGGCCGACGGGACGATCGCCGGCGCGGGCCTCGACGTCTTCGAGGACGAGCCGAACGTACCCGAGGCGCTATGGTCGATGGACAACGTGGTGCTGCAGCCGCACCGGGGCAGCGCCACGGAAGAAGCCCGCGCGGCGATGGCGGCGCTGGTGCTGGAGAACCTGGAGCGGCATTTCGGGGGGTGAATAGGGAGGGGCGACGCCCGCTAAGCCAGCCGCTCGATCCGCACGGTCGGCGAGGTCTGCTTGATGCGGGCGGCCATGGCCACGATCGGCAGTTCCGGCGCGTTCCAGATGTTGGCGGCGGTGACGGTCTCGGCGACGCCGCCGACGGCGCGCGCCAAGCCGTAGGACAGGGTCTGGCCCTCGAGGATCGAGGCGGCGAACAGGGCGGTCAGCAGGTCGCCGGTGCCGCTGGGCGAGCGCTCGGCCTTGGCGTGGGCGGCCAGCCAGCCTTCCTTGCGGTCGGCATAAACCACGCCGATCTCGGCGCCGCGCTGCACAGACGAGACGATCACCGGCTTGTTCAGCAGGCGGGCGGCGCGCACGGCCCCGGCCGGATCGCGCACCTCGGCGCCGGTCAGGCGCTGCAGTTCCCAGGCGTTGGGAGCGACGATGTCGGCGCGCGGGATCAGGTCGGCGGCGATGGCGTCGGCCACCTCGGACGGCACGTACAGGCCCTTGCCGGCGTCGCCCATGGTCGGATCGACGATGATGGTCGGCTTGCGGCCGGAGGATCCGTCGCGCGGCGCGGCCCGCACGGCGTCGATGGCGCGGGCGGCCGCGCGCACCTGGGCGGCGGTGGCGAAATAGCCGGTGATGACGATGTCGGTCAGGCCGAACAGACCATTGGCCTCCAGCCCGTCGAGCATGCCCTCGACCACCTCGATGGGCACCGGCGCGCCGCCGGGAACGCCCCAGCCGGGATGGCGGCCGAACAGCACGGTCGGCACGACCATGGTGTCGATGCGGAACTGGGTCAGGGCCGCGGCCTGGGCGGTGGCGCCCACCTGGCTGCCGGCGACGTGGCTGGAAATGAGGAGCGCGAGCGGCATGACCAAAGCGATTAGCCGAGCCGGCAGAACTTGAACAGGGCGTCACGACGGCAAAACCGAGGCCGCCGTCTCGCTGTCGTCCAGACAACAAAAAAGCCCGCTCCGAAGAGCGGGCTTTCCTGGGGTCTGCCTGTCGGCGGACCGCTTAGTAGCGGTAGTGGTCCGGCTTGAACGGACCGGCTTCCGGCACGCCGATGTAGTCGGCCTGTTCCTTGTTGAGCTTCGACAGCTTCGCGCCGAGCTTTTCGAGGTGCAGGAAGGCGACCTTCTCGTCGAGGTGCTTTGGCAGGGTGTAGACTTCGTTCTTGTAGGACGCAGCGTTGGTCCACAGTTCGATCTGGGCCAGCGTCTGGTTGGTGAACGAGGCCGACATCACGAACGAGGGGTGGCCGGTGGCGTTGCCGAGGTTCACCAGGCGGCCTTCCGACAGCAGGATGATCTTCTTGCCGTCCGGGAATTCCACGTGGTGGACCTGCGGCTTGATCTCGTCCCACTTGAAGTTCTTCAGGCCGGCGACCTGAATTTCCGAGTCGAAGTGGCCGATGTTGCAGACGATGGCGTTGTTCTTCATCTGCCGCATGTGGTCGACGGTGATGACGTCCTTGTTGCCGGTCGCAGTGACGTAGATGTCGCCCTTGCCGGCGACGTCGTCGAGGGTCTGGACCTCGTAGCCTTCCATCGCCGCCTGCAGGGCGCAGATCGGGTCGATTTCGGTGACGATCACGCGGGCGCCGCCCTGGCGCAGCGAGGCGGCCGAGCCCTTGCCCACGTCGCCGTAGCCGCAGACCACAGCGACCTTGCCCGACAGCATGACGTCGGTGCCGCGACGGATCGCGTCGACCAGGCTTTCACGGCAGCCGTACAGGTTGTCGAACTTGCTCTTGGTGACGCTGTCGTTGACGTTGATGGCCGGGAACGGCAGGTCGCCCTTGGCGGCCATCTGGTACAGGCGGTGCACGCCCGTGGTGGTCTCTTCCGACACGCCGCCGATGGCGTCGCGGATGGCGGTGTAGAAGCCCGGCTTTTCGGCCAGGTAGCGCTTCATGACGGTGTAGAGCGCTTCTTCTTCCTCGTTCTGCGGGTTGTTGAGGATCGACGGATCCTTCTCGGCCTTCGGACCGAGCACGCACAGCAGGGTGGCGTCGCCGCCGTCGTCGAGGATCAGGTTCGGGTAGCCGCCGTCGTGCCACTCGAAGATCTTGTGGGCGTATTCCCAGTACTCGACCAGGTTCTCGCCCTTGAAGGCGAAGACCGGGATGCCGGCGGCGGCGATGGCGGCCGCGGCGTGGTCCTGGGTCGAGAAGATGTTGCACGAGGCCCAGCGGAC
>CBINOL010000169.1:0-9095 GCA_966252285.1 uncultured Caulobacter sp.
CGACAAGGTCGTCGAGGAGATGCAGGGCTGGTGCTCCCGCCCGCTGCAGGGCGTACACCCGGCACGCCGAGGCCAGCGGGCGCTCGCCGCGGCCGACGTCGATGCGCTGGATCAGCGCGGCGATGCTGACGGAGTCCTGCTTGGCGATGCGGTCGAGCGCCGCCCAGAACTCGGGCTCAAGGGCCAGCGAGGTGGCGTGGCCCGCCAGGTTCACCGATCGCTTCTTCAAACTGCCCATCGGCGCAACTCTCCGGCGGAACGACGGTTCGGCTCTTGATTAAAAATGACGGCGTGTCATCTTTAGTGACGCCACGCCGGGAGCATGCCTGATGAGCACAGCCGCGCAAGTCCTTGACGCTACTTCCGCGCGTCCTCCGCTGGGCGCCCGCGATGCGAGCTTCCGTCTGCAGCCTTTGCGGGCGTTTCGCGCCGTCCGTCGGTTGATCGCCGACAAGGAGGACACGGCCCAGGTGTTCGAGGTCATGCGGGCCCTGTCGGGCCGCGCGATCCCGAACGGCTATGCCCGCCTGCTGAAGACGCCGCAAGGCGGGGCGATCGCCTATCGCCGCGAGGAATTCGCCGACTGGCTGTCGGACGAGGCCTGGCTGGCGCAGTTCCAGCCGGGGACGGTGGGCGCGGCCTACCGCGACTTCATCGCCCCGCGCGGCCTGACCGCCGAAGGCCTGGCCGAGGAGAGCCGCAAGGTCGCCGACGCCGACATGGACGCGGCCCATCCGCTGCTGTGGTACGCCCGCCGCCTGCGCGACGTGCACGACGTCTGGCACGTGCTGACCGGCTACGGCACCGACGCGCTGGGCGAGGTCTGCGTGGTGGCCTTCTCCTACGCCCAGACCCGCAGCCTGGGTTTCGCCCTCATCGCCTTCGCCGGCGCCCAGGAGTTCCGTCGCCTCAAGGACGGCCAGCCCTACGGCAAGGCCGTGCGCGAGGCCTGGCGGGCCGGGCGCAAGGCCGCCTGGCTGCCCGAGGTCGACTATCCGGCCCTGTTCGCCATGCCGCTGGGCGAGGCGCGCCGGGCCCTCGGCATCACGCTCCCCGCCACCTACCAGGCCATTCCGCAGGACCTGCGCGAGCACTATCAGCGGGCCGCCTGAACCTTAGCAATTTCGCTTGTTCTCCTTCAGCGCGCGGCGTTAGCCTTCCTGCAATCAACACGGGAGGTTTCGATGTCGCGTCGCCTTTGGTCCGCCGCCTCCGTCCTGGCGCTGGCGCTCGTTTCCACACCGGTCTGGTCCCAGGTCCAGCCGCCGCCGGAAGACGAGATCGACATCCAGGAGATCATCGTCAGCGGCATGCGGGTGCGCCAGGGCGGCGCCCAGGACATCAACCACTTCCGCGGCCAATCCGAGGCCGGTCAGA
Organism: uncultured Caulobacter sp.; assembly: GCA_966252285.1. Lineage (GTDB taxonomy): Bacteria > Pseudomonadota > Alphaproteobacteria > Caulobacterales > Caulobacteraceae > Caulobacter. The sequence continues at coordinate 1,378 of CBINOL010000169.1, forward strand.
TTCCGATGCCCGACACCCTGACGCCCGAGGGGCTGATGGGCGGCTACGACCTGCAGATCCCCGGCGAGGCTTGCGTCCGGGTGCTGTGCGTCACCGGCGAGGCCATGCGCGCCAACCTGCCGCTGTCGCCGGCCGACAAGATCCTGGTGGGCGTCGGCTTCAACTCCAGCATCGACGCTGCGACCTGGAAGCGCGAGCCGCTGAACCTGGTGGCTGTGGTCGACAAATCGGGCTCAATGGACGGCGAGCCGCTGGACCAGGTCCGCGAGAGCCTGCGGCAGATCGTCGACCAGCTGCGTCCGGGCGACCAGTTCAGCATCGTGCTCTACGGCGATCGCTCGCACCGCCACCTGGAGCCGACGCCGGTGGCCGGAAGCAAGGCGACGATCCGCAAGGCCATAGACGCCATCGAGAGCGAGGGCTCGACCAACATGGAGGAGGGCTTGCGGGTCGGCTACGACACCGCCTTCGCCAGCCAGCCGGGCTTCAAGGGCGTCACGCGGGTGATGCTGTTCACCGACGAGCAGCCCAATGTCGGGGCGACCGACGCCGACAGCTTCATGGGCATGGCCAGGGAGGCCTCGCGGCGCGGGATCGGGCTGACCACCATCGGCGTCGGCGAACAGTTCGACGCGCCGCTGGCGACCGAGATTTCCAGCGTTCGCGGCGGCAACCTGTTCTTCCTGCGCGACGCCAGCGACATCAAGGCCGTGTTCACCGGCAAGCTCGACACCATGGTCTCGGAGCTGGCCTACGACCTGAGCCTCAGCGTCAAGGCGCGGCCCGGCTACCGGATCACCGGCGTCTACGGCGCGCCCGAGGACGGCCTCAAGCGCGGCGAGGACGGGGCGGTGTCGATCTCGGTGCCGACGGCTTTCCTGTCCACCGAGGGCGGCGGGCTGATGATCGGCCTGGCCAAGGCCGAGGGGGCGACCTACCTGCCCGAACCGGCGCTGGCGGCGGGTGAGAAGCTGCTGGACGTCGACCTGACCTATGTCGACCGCCGTGGAGCCGGTCACGCCCAGCAACTGGCGGTGGCCGCGCCGGCGCAGGCCCCGTCGGCCGGTCTTCGCCTCGGCCACCTGCTGATCGACGAGTTCCAGTCACTGCACAAGGTCGCCACCCTCTATCACGAGAACAGCGACGAGGAGGGGGCCTACCAGACCCTCAAGCGCTTCGACGAGCGGCTGCGGGCCGAGACCGATCCCAAGCTGGCGCCCGAGCGCAAGCTGGTCGGTCAGTTGCTGACCCGCACGGCCCTGCTGTCGGGTCATGCTGGCGAGGTGCCGGCCGTCGGTCCCGCCGGCCTGGTGGGGGCCTGGACGATCGCCAGTATCGAAGGCGAGGGCCAGATCGACCTCAAGCGTGGCGACCGCCTGACCTTCGGCGACGAGGACCTCACCGTCGAGCGCCGCAAGGGCCGAGCCTTCGAGGAGGATCCGTCCGAGGCCTATCTGGTCAACGACACCCAGCTGTCGCTGGAGGATTCCGAGCTGGTCTTCGACTATCGCCTGGCCAACAGCGACTCGCTGGTGCTGACCCACAAGGCGCTGGACCTGCGACTGGTGCTGCGGCGCGCCCCCGCACCGGTGGCGACGGCGTCGGCGGGGTGAGGGCTCAGCCCGCCCGTTCGTCGGTCGCCGCGTAACGGGCGATGGACGGGTCGGCCGCCACGGCCTCGAGGATCCAGTCGCGAAAGGCGGCGATCTTGCGCACGCGCCGACGCTCCTGCGGATAGACCAGCCAGTAGCCGCCGCCGTAGTGCGGCGCGATGTCGAACGGCTGCACGAGGCGCCCCGACGCGATCTCGGCGGCGAAGAAGATCGGCGAGCCGACGGCCAGGCCCTGGCCGGCCAGGGCCGAGGCCACCTCGATCGACTGGGCGTCGGCCTCCAGGCGCGGGGCTTCGGGCCCCTGCGGCGGCGTGACGCCGGCGGCGCGGAACCACACTTCCCACTCGCGAGAGGCGCCGATGCGCGGGGCGGCCAGCAGGTCTGCCGGTCGCTCGAACGGACCATGCCGGGCCAGGAACTCGGGCGAGCACAGCGCGGTCTGGACGAAAGGCATCAGGAAGTGGGCGGCCAGGCCCGGCCAGTCGCCATTGCCGGCGCGCAGCCCAAGGTCCGCCTCGTTGCGGCCAAGGTCACGCAGAACGTGGCTGCCCTCCAGCCGTACGGCGATCATCGGATGGGCCAGCTGGAAGGCCCCCAGGCGCGCGGCCAGCCAGTGGTTTGCCAGGCTCTGCATGGTGGTGATCGCCAGCACGCCCTGGTCGGCCTCGACGAGGTCCGACAGCGCCGCGCGCAGCAGGCCCATGGATTCGGTGGCGGCGCGGGCCAGTCGTTCACCGGCCGGGGTCAGGTCGACCTCGCGCACCTTGCGCACGAACAGCGGCTGGCCCAGCCGCTGCTCCAGGCTCTTCACCTGCCAGCTGACGGCGGCCTGGGTGACGCCCAGCTCGTCGGCGGCGCGCGTGAAGCTCTTCAGCCGGGCGGCGGCTTCGAAGACGCGGATGGCGCCGAGCGAATATGAAGCAAGGATGTCGGCCATAAGTCTGGCTTATCCATAGCTCAACGAACCGCGTTTGTCGCGCGCCTCTATCAAGCCGATCTTCCCAGTGTCGCCGGGGAACAGGAGATGCGGCCATGGAAGAGTTCCACAAGACCCATAAGGAAACCACGTTCGGCTGGGTGCTGGCGATCGAGCGCCTGATCGCCGCCTGGAAGCGTGCGGGCGAGGCCCCGACCCCGCCGACGGCCGGCTGCTGCGACAGCCTGCCCAAGGGCGCGCGCTTTCTGGTTCCGCGCTGAGGCGCGACGCTCAGCGCCGGAAGCGGCGGTAGAGCAGGAGGCCGACGAAGCCCGCGGCCAAGGTCAGGACGGCGGAGATCGCCGTCCGCCAGTGAACCTTGCGGCGCTGCTCGGTCTGGGCCTGCTGCTTGAGCCACGCGGTCTGATCGCTGGTGCGCAGCAGCCAGGTCTTGCCCGACTTGGCGCCGAGCAGCACCGGCCGGGCGGGCTGGCCGGCGCGCTCGCCCGCCACGTAGTAACGGACGGTGGCGTACTGTCCCGAACGGTTCCCCATCCCGCTCGACCTGCTCAGGCACTCGTCTTTTGCCGCGCCGGTTGGCCGGCACCGCAGCCGCAGCTGGCGCCCGTCCACGGTCTCGAAGGCGTAGCCGTCGGCCTGAGGCCCATTGGTCGGGGCGGTGAAGACGCCGATCGTCAGCACCGTCTGGTCGCGCGGCGGCGGGAGCCAGGCGCGATCCAGCGGCGTCGCCCAGGTCCAGATCGCGTTCCAGCCGATGACGGCGACCAGCACCGGCGTGAAGCGGAAGGCCAGGTCCTGGAAGGGCCAGGGCGACCGGGCCAATCAGTCCTCGCGCTTGGCGCCGTCGAGGGCGTTCTGCAGCTTCTCGGCCCGGGCGGCGTCGAGCGTCTTCTCGGCCTTGGTGCGGCCGAAGCGGGCGCGGTTCTCGGCGGCGGTCTGCTTGGCGTCGCTCTTGGCCTTGGCCTTGCGGGCGTGGTTGAGGTTGAGGATCTCGGCCATGGGATCAGGTCTTGGGTTGGACTTGGGGTTTGGCGGCCGGAGCAGGGGTGCGCTTGCTGGCCGGACGGATGACGAGGGTTTCCTGCAGGCGCAGGCTTTCACCCTTCTTGATCACATAGGGCGCGCGGCCGGGGAAGACGCAGTTCTGCATCGACAGCTCGTTGCGCAGGATCCAGCGGGTGACCGGCTTGCCGTTGGCCTTGCAGCTCAGTCCCACGGTCCAGGCCGGGACGCCTGGCGCGGCGGGCCAGGCGAAGCCCATGGCCTTGCCGGCCTCGACCGGCTCGTTCTGGGCTTTGACCTGTTTGCCGTCCGAGCCGAACACCAGGGCGTCGGGCCGGATCAGCCGGATAGAGAAGCCGCCATAGCCCTTGACGTCGTTGCTGCCGCCCAGGGCCAGGCTGTCGGTGCGGGCGGTGATGGTGGTGTCGAACTCGATCCGCCGCGCGCCGCCCTTCAGCGGGTGGACGATGATCGAGGTCGTCTCGGTGGCGGCATAGACCACTTCGGGCCCGGAATTGACCAGCCAGTCGGCCTTCACCGTCAGCTTGCCGCGCCCGGCCGCGTCGCCCTCGAAGCTGCGGTCGTGGATGTTGAAGGACAGGCCCTGCATGAACCAGCCGTCGCCGATGCTCTTTCCGTCGACCAGCACCTGGTGCCAGCTCCAGAAGGCCCCGCGCTGGTGCAGGTGGTCGGCGGGCCGATCCTCGGTCAGCACCGTGCCGTCCGGCGCATACAGCGGGTGGACGTAGTTGGAGCGGCCCGGCTCCTTGGCCGGGTCCAGCGGCTTGGTGCGATAGACCAGCACGGTCTTGCCGTCCTCGGTGACGGTCAGGGCGTCGTCGCTGAGCACGGCGTCGATGCGGCCGGCCAGAGCCGGCGTCGCGGCGCTCAGCAGGAAGACGACGGCGAGGGCGGCTTTTCTCAAGACAGATCGTCCTTGGCGAGCGCCCGGGCGAGGGCGGGGCGGGCGTTGGCGCGGGCCAGCCAGTCGTCATAGACCGCATGGGGCGGCAGCATCTGGCGCGCGAACTGCAGCAGGCTGACGAACAGGATGTCGGCCGCCGAGAACTGCTCGCCCAGCAGCCAGGGCTGCTTTTCCAGCGTGGTGCGCAGGCGCTCGTCCAGGGCCGCGTACTGGGCCTTGTCCTGGTCGTCCTGCCGCTGCTTCCAGAGATTGGTCACCGCCGGCTCGAGCACGCCCGCATAGTAGGCCAGCCACGACAGGTAGGGGCCGCGGTGCGGATCGCTGATCATCGGCCCAAGGCCCGCGGTGGGGAACTTGTCGGTCAGGTAAAGGGCGATGGCGGCGCTTTCGGTGATCAGCACGCCGTCGTCCAGCAGGGCCGGCACCTGGCCGTGCGGGTGGGGATTACGCGGGTCGCGCGCGCCCGTGCCGCTCATGCTGCGGAAGATGTCGACCTTCTCGATGCGATATGGCGCGCCCAGTTCCTCCAGCAGCCAGAGGAAGCGCGTCGAGCGCGATCGCGGGGCGTGGAAGAGGGTGAGCATGACGCGTCTCCGTGAACCGTCTGGTCTTGCGGTCCTGTCGGCGAACGTAAGGCGAACGCATGGGCGGGGCAATCGGGAAACCAATGGTCGCCCACAGCCGTTTGAAGGGCCATGGCGCCGCCGTGGAGACGGCGCCGACGGGAGGACATGTCCGATGATGGATGCATCTCTTATTCGCGAGCATCTCGAGGTGGTCGGTTCCGACGGCAAACATGTCGGCCGGGTCGACCACGTGGTCGGCACCGAGATCGAGCTGACCAAGCTCGACCTGGGTTCGGGCCTCAAACACCACATGATCCCGCTGTCTTGGGTCGACTATGTCGACGACGACGCGGTGCACCTGAGCATGACCCAGGAAGACGCCAAGGCCGGCTGGCGCGAGAAGCACTGAGCAATGAAAAAGCCGCGGCCCTCGGGCCGCGGCTTCGTCATTTCCGGACGGGCCCGAAAGCCTACTTCACGTTGGCGCAGAAGCGCTGGATGCGCGAGCAGGCGTCCTCCAGCACGTCGTTGCTGGTGGCGTAGCTGATGCGGAAGAACGGCGACAGGCCGAAGGCCGCGCCGTGCACCACGGCCACGCCCTCGGTTTCCAGCAGTTCGACGGCGAAGTCCTCGTCGCTCTCGATGACCTTGCCCGAGGGCGCGGTCTTGCCGATCAGGCCGGCGCACGAGGGATAGACGTAGAACGCGCCTTCCGGGGTCGGGCAGTGCAGGCCGGTGGCCTGGTTCAGCATCGACACCACGAGATCGCGGCGTTCCTGGAACAGCTTGGCGTTCGGCTTGATGAAGTCCTGCGGGCCGTTGAGGGCTTCCAGGGCCGCCCATTGGCTGATCGAGCAGGGGTTCGAGGTCGTCTGGCTGATCATCTTGCCCATGGCCTTGATCAGCGCCTCGGGACCCGCGGCGTAGCCGATGCGCCAGCCGGTCATCGAATAGCCCTTCGAGACGCCGTTCATCGTCAGGGTGCGGTCATAGAGCTTGGGCTCGACCTGGGCGATGGTGGTGAACTCGAAGTCGTCGAACACTAGGTGCTCGTACATGTCGTCGGTCAGCACCCAGACGTGCGGGTGCTTGAGCAGCACGTCGGCGATCGCCTGCAGCTCGGCGCGGGTATAGGCGCCGCCCGAGGGGTTGGACGGGCTATTGATGATCAGCCACTTGGACTTGGGCGTGATCGCCGCTTCCAGGGCTTGCGGCGTGATCTTGAAGCCGCTCTCGGCGGTGGTTTCCACCGGCACCGGCGTGCCGCCGGCCAGCAGGGTCATGTCGGGGTACGACACCCAGTACGGCGCGGGGATGATGACCTCGTCGCCCGGGTTCAGGGTGGCGACGAAGGCGTTGTAGATCACCGGCTTGCCGCCCGGGGCGACGTGCACCTGGCTCGGCTTGTACTCCAGGCCGTTCTCGCGCTTGAACTTGGCGCAGATGGCCGCCTTCAGCTCGGGCATGCCGTCCGGGTCGGTGTACTTGGTCTTGCCGGCCTTGATGGCGGCGATGGCCGCGTCCTTGATGTTGTCCGGGGTGTCGAAGTCCGGTTCGCCCGCGGAAAGCGCGATCACGTCACGACCGGCGGCTTTCAGCGCGCGCGCCTTGGCGCTGATGGCGATGGTGGCCGACGGTGCGATGCGCCGCAGTGCGGCGGACTCGAGCGACATGGTCTTGGACTCCCCTGGAAAGGACCGGTTTCAGGATTGCGGCGGTCTTTACGCCCGACCCCCTCGCGGCGCAACGCGAGAGCGCCGGGAAAGCGCGGCTTCTTGCCAGGATGTGTCGCCCGCGCTACCGCTACCATTGAAGAACAAGGTTCCGTCGCGCGCACGACGGAACCCCGCGTCGGGGGACGTGGTCGGAGCATTTTCGACAATCCTCCAGGGAAGGAGACGGCCGTTCGTCCGCATCGCGCGGGCGAGCAAGATCATGCCTTTCGGAAGGGGGAAGCCAGATGAAGAAGACGATTCTCGGGGCCGCCGTCGCGGCGCTCGCCCTGTCGCTGTCCGCGCCGGTCGCCACGGCGGCCGACGAGGGAATCATGAAGTACGCCATCAACAAGCCGTCGACGGCCTGGAACGTCTACGGGGCCGGCCAGACCAACGCCTACGTCAAGGACAAGGCGGTGGTCGGCGGCGGCGGGGTGCGGGTGGTGGTGGCCGCGCCCGATCCGGCGGCGGCCTGGCGGGTCTCGGGCAGCCAGGCGGTCAACGGCAAGATCACCAAGGGCGACGTCATCACCGTGGCCTTCTGGGCCAAGGCCGAGGCGGTGGAAGGCGGCGCGCCGGCCGCTGTCGTGACCAACGTCCGCGTCCAGCAGTCGGCCGAGCCGTGGGGCGGCATCGTCGAGGGCGGGGCGGTCAAGGTCGATAGCCCCGACTGGAAGATCTACACCGTCAGCGGCCGCGCCACGATGGACGCCGACAAGGGCGGGGCGGCGGTGTCGCTGCACCTGGGCGGGACCAAGCAGACCGTGGTGCTGGGTCCGCTGTTCGTGCTGGACTTCGGGGCCAACTACGACCCGTCGCAGTTGAAGTAATTCGGGGGAATGCTCCCCCTGAAGGGGGAGCTGTCGCGGAGCGACTGAGGGGGACGTGATTGCGGCATGTCAGCAGCCGCTTCCCCCTCCGGCCCTTCGGGCCACCTCCCCCTTCGGGGGGAGGATCTGG
>CBINOL010000170.1:0-8975 GCA_966252285.1 uncultured Caulobacter sp.
GCCGCCCCCTCCACCGCTTCGCGGTCCCCCTCCCCCGCGAACGGGGGAGGAGCGTGCAGTCTTAGACCTGCGTCAGCTGCCACTCGCCGCGGCCGTCCTTGCAGGCGTTGTAGCGCTCGGTGGCCGGGCGCTGGCCGCGGGTCGAGATCGAGGCGGCGATGGTGCGGCACGACGGCTCGGGGCCGTAGCCGCTGGCGGTCAGCAGGCCGCTCGAGACATAGCCCGTTCCATAGCCGCCGCGGCCGACCAGCAGCCAGTTCGAGCCGGGCACGCCGCCCAGCACCTCGACGCGCTCGCCGGCCGACAGCTTGCCGACCACGCTCTCGCTGGTCGACGGACCGGCGCGCAGGTTGGCGGTCGAGCGGACGGTGTAGTCGGCGCCGACGGCGTCGTAGCTGGCGAGCTGGCGCACGTTGCGCTCGAAGCGCAGCTGGTCGCCGGCGATCGGCGGGCCGTAGGTCGAGGCCACCACGTCGACGCGGCCCGAGGCGCCGGTGCGCGGGTTGCTCCAGGCCTGCGACTGGCCGGTCTCCAGCGCCTTCTTGGTGGCGGCCTGGGCGCGGGCGGTGTCGGTCGACTGCATGCGGCAGCCGATGTACGAGCCCGCCGCCGCGCCGGCGGCCGCGCCGACCAGGGCGCCCAGGCCCTTCTCGTTCTTGGCCACCTGGGTGCCCAGCAGGGCGCCGACGCCGGCCCCGATCAGGGCGCCGCCCTCCTGCTTGCCGCCGCCGGCGTCGCACGAGAACAGGCCGCCCAGCGGCTTGCCCTGGGCCAGGACGGGGGTGGGCGCGGCCAGGCCCGTGGCCAGCAAGGCGGCGATCGACAGGGCGGCGGGGATGGACTTGCTCATGACGTGGCTCCTTGCGCGGGGCGGATCGTCGTCCTCTGGGAAAGGACGATGCGTCCGCCGGATTTGACGTCGCCGCCGCCGCCCGTGCTATCGTTCAGGTGAACAATGATAAGGGAGGCGACGATGGGTAATGAAACACCGTCCGACTATAGCTGCTTTAAGGTAGAGGTCGAAGCGGGCGTCGCTCACCTGAAGCTGATAAGGGCGGAAAGCTTCAACAGCATGACGCGTTCGTTCTGGCGCGAGCTGCCGGCGATCGTGAACGACCTCGATCGACAGGGCGGCGTGCGGGCCATCGTCATCTCCTCGACCGGCAAGCACTTCAGCGCCGGCATGGATCTGTCGGTGTTCGCCGACGAGGGTATCACCGGCGGCGAGCCGGTCGACCGCCACGTGGCCGCCGAGGCCTTCCGCCACAAGGTCAAGGGCCTGCAGGAGACCTTCTCGTGCCTGGAGCGGGCGCGGATGCCGGTGATCATGGCCATCCAGGGCGGCTGCATCGGCGGCGCGGTCGACTTCGCCACCGCCTGCGACATCCGCTACGCCACCGCCGACGCCTATTTCGTGATCCAGGAGATCAACATCGGCATGACCGCCGACGTGGGCACCTTCCCGCGGCTGTGCAAGCTGATCCCCGAGGGCTGGGTCAAGGAACTGGCCTATACCGGCCGCAAGCTGCCGGCGGCCAAGGCGCTGGAGCTTGGGCTCGTCAACGCCGTGTTCGACAGCCACGAGGCGGTGGTCGCCCACGCCCTGGAGACGGCCCGCGAGATCGCCAGCAAGACGCCCCTGGCCGTGACCGGCAGCAAGGTGATCATCAACTACGCCCGTGATCACTCGATCGCCGACACGCTCGACTACCTGGCCGTCTGGCAGTCGGGCATGCTGGCCGGCCCGCACATGGCCGAGGCCTTCGCCGCCAAGGCCGGCAAGCGCGAACCGGTCTATCCGAACCTGGCGCCGATCAAGGCGGGGATCTAGGCCCCGCCCGGCGTCAGATCTTGCGGGTGATCTCGATCGCCTGCCAACTGGCGTTGGGGCCCTGGCCGTCGGGGTCGAAGCTGTAGTGGACGGCGCGCCAGCCGCCGGCGTTGCTGCGATGCCAGCCGATGGCCTTCCAGCCTTGCGGGTAGCGCATCACGTCGTCGAAGTCGGGCTCGCCGAGCGGCTCGCCCAGCACCGGTTCGGCCTTCAGCCGGGCGACGGTGGCGGTCGGATCGGCGGGCTGGAGATAGAGGCGGCACTGGGAGGTTCCACCCAGGTCGCTGACCATCAGCATGGCCGGGCGTCCGGCGATCGCGCCCGTGCGGATTTCCTGGATGTCGCTGGCGCCGATGCCGGTCAGCAGCGGCGGGGCGCTCTTCGGGTCCATGGCGGCCCAGCCGGTGGCCCGCGCCTTGCGCCGGATCTCCAGGTGCGAGGCGGGCGTGACGCACACGTCGCGGAAGGCCGCCAGCTCGCTGCTGAGGTCGGGCGGGGCGACAGGCCTGGAGACGGCGGAGACGGCCAGGGCCCCGCCGCCCAGCAGGGCGGCGCCGGCGGCGGACAAGGCGAGGATGGAACGCGTTTTCATCACTCAAGGTTGAGGCGGCCGCGCGCGCCGCGTCAAGCGCCGGATCAGCGCCCCTGCCAGATCTCCGGCCGCTGGTCGAGGAAGGCCGAGAGCTTGGCCGAGATCCCCTGCTGGTCGCGGGCCGAGGGGTGCCAGTCGCAGGCGGTCAGCTCCATCTCGCCCACCGTGATGACGGCCAGCCGGGTCTCGCCGGCGGACTTCAGGGCCGCGGCGACGCGGTCGACCTGGGCGGCGATCTCGCTGTCGGCGCTGGGCGGGGCCAGCAGGACCACGAAGGCCTGGGGCTGGCGGGCGCGGATCTCGCCCACGAAGCGGACATAGGTCGCGACATAGTCGTCGCGCAGAGCCTGGCGGTCGGGCCAGCGCTCGCCGGGCTTCAGCGGCGTGGAGAAGTCGTTGGTGCCCAGGTTGATCACCACCACCTGCGGACGCCAGTCGTCGTTGGCGTAGGCCGGCGCGGCGCCCAGCAGGGCCTTGGGCCAGGCCAGCGGCAGGGTGTCGCCGGCCATGCCGTCGAAGTTGCGCACGATCCCCCGGCCGGAGATGGCGTTGACCTGGCGGTCGGCGCCGAAGCGCTGGGCGGTGAGGGGGCCAAAGGCGATGGAGTTGTCGGTGGTCATCCACACCCCGTCGCCCGGGCAGGCGCGGACCTCGGAGGCGTCGCCGTAGCCCACGCTGTGGGAGTCGCCGATGAACTCGATCTGGCGGCGGGGCGCGGCCAGGGGCAGGGCGCGGCCGCCGTCCAGAAAGAAGCCGCCGAAGCGGGCCGGGACGGCCTGCATCTCGTTGACGACGCTGGCGGCCACCAGGTGGCGGCCATTGGCCAGGCCCTCGATGCGATAGAGGCCGGGGGCGGGCTTGACCAGCCGGCCGACCGGAGCGCCGTCGATGGAAAGGTGCAGGATCTGGTCGCCGGCCCCGACCTTGAACAGCACCGCCTCGCCGGCGAAGGCGGCCTCGAAGCGGGCGCTGGGCCACTGGTAGGTCCAGCCTTCGGGTCCGGCCACGACGCGGCCGCCGGCCAGGGCGGGCAGGGGCGTCAGGGCGGCGGGTTCAAGGGTGGGGGCGAGGCGCGGCTGGGCCAGCGCAAGGACGGGAACCAGGGCGGCCAGAGCCGCGGCCGTCAGAAGCCCTCGAAGTCCCATCGCGCCCTCCCGTCATGTGCGAAGGCCTCGTGTAGCGGGTGATGGCAATAAGGAAAGACGGAAAAGGTATTCCCGCGTCCCTCTCCCCTTGCGGGAGAGGGTGGCCTCCCGAAGGGAGGTCGGGTGAGGGGTCTCTCAGAAGTTTGTGGAGAGGTCCTTCGACCCCTCATCCGTCGGCCTTCGGCCGCCACCTTCTCCCGCAGGGGGAGAAGGATCACTTGGCGACGAAGCCCTCGGGAAGCTCCGCCCCGCGCAGGTCGCAGCCGGCGAGGTTGGCGCGCGACAGGTCCGCGCCGATCAGGCGGGCGCGGGCGGCGCTGGCGCCCGACAGGTTGGCGCCGCGCAGGGTGGCGCGGGTGAGGTCGGCGCGCAGGGCGCGGCCTTCGCCGATGACCAGGGGGCCAAGCTTGGCCCCCGACAGGTCGGCGCGGGCCAGGTCGGCGTCGGCCAGACGCGCGCCACGCAGATCGGCCTTGCGCAGGTTGGCGCCGCGCAGGTCGGCGCCGACGAGGTTGGCGCCCTGCAGCTCGGCGCCTTCCAGGTCCATGCCGAAGAAGATCGCGCCGGGGGCGGCCAGGCCGCTCAGCTTGCGGCCCTTCAGGCGGCGCAGCGGGCGGAAGTCGACCTGCGGGATGTTGGCGGCGCGGCCCTTGGCGCCGCCGCTGGCGCAGAACGCCTCGTGCGCCTCGAGCAGTTCGTGCAGCGGCTGGTCGTCGACATAGATCAGCGGCGGCGGCGCGCGCAGCACCTCGGCCAGATCGGCGTCTTCCAGATTGGCGCCGGAGGTGTCGACCCCGGTCATCACTGCGCGGCGCAGCAGGGCGCCCGACAGGTCGGCCCCGAAGATCTCGGCGCCGGTCATGTCTACGCGGTTCATGGTGGCGTTGTTCAGCCGCGCGCCCGACAGCGTGGCGCCCGACAGGTCGGCGTCGGTCAGGTCGGCGGCGCGGGCGAAGGCGCCCGACATCTGGGCCCCGCTCATCTTGGCGCCCTTCAGCAGGGCGTAGTCGAGGCCGGCGCCGTCCTCGGCGTGGCGCAGCAGGCGAAAGCCCTCGGCCCCGTCCTGCACGGCGGTCAGGCCCTCGCGCAGGTCGCAGCCGGAAAGGTCGGCCCCCGAGAGGTTGGCCCCGCGCAGATAGGCCCCGCGCATGTCGACGCGGGTCAGGCCCGCGCCGCGCAGGTCGGCGTCGCGCAGGTCCGCGCCGTACAGCACCGCCCGGTCCAGCACAGCGCCACGCAGCGAAGCGCCGGCAAGCAGCGCGCCGGTCAGGTCGGCCTCGGAGAGATCCGCGCCGTCGAGCTCGAAGTGCGACAGGTCCAGATAGGCCAGGGTCGCGCGCCGCCCGCCCGGCAGGCCCTTCATGTAACGGCCGTGCGCCTCCACCGCGGCCTTGACGGCGGCGGCGGGAGCCTTGCGGATCAGGCTCTGCGGCGATGGAGCGGGAAGGGGCGACATGTTTGTTTTTATCAAGCGTTCCGGCCGTTTATGCCGAAGCTCCGCTTAAGGAACGGTTTGTTTTCCGGCTGTGAAACAAGTCACAGCCAGCCCTTTCGCCTGAACCAGATCAGAGGCGCAAGGGCGGCGATCAGCATCAGGCCGAGCGCCATGGGATAGCCCTCCTTCCAGCTCAGCTCGGGCATGTGCAGGAAGTTCATCCCGTAGATGCCGGCGATCAGGGTGGGCGGCAGGAACACCACCGAGAACACCGAGAAGATCTTGAAGATCTGGTTCTGCTCGATGTTGATGAAGCCGAGCGCCGCGTCGAGCAGGAAGGTGATGTTGCCCGACAGGTAGCTGGAATGGTCGGTGATCGACTGAACGTCGCGCTGCAGCGATTTGAGGTGGTCGCGCAGGTCCTTGTCGCCCTCGAACTGCTCGGCGAGGCTGGCGAAGGACAGGAGGCGCGCCAGGCTGACCAGGCTGTCGCGGGCCTTGGCGTTGACGTTCTGGGCCCGGCCCAGGCGGCTGAGGATCTTTTCGAAGGCCACGCCGCGCGGGCGGCCGAAGATGGCCCGCGACTGGGTCTCGACCTCGCTGGCGGTGCGCTCGAGGATGTCGGCGGTGCGGTCGACCACGGCGTCGAGCAGCCCGAGGAAGGTCTGCGGGCCGTGCGGGCACAGGCTGGGCTGGCGCTCGGCCTGGGCGGCGAACACCGAGAAGGCGCGCGGCTCGACGTAGCGGATGGTCACCAGCTTGTCGCCGGCCAGCACGAAGGTCACCGGGGCGGCGGTGGGCAGCTCGCCCTCGGCGTTGACCAGGATCGTGGCGGTCATGAACGTGCCGCCGTCCTCTTGGTAGAGGCGCGACGAGGCCTCGATCTCGGCCATTTCCTCGCGGGTGGGCAGCAGCAGGCCGATCGACTGCTCGACGGCCACTTCCTCGGCGCGGGTGGGGTCGACGAGCTCGATCCAGACGGCGTCGGCCGGCAGCCGCCAGTCGGGCGTCTGGCCGCCGGGTTCGAAGCCCGGGGCGCCTTGTCGGAGAACTCTCAGCATGGATCGACCCGGACCTTCACCTCACGGGTGTGGCAGGGGCGTCCGGTCGCGTCAACGCACCTGGGCGTCGATCGATGTGGAGATCAGCGCTGCTGCTGGGCCGGCTTGTCGTCGCCTTGGGCGGCGGCGATCAGGGCGGCGATGCGGTCGGTGGAGTCGGCGGCCTGGTTGATCATGTCCAGCGGGTTGGCGCGGACCGACGAGGCGACCTGGTTGGCGGCCTGCTTGGCCAGCGACACGGCGGCGTTCTGGGCGAGCGCGAGCTTGCTGGTGGCCGCGGCGATCGTGATCGCCTGCTGGTTCTGATAGATGAAGCCGTGGGTCGGATAGACCGTGGTGCCCAGATCGCGGATCGGGTCGTACCAGACCTTGACCTGGCTCCAGTCGCCTTCCGGCGAGACGTCGACGACGGTGACGTCCTTTTCGACCTGGCCGCGGGCGCCGTTCATGACGGACCAGTTGGCGTGGGTGACCTGGATCACCCGGTCGGTCAGCACTTGCGAGACGAAGGCCACGTGGCCGAGGTTCATGCGGCCGGTGGGCTTGAAGCAGAGGACGGCGCCGGCCTTGGGCGTGAAACCGGTCTCGTACTTGCCGGTGGCCTGGCCCCACCAGGTGCGGGCGTCGCCGAAGATCTGGATGCCCGACATCAGACGGGCGAAGGGGACGCACTGCCAGTACCCGTCGGCCACGGCGCTCGAGATCGGCGCGAGGCTGATCATGGCCGCAGCGGCCAGGGAACCCCAAAGGGCTCTCTTCCGTTTCGTCATGCTTGGGTACTCCCCCGCGTCACTGGGTAGGGGGATAACCCTGACGGAAAAATATGAAAAGAGTGTTTATTAGGCCACAGTGGCGGTTGCCGCCGCGCTACGGCGACGCTTGGCGATAGACTTCATCAAGTCCCGGGCCGGCTTTTCCACCAGGTGAAAGGAAGCCGCCGACAGTGGAATCAAGGCTGCGACGATTAACGCCCAGACGGCCAGCGGCAGTTTGTCGCCCTCTATGTTCAAAAGCTTTGCCGCGCCGTTGATCGCCAGGATCTTCCACGGAATGCAGATCATGTAGGTCGAGTAGCTGATCTCGCCCAAATACACGAACATGCTTTGCGAGGCGAAGGTCGAACCGGCCTTGGCCAGGCGCGCCAGCGATAGAATAAATCCGCCCAAAATGGTCACGATCAACGCATCGGGCGCCTGAAGCTGCACCGTAGCGAGCAGAAGAACGCCTGCGAAAGCGGCGCCGATTCCCGCGCCGCGCAGACTGACGTCCTGGCTCTTCCACAGGGTGTAGAGGGCGCAGCCGTAGAAGAAGCAGGGCACGATGCGCAGGGCGCCCCAGCGGATCGTCGCCTCGGTCAGCGGGAAGCCGGCCAGCTTTTCGAAGGCCGGATAGAGCGCGGCGATCACCAGCAGGGCCGCGCCGGTCAGCACCAGCGGCCGCTCGCGCAGCCGCCAGGCCACGAAGGCGAAGGCCGGGAAGGAAAGATAGGCGAACCACTCGGCCGAGATCGACCACGAGGGGTGGTTCCAGCCCGACACGGGGGCGAAGCCCCAGGCCTGGACCATCAGCAGGTTGGCCGGCAGGGCGTCCCAGGCCAGCATGTTCTTGTCGACGGCGATGCCGGCGATACCGGCCGCGATGGCCATCGCCCCGACGCCGGCCAGGGTGAACAGGTGCAGCGGATAGACCCGCGCCAGCCGGTTCCACAGGAAGCCGCCATAGCCGAACCGGCCCTCGCCGAAAGCCGTCAGATAGACGTGGCAGAGAATGAAGCCCGACAGGATGAAGAAGGCCTCGACGCCCAGATAGCCCTTGGCCACGACGCCGGGAACCGCACCGCTCACCGCGAGGTTTGGCCAGTAGTGGTACATCACTACCCAGAAGGCGGCGAAAAACCGCAGAGCGGTTAGGGGCTTGATATGGGCGGCGTCAGGCATATCTGCTTCTTCCGTGTCCGAGTTTCGCCGCAATTCGCCGACCGCCGTTTGGCGGCCGCGGCGGGCTCAGCGGCGGGCTGGGACCTGCTCAATTCTCACTCAGCCTAACCGGGACCCATGAACGAACTCCTTCAACTCGCCACCGACCCGGGCGCCTGGGCCGCCCTCGTCACCCTGGTGACCATGGAAATCGTCCTCGGGATCGACAACCTGGTCTTCATCTCGATCCTGTCGAACCGGCTGCCGCCCGAGCATCGCCAGCGCGTGCGCCGCATCGGCATCTCGCTGGCGCTGATCATGCGCCTTGCCTTGCTGTCGACCATCGCCTTCATCGTCGGCCTGACCGCCCCGGTCTTCAACCTGGGCATCGTCGGCCCGCTGGGCAGCCACGGCGAGCCGGCCTTCGAGACGGCCTTCTCCTGGCGCGACCTGATCCTGATCGCCGGCGGCCTGTTCCTGATCTGGAAGGCCACCAAGGAGATCCACCACACGGTCGATCCCAAGCACGAGAGCGGCGACGTGCTCGACAAGACCGGCGTCGTGATCTCCAACGTCGGCGCGGCGATCTTCCAGATCATCCTCCTGGACCTGGTGTTCTCGATCGACTCGATCCTGACCGCCGTGGGCATGACCGACCACCTGCCGATCATGGTCATCGCCGTGATCGCCGCCGTGACCGTGATGCTGCTGGCCGCCGACCCGCTGGGCAACTTCATCAACGCCAACCCGACCGTGGTCATGCTGGCCCTGGGCTTCCTGCTGATGATCGGCACCGTGCTGATCGCCGAGGGCTTCGGCGTCCACGTGCCCAAGGGCTACATCTACACGGCCATGGCCTTCTCGGCCGGCGTCGAGGGCCTGAACATGCTCTCCCGCCGCGCGGCCGAGCGGAAGCACAAGAAGGAGTAGGGGCCCTTTTCCTTCTCCCCTTGCGGGAGAAGGTGTCGGCGAAAGCCGACGGATGAGGGGTCTCT
>CBINOL010000171.1:0-8795 GCA_966252285.1 uncultured Caulobacter sp.
GGTGTCCCGGAAGACGCCTCAAGCTATCAGCCTTCCAACAGACAAGGGGTCTCTCAGAAATCAGACGCCGCGAAAGCTGATCGGCTTTCGCGGCGTTTCTGTGCGTGCGACCCCTCACCCGACCTCCTTCGGAGGCCACCCTCTCCCGCAAGGGGAGAGGATCTAGAGGCTCTTCTCCATCACCACGAACGCCAGATCGTCCCGCAGCGGCTTGCCGAAGCGGTCGTCGCCGTGGGGGAAGGGGCGGGTCTCGCCGGTCAGGGCGTAGCCGCGGCGTTCGTACCAGGCGATCAGGGTGTCGCGGATGTGGACCACGGTCATGCGCATGCGGCCCGCGCCGTGCTCCTTGGCATAGGCCTCGCCGGCGTTCAGCAGGGTGCGGCCCATCTGCCGGTCCTGCAGGTCGGGGCGGATTGTCAGCATGCCCAGGTACCAGACCCCGGCCTCGGCCGGCTCCAGCCAGACGCAGCCGAGGATCGGGCCGCCCTCGTCGTCGCGGGCTGTGAGGATCAGCGCCTGGGGCGCCGCGGCCAGGTCGGCGCGCAGGCTCGCAAGGTCGATGCGCTGGCCGTCGATATAGCCGGCTTCTGTAGTCCAGCCCGCCTGGGCGCCTTGGCCGCGATAGGCCGAGTTGATCAGGTCGACGAGGGCGTCGTGTTCGGAAGGTTGGGCGGGGGCGAAGATCATGGCGGCGAGCTAAGCCATGCGTCGGCGGGCTTGCCAAGCGGTCGTCGTCCTGCGTGAACCTCGCCCTTCGACCGGCTCAGGGTGAGGTTCAAGTCCGGCGTGGCGGTCCATTCGAAATCCTCATCCTGAGCCCGTCGAAGGACGAGGATTTCGCGTCAGCCTGGCGGCCGCGCCTTCCTGCCCATCCGCGTGGCATGCCCCCAGTAGCGGCCGCCGATCCGCTTCACCGTGCCGGCCTCGCGCTTGATCATCTCCCAGGGATGGAAGGCCAGCCCCACCGTGTCGGCCATGGCCGCGCCGCGCGCGCCCATCGGCTTCTCTGGGCCGGTGGTCGAGTCATGGGCGGTCTGGTGCTCGATCTCGGCGTTGAGCTCGGCTCCGACCAGCACGGTCATGATCGAGAACCACACCCAGACCATGAAGGCGATCACCGCGCCGAGGGGGCCATAGGTGGCGTCGTAGTGGGCGATGCGGTTGACGTAGATCGAAAAGCCCAGCGAGCCGACCAGCCAGGCCGCCGCGCCGAATAGCGCGCCCAGCACCACCCAGCGCCAGCGCGGCCGGGCCCGGCAGGGGGCGAAGCGGTAGAGCATGGCGAAGGCCAGCGCGGTGACCAGCCACACCGCCAGCCAGCGCAGCGGGATCCAGAAGGCCGAGATCGCGCCCAGGCCCACGCGTTCCAGCACGATCGGCATGGCGATCAGCACCGCGGCGATGAACACCGCATAGAAGAGGGCGCACAGGGTGAAGCCGTAGGTCAGGGCGGTCTTGCCCAGGAAGTTGCGCTTCTCGTCCTCGTCATAGGCGACGTTCAGGCCGTCGAAGAGCGCCTTCATGCTGGCGTTGGCGCTCCAGATCGACAGCAGCAGGCTGACCACGAAGGCCACGCCCAGCTTGCCGCCTTCCTGGCTGGCCAGGCGCAGCATCTGCTCGCCGACGATCTGGACCACGCTGGCGGGAAAGACCGTGGCCATTTCCTGCAGCTGCTTCTCCACCGCCGCCACGTCGGCGAACAGGCCGTACAGCGAGACGAAGGCACCGATGGCGGGAAACAGGGCCAGCAGGGTGTAGAAGGTCACGCCCCCGGCCACCGAAGGCAGCTTGTCGACGCTGATCTCGCGGGCTGTGCGCCACAGGATGTCGCGCCAGCCCAGCAGCGGTATGCCGTGCGGATGGCGGGCGGCGCGGCCGCGCCGGGGTTCGGCCTGGTCGAACTCGTGCGGCGGCATGGTCCGATCTTCCGACAGGCCCGGCGGCGGTGCGTGCGGTTCGACCTGGGGCTCCAGGCGCTTTGGGAAGGCGAAGGGGGCGAACGCCAGCAGCAGGATCCAGGGCGCCAAGTGATAAGGCCGCGAGGCCAGCCACGACCTTACGGGGCGTCGCGGCGTGGTGTCGGTCATGAGCAGGCCTCCCTGCAGGTCAAATCCGTCAGGCCGCAGGGCGTTCCCGCCTTGAAAAGCGCAGCCGTCGCGATCACCTTCCGGCCATGCAAGCCCAGGTCGCCTCGCTCTATCGCCATCCCGTCAAGGGATTTACGCCCGAACGGCTTTCGGCCGCGACGCTGAAGGCGGGGGCCTGCTTTCCCTGCGACCGCCTCTATGCGGTCGAGGACGGCCCCAGCGGTTTCGACACCGGCGCGCCGTCGCACCTGTCGAAGATGAAGTTCACCGTGTTGGCCAAGATCCCCGCGGTGGCCAAGGCCCGCACCGCCTATGACGAGGCCAGCGGCGTGCTGACCGCCTCGGCCGAGGGGCTGGCGCCGTTCTTAGGCGACCTGGCCAGCGACGACGGCCGGCGCGGCTTCGAGGCCTGGCTGGCGACCCTGCTGGGCGACGAGGCGAAAGGCCCGCTGCGGGTGCTGGAGGGGCCGGGCGCGCACCGGTTCATGGACAGTAAGCAGGGCTTCGTCTCGATCGTGAACCTGGCCAGCGTGCGCGATCTCGCCGAAAAGATCGGCCGCCCGGTCGACCCGCTGCGCTTCCGCGCCAATCTCTATGTCGAGGGCTGGCCGGCCTGGGTCGAGAACGGCTGGACGGGCAGGAGCGTGAAGATCGGCGATGCTACGGCGCAGGTGCTGAAACCCATCGTCCGCTGCGCCGCCACCCACGTCGATCCGGTCACCGCCGAGCGTGACATCGAGGTGGTGAAGGCCCTGTTCGACAACTACGGCCACACCTTCTGCGGCATCTACCTGAACGTCACCGCCGGCGGCGGGGTAGCGCAGGGCGATGCGGTGGTAGTCGAGGGCTAGAGATGTGAGCTCGGGTCCATCTGCTGATGCAGGATCCGGACGATGAGCGTCATCTGCGAAACTGACCGATAGAAGATCACGTGAGATCCTACGGTATGTCGTCGATAGACAGAGATGAGACGTTCGTCCTGCCGACCGGCTGCCGGATGTGATCCGACAAGATCGAGGGCGCGCTTGATGTCGCGCAGATAGGCTGCTGCTCGGCGCGGTCCCCACTGCGCCTTGGAATAGGCGCGAATGTCGTCGATGTCGCGGCGGGCCAGAAATGACAGCCGGTAGCCGCTCATTTCCCCTGCTCGGCCTCGGCTTCGAGTTCGGCGATGAAGGTGTCGAAGTCGAACGGCTCTTCCATGAACCCACTGGCCTCGCCTTCGGCCAGCGCGTTCCTGAGCGCTTCGAGCTTGGCCTCGTGCTCTTCCAGCAGCCGCAGGCCGGCGCGGATCACGTCGCTGGCCGAGCCATAGCGACCCTGGGCGACCTGTGTTTCGATGAAGTCCTGAAAGTGAGGCCCGAGGCTGACCGAGGTGTTCTTGCTCATAGCAGGCTCCTCCAAGACCCAGCATACCAATTCTTGGTATCCATCTGCAATCTCGCCCTCGCCGCCGCGACGCGCTATTGGAGCCGCCATGACCCTCACCCTCGTCAAAGCCTGGAACGGCGCCAAGGAGCGCCTGAAGGAAGCCGGCATCGATCAGCCCGCCATCGACGCGCGCCTGATGCTCGAAGTCGCCGCCGGCGTCAGCCGCACCGACATCATCACCGACCCCTATCGCGAACTGACCGCCGAGCAGGTGGCCACGCTGGACGAGTACCTGGAGCGCCGCGCCCGCCGCGAGCCGGTCAGCCACATCATCGGCCGCAAGGGCTTCTGGAAGATCCTGCTGTCGGTGACCAAGGACGTCCTGACCCCGCGCCCGGAGACCGAGGTCATCGTCGACGAGGTGCTCAAGGCCTTCCCCGAGACCATGGCCTTCAACATGCTGGACCTGGGCGTCGGCTCGGGAACCATGCTGCTGGCGATCCTGGCCGAGCGCCCGGCCGCCAAGGGCCTGGGCGTCGACATCTCCGAGGAGGCCCTGGCCGTGGCGCGCGAGAACGCCGCCAACCTCGATCTCGACAACCGCCTTGCTTTGATGCGCGGCGACTGGACCACCGGCATGGGCGACGCCAGCTTCGACGTGGTGGTTTCCAACCCGCCCTACATTCCGACCGCCGACATCGAGACCCTGCAGCCGGAAGTGCGCGACCACGAGCCGCGCTTGGCCCTGGACGGCGGAGCGGACGGCCTGGACGCCTACCGCGCCCTGGCGCCGGAGATCCTGCGGGTGCTCAAGCCCGGCGGCCTGTTCTGCGTCGAGATCGGTTTCGACCAGTCGGCGGCGGTCGAGGCCCTGTTCAACGAGGCGGGCGCCCAGAACGTGCGGACGGTCAAGGATCTGTCCACCCACGACCGTGTTGTCACGGGCTTCAAAAACCCCTTGGAAACGCCGGCGTGAGGCGGTAGACGGAAAGGGTCTCCTTCCAAATCGCCGGGTGACGGGAAGAGCGGTCGTTTCGACGGCCGCTAGACACATCCGGCAGGCGCGAACGGCCGACGAGGCCGAAAGCCGCGCCCGATCCGGACGGAGACTCTACGGAAACCCAGGTCTCAAGAACATCGAAGGCGAGCCCGAGACGGGCGCACCCAGTCTCAAGAGACCGAATACCGATCGGGCTAAAGTGTCCAGATCGGACAGGTTTAGAAGAAGATGAGAGATTTCAAGGGCATGAAGCGCCAGCGTGGCCGCAACAACCGCGGGGGCGGTGGTGGCAAGCCGCAGCAGCACAACGCCAACCGGGCCTTCGATTCGAACGGTCCCGACGGCGTGAAGGTCCGCGGCGCGGCCCAGAGCGTCTACGAAAAGTACCAGCAGCTGGCCCGCGACGCCTCGTCGTCCGGCGACCGGGTGCTGGCCGAGAACTACCTGCAGCACGCCGAGCACTATTTCCGCGTCCTGCGCGCCATCCAGCCGAATCGTCCGGTCAGCGACATCATCGGCAAGGACGCCTATTCGGCCTACGAGATCGACTTCGAGGCCGAGCCGGAAGAGGCCCCCGAGGCTCCGCCGGCCGCCGAGACGCCCGCCGAGGGCGCTGAAGGCGGCGAGGGCGGCGAAGGTCAGGGCGAGCAACGCCGCGACCGCAACCGCGACCGCTTCGAGAACCGTGATCGTGATCGCAACCGCGACCGTGACCGCGATGGTCAGCAGGGCGAAGGCCGCCGCGACCGCTGGCGCGACCGCGACGATCGCGACCGCAACCGCGATGATCGTCCCCGTGACGATCGCCCCCGCGACGACCGTCCTCGTGATGATCGCCCGCGTGAAGAGCGCTTCCGTGACCGCGACGATCGTCCTCGGGACGACCGTCCGCGCGAAGAGCGTCAGCCGCGCGAGGACCGCCCGGCGGCCGAAGGCGGCGAGTTCCAGGGCGAGGCCCGTGAGGGCCGCCGCTCGCGTCGCGACCGGGATCGTGACCGCAACCGCGATCGCGACCGCAGCGACCGCGATCCGCTGGCCGTGATCGAGCCGGAAGCCGCCCCGCTGGGCGTTGAGGCGCAGGCGACCGAAAGCTCGCCGGTGCTGCGCGGCCAGGACGGCGCGGTCAGCCACGCCCCGGCGTTCCTGGGTCGCAAGTCCGAGCCCAAGCCTGCCGCCGAACCCAAGGCCGAAGCCGCTCCGGCGGCCGAGACCCCCGCCGCGCCGGCCCCCGAGGCCGCCGCCGAAGAGGTCAAGAAGCCCCGTCGCCGCCGCGCCCCGCGCAGCTTCGAAGGCGGCGATTCTCCGGCTCCCGAGTCGGAAGACGCGTGAGGCAATCCGCCGCGAGTACTTGGCGGCGGATAAACCCTTAGGCTAGGCTCCTTCTGACGACCAGGGGGAGCCGGCCATGAGCGGTCGAGCAGGACAGTCGGGCGGCGCGGGCGAAGAGGCCCGCTACAGGGCCATCGTCGACACGGCGGTGGACGCCATCGTCGTCATCGACGAGCACGGCCGTATCGAAGCCTTCAATCCCGCCGCCGAGCGCCTGTTCGGCTATGCGGCCTCCGACATGATCGGATCCAACGTCAGAGCCCTGATGCCCGAGCCGCATCACGCGGCCCACGACGGCTATCTCGAGACCTACCGCGCCACCGGCGAGCGCCGGATCATCGGCATCGGCCGCGAGGTGTTCGGCCGGCGACAGGACGGGTCGACCTTTCCTCTCGAGCTTTCCATCGCCGAATGGCGGTCGGGCGGGCGGCGGTTCTTCACCGGCGTGATGCGCGACGTCACCGAGCGCAAGCGGACCGAGGAGCTGCAGCGGCTGCTGGTCAACGAGCTCAATCACCGGGTCAAGAACACCCTGGCCACCGTGCAGTCGGTGGCCGGCCAGACGCTGCGCAACGCCGCCGACTTGGGCGACGCGCGCGAGTCCCTCACCACCCGCCTGCTGGCCCTGGCCCGCACCCACGACATTCTGACCCGCGAGAGCTGGGACGGCGCGGACCTGCACGACATCATGGCGGGCCTCGTGGACTCCTACGGCGACGCCTCGCGCTTCGAATTGGCCGGGCCGCCGGTGCGGCTGTCGCCCAAGACCGCGCTGTCGCTGTCGCTGGCCCTGCACGAACTGACCACCAACGCCGCCAAGTACGGGGCCCTTTCGCAATCGACGGGCTTGGTGCGGATCAGTTGGAGCCGGGAAGGCGAGGGCGACGACGAGCGGCTGCGCCTGCTCTGGCAGGAGGCTGGCGGCCCGCCGGTGTCGCCGCCCGAGCGCCAGGGCTTCGGCAGCCGGCTGATCACCCGGGGCCTGGCCCTGGAGCTCGATGGCGAGGCGGCGCTGGACTATCCGCCCGAGGGCGTGGTCTGCACCATCGTCGCCCGCATTCGCCGCCGTCCGGCCGCCCAGCCGGCGCCCGCCAGGGGAGCCGCCTGATGCGCGTGCTGATCGTCGAGGACGAGATCATGGTCGCCATGCTGGTCGAGGACCTGCTGACCGACCTGGGCTGCGACGTCACCGGCCCTGCGGTCTCGGCCGAGACCGCGGTCGAGGCGGCCCGGCGCGAGCTGGTCGACTTCGCCCTGCTGGACGTCAACCTCGACGGCGGCACCTCGTTCGCCGCCGCCGACGTGCTGCGCGAGCGCGGCGTGCCCTTCGCCTTCGTCACCGGCTATGGCGACCAGGGCGTGCGGCCAGACCTGCGCGACGCCCCGATCCTCAGCAAGCCGGTCGATCCCCGGCAGCTGGCCCGCACCATCGCCGCCGCCCGCTGAGGCGAACCCTCAGGCCGCTGGCGAGTTACCTGTGCTCCTTCGACGTCCCCCTAGGAGCCGCCCATGCGCGCCGTCGCCGCTCTCGCCCTGTCCCTCCTGGCCGCAACGCCCGTGCTGGCCGCCTCCGGCGACTGGCGGCGGGATGCGACGCGCGAGGACATGCAGCGGATCGAGCGGCTGAACTCGGCCTGGGAAGGCGCGCTGTCCGAGGCCCGCCGCGGCGGCCATGCCCGCGACCTGCGGGCCCTGGGCGCGCTGGTCGAGCCGCGCGCGGCCCTGCCGCGCCCGCAGCCGACGCCCGGGAACTACCAGTGCCGTACAATCAAGCTGGGCAGCCCGGGCGGCCGGGGCCTGCCCTACGTCGCCTACGGCTGGTTCCGCTGTCGCGTCGAACTGACGCCGGGTGGCGATCTCGTGCTGGAGAAGACCACGGGCTCTCAGCGCCAGGCCGGCAACCTCTATCCCGACAGCGACCGGCGTCTGGTGTTCCTGGGCGCGGTGGCCTGGGGCGACCGCGAAGGCCGGGCCACCTACCGCCGCGATCCCGAGCGCGACCAGGCCGGAGTGTTCGAGCGCGTCGGTCCCAATCGCTATCGCCTGGTCATGCCCTGGCCCAAGCAGGAGTCGAAGCTGGATATCCTCGAGCTGAAGCGGTGAACAGAGGGGAGGGGTGCTGCCTTCCAGCGCTCAGAAAGCTGATAACGCCCCCCCCCCTCCGGCCCTCCGGGCCACCTCCCCCAGAGGGGGAGGATCTTTGTTGCCAGGCCCGGGCCACGCGCCTTAAGTCGGGCCGTCGACAACAATAACGCGAGCCGTCCATGCGCCTTCGTCCGTCGCTGGTCCTGATCGCCGGCCTGATGCTTTCGGGCTGCGCCTACAACGCCGAGCTCGGCCGCGACCAGTTCGCCATGGTCGACGAGGCCAGCTTGGCCCGGTCGGGCGAGCAGGCCTGGCAGCAGACGCTGCGAACCAGCAAGATCTCGAAGGACGCCCGGATGAACGCCCGGGTCACCACCGTGGGCCAGCGGATCATCGAGGCCGCGGGCCTGGCCAACCGGCCGTGGGACTACGTGGTGTTCGACAACGACACCCCCAACGCCTTCGTGCTGCCGGGCGGCCATATCGGCGTCAATTCGGGGCTGGTGCGCCTGGTCGACAACGACGACCAGCTGGCCGCCGTGCTGGGCCACGAGGCCGCCCACGTGCTGGGCCGGCACGCCGCCGAGCGCTATTCGCAGCAGATGAGCACCCAGCTGGTCCTGGCCATCGCCCAGGCGGCGGCCGGGGGCGGGGGCAGCGACGGCGGCCGGGCGGTGGCGTCGCTGGGCGGGGCGGGCGCGCAGATGGGCTTCCTGCTGCCGTTCTCGCGCAAGCACGAACTGGAGGCCGACCGCATCGGCGTCGACATCATGCAGCGCGCCGGCTACCGGCCGCGCGAGGCCGTGGCTCTGTGGCGCAAGATGCAGGCCCAGGGCGGCTCTGGCCGGCCCGAGTTCGCCTCGACCCACCCGTCGGACGCCACGCGCATCCAGGCGCTGGATCAATATATCGCCTCGCGCGGC
>CBINOL010000172.1:0-8773 GCA_966252285.1 uncultured Caulobacter sp.
TCCGGCGCTTCGCGCCACCTCCCCCAGAGGGGGAGGATCTTGGAAAGACGAAGGCCCCGGGATTGCTCCCGGGGCCTTTGTTCATGGGACTTGGACCAAGTCTAGTGCTTGATCGCGTCGCCGATCTTGTCCTGGGCCTGGCCGACCTTGTTCTGGACGTCGCCCTTGATCTTCTGGGCCTTGCCCTCGGCTTCGAGGCGCTCGTTGTCGGTGGCCTTGCCGACGGCTTCCTTGACGGCGCCCACGCCCTTGTCGATGGCGCCTTCCACACGATTGGTGCTCATTGGCTTGCTCCTGTTCGAGTTTGAACTCCCCATTCGAACGGGGCCCCGGGAGCAATGGTTCCTAGCTTGGCCGAAGGCTATTTCGCCAAGTTTAGCGATTGAAGCCGGGCGCGGCCACGGCCTGGACGGCGACCACGTCCTGAGCGGCCGCAGAGCTGGCCGCAGTGGCCGGCGCGGCCTGGATCAGCGGCGGGCCCGACGGCTTGTCGAGCAGGGCCACGGTCTCGCGGATGTACTTGGCGTGGGTGACGATGCCGATCTCGAGGCGTTCGCCCGACAGCTCGACCTGCTGGGTCAGCATGCCGGCGACGAACTGCACCTCCTGGCTTTCGGTCGAGCCCGGCCGGCGGCGCGCGCCCTCGGCCATGAACACCGGCCCGCCCGAATTGCCGGGGAAGACCGAGAAATCCATCAGGAAGGTCGGGAACACGCTGGCCGGCGCCAGCGGATACGACGCCACCCGGCCCGAACGCAGGATCGGGAAACCCGCGGTGTTGGCCGACAGGCCGCGCGGGAAGCCCAGGGCCATCATCTCGTCGCCGGGGCCCAGGCTGTACTTGTTGAAGGTGTCGTCCTGCGCCAGCCAGGCGAGCGGAATGGCCGCCTTGGCGAACTCGGGCGGGGCCTCGACGACGATGGCGGCGACATCGCGGCTGGGATGCTTGATCCACAGGGGATGGTCGCCGTCGCGAATCTTCAGGGTGCGGGGGTCGTAGCGCCAGACCCCCTCCTTGCTCTGCACGCGATAGCCGATCTTGGCCGACACCGAGGGCATGCGGTCGAAGACGTGGGCGGCGGTGACCAGGATCGTGCGCGGGCGGCCGTCGGGCGTGGGATCCTCGATCAGGAATCCGGTGCCGACCGTCCGCGAGCCGTCGGCGAGCGGCTGCTCCAGCTGCACCGTCGCCTGGATCAGATCGACCGACAGGTCCCAAGCCATGTACGCCTCGTCCTCCGATTCAACCTTAGACGTCGTATGAGTTTGACCAGACGCATCAGGCGCAACAAGTTGGCGTTCTGACGCATCCGAGGGGGAATCTGTCCATGAACCGGCGCGAAATGATGACGAGCGTTGCCGCCGTCGCCGCCACGTCCTCCGCCCTCATCCCCGGGAGTTCCATGTCCGCCACCGCCAAGCCCGTTCCTCCGGTCGCCAAGAAGGTTCCCAAGCGCATCGAGCAGCTGGGCCGGGTGCGCGTCGACGACTACGCCTGGATGAAGGACGACAACTGGCAGAAGGTCCTGCGCGACCCGACCCTGATCAAGGCCGAGGTCAAGGAGCACCTGACCGCCGAGAACGCCTACGTGAAGGCGATGCTGGCCCCGACGCAGGACCTGCAGAAGGCGATGTTCGAGGAGATGAAGGGCCGCATCAAGGAGGACGACTCCTCGGTGCCCTCGCCCGACGGCCCGTACGACTACTATTCGCGGTTCGCCCTGGGCGGCCAGCATCCGATCTACGCCCGTCGCCCGCGCGGCAAGACCGACGGCGAGGAAGTGCTGCTGGACAGCGACGCCCTGGCCAAGGGCAAAGCCTACAGCCAGGTCAGCGCCGCCGACCACAGCCCCGACCACAAGCTGTTCGCCTATGCCGAGGACGCGCAAGGCTCGGAAGTCCACAAGATCTACGTCAAGGACCTGGCCACCGGCGAAATCCTGCCCGAGCCGGTCGACAGCAGCACCGGCGACTTCACCTGGTCGCCCGACTCCAAGTGGCTGTTCTGGACCCACCGCGACGACAACGGCCGCTCCGACAAGATCTATCGCCGCCCGGCGCGCGGCGGGCTGAAGGACGACGTGCTGGTCTATGAAGAGCCCGACGACGGCTTCTTCGTCAGCGTCAGCGTCACCGGTTCGGACGCCTTCATCGTCATCAGCGCGGGCGACCACGAGACCTCGGAAACCCTGCTGATCCCGGCCGGCGACGTCGCCGCCAAGCCGAAAGCCGTGGAGCCGCGCACCCCGGGCCTGCGCTATTCGGTCGAGCACTGGGACGGCAAGTTCGTCATCCTGACCAACGCCGACGACGCCATCGACTTCAAGCTGGTCGAGGCCCCGGTCGACAATCCGGGTCGCGCCCACTGGAAGGACTTCGTGGCCCACAAGCCGGGGACCTTCATCACCGGCCACGCCGCCTACAAGGACCATCTGGTCCGCGTCGAGCGCGTCAACGCCAACACCCGCATCGTCATCACCGACCGCGCCACCAAGGCCGAGAAGCCGATCGTCGTCGACGAGCAGGCCTATGTGCTGAGCGTCGAGGGCGGCTACGAGTTCGACACCCCCACCCTGCGCTACGTCTATCAGTCGCCCACGACCCCGCGTCAGTGGTTCGACTACGACATGCGCAGCGGCGACAAGGTTCTGCGCAAGACCCAGGAAATCCCCTCGGGTCACGATCCGAGCAAGTACGTGACCAAGCGCCTCTACGCCAAGGCGCCCGACGGCGCCGAGGTGCCGGTGACCGTGCTGATGAAGAAGGACGTCAAGCTCGACGGCAAGGCGCCGCTGCTGCTGTACGGCTACGGCAGCTACGGCATGTCGATGGATCCGTCGTTCTCGATCCGCAACTTCAGCCTGGTCGACCGCGGCTGGATCTGGGCCACGGCCCACATCCGCGGCGGCTCGGAAAAGGGCTACGGCTGGTTCCTCGACGGTAAGAAGTTCAAGAAGAAGAACACCTTCACCGACTTCATCGCCTGCGCCGAGCACCTGCACGCCAATGGCTACGGGGCCAAGGGCGCGACGGTGGCCTATGGCGGCTCGGCCGGCGGCATGCTGATGGGCGCGATCACCAACCTGCGGCCCGACCTGTGGGCCGGCATCATCGGGGCGGTGCCGTTCGTCGACGTGCTCAACACCATGAGCGACACCTCCCTGCCCCTGACCCCGCCGGAATGGCCCGAATGGGGTAATCCGCTGGAGGACAAGGAAGCCTACGACTACATCGCCAGCTATTCCCCGTACGACAACGTCACCGCCAAGCCCTATCCGGCGGTGCTGGCCACCGGCGGCCTGTCGGATCCGCGCGTCACCTACTGGGAGCCGGAGAAGTGGGCGGCAAAGCTGCGGGCCAACACCACCAGCGGCAACCCGATCCTCCTGAAGATCAACATGGAGGCCGGTCACGGCGGCGCCTCGGGCCGCTTCGACTTCCTCAAGGAGATCGCGCTCGACTACGCCTTCGCCGTGTGGGCGGTCGACAAGGGCTGGACGAAGGCCTGATGTCGGATCTCGTCATTCGTCCTTCGACCGACGCTGACATCGGTGCGATCACGGCCATCTACGGCTGGAACGTGCTCAACGGCCTGGGCACCTTCGAGGAGGTTCCGCCCGACGAGGCCGAGATGGCGCGGCGGCGCGGGGCGTTCCTGGAGCGCGGCCTGCCCTATCTGATCGCCGAGCTGGACGGAAAGGTGCTGGGCTACGCCTATGCCGGTCCGTTCCGGCTGCGGGCGGCCTATCGCTACACCGTCGAGGACAGCATCTATGTCGCGCCCGACGCGGCCGGAAAGGGCGTCGGCAAGGCGCTTCTCAAGGCGCTGATCGAGGCCTGCGAGGGCCTGGGCCTTCGCCAGATGTGCGCGGTGATCGGCGACAGCGGCAACGCAGCCTCGATCGGCGTGCACGCCGCGCTGGGTTTCGAGCACAAGGGCGTCTTCCCGGCCATGGGCTACAAGTTCGACCGCTGGGTCGATCTGGTGTGGATGCAGCGGCCGCTGAACGGCGGCGGCGACACCCCGCCCGACGCGCCGGGCATGTCGCTGAGCGGCGTGTGATCGCGAGGGGAGGTCGCATCGTGCCGCATCCCCTCGCCTTTCGGCCCGCGCGCCGGTCTCTCGGGCTTCTTCCGGCCCTGATCGCGGCGGCGCTCGCCGTCCCCGCGATGGCCCAGGAACCGTCGGACCATGCCGCGCCCGAAGTGGATGACTTCGGCATCGGGGCTCTAGTCAACATCGTCCCCGTGCGCAGCCCTCTGGGCTCCCATTTGATGAATCGTGACGCGTCCGGCACCAGTTGGCAGCCCGACGACAGCCTCAGCGCCTGGATGCTTGGCGGCGTCGGCGGCTGGCAGCTGGTCCACAAGGGCGGGCTCAACGGCGTCCATGTCGGCCAGGGTGGGCCGCGCGGCGACGACAAGACCTATGTCGGCGGCGTGCTCTCAAGCCTGGCGCGGCGCTATGTCGGAGGCGGAAGGCTGGCCTTCAGGATGGCGGTCAGCCCCGAGCCCCTGCTGGGCAAGCGTGGATACCCGCAGTTGCTGGCGGCGGGTGGAACCGACGACGGCCGGCGCCGGCTCGTCGACCGCCAGCCGCCGAGCGACCTCTTCACCGAACTATCGGTCAGCTACAGCCAGTCGTTCGCGCCCGGCTACGACGCCTTCGTCTATGCCGGTCTGCCCGGCGAGCCCGCCTACGGCCCGCCGTCGTTCCTGCATCGTCAGGCCGCCAACGACAGCCCCGAGGCCCCGATCAGCTATCGCTGGTTCGACGCGACCCGCATCACCCACGGCGTCGTCACCGTCGGCGTCGCGCGGGGCGGCTGGAAGGTCGAGACCAGCGCCTTTCGCGGCCGGGAGCCCGACCAGAACCGCTACGCCATCGAGACCGGCCGGCTGGACAGCGTCACGGCGCGCCTGTCGTACAATCCGACGTCGAACTGGGCGCTGCAGGCCAGCTGGGCGAAGATCGACAGCCCCGACGCGCTCGTCCCCCTCCGGGACGAGGCCCGCGTCTCGGCCAGCGCGCTCTATGCCCGGCCGCTGGGCGCGTACCGCGGCTCGGTGAGCGCCACCCTGGCCTGGTCGCGCCGGGACAGAGCGCCCGGCGACGCCCTGCAGGCCTGGCTGGCCGAGGGCGCGTTGCGGCCAGACGGGAACTGGACCCTGTTCGCCCGCGCCGAGCAGGTGGAGCAGGACGAACTGGCCGCCCCCGGCGCGATCGGCTCGGGCCAGATCCAGACGGTGCGGCGACTGTCGACCGGCGCTGTCTTCGATTTCGTCGGGACAAAACGCGCCCGGTTCGGCGTCGGCGGGCTGGTCAGCGCCCTCGATGCGCCGGAACGGCTGGGCTACGACGAGCCGGTGGGCGGCATGGCGTTCGTCCGCCTGAAGATCAGCTGAGCCGGAAACGAAAAAGCCCCGCCGTCGCCGGCGGGGCTTTCCGTGTTTTCGGGTGATCCTGTGGATCAGGCCTTGCGGGCGCGGGCCTTGCCCGGAGCCTTGGCCTTGCGGCCGCCTTGCCCCAGGCCGAGAGCCTTGGCCATGGCCGAGCGGGCTTCGCTGTAGGACGGGGCCGTGGTCGGGTAGTCGGCGGGCAGGCCCCACTTCGACTTGTACTCGGCGACGGTCATGCCGTGGGTGGTCAGGTGACGCTTCAGCGTCTTGTAGGGCTTGCCGTCTTCGAAGCTGATCAGGGCGTCCGGCGTGATGCTCTTGCGGATCTGAGCCGGAGTAGCCTTGGTAACGGTTTCGGTCACCGGCGCTTCCGGCGAACCAAGACCGGCAAGGGCGTCGTGCGTAGCCCGAATCAGAGCCGGCAGGTCAGAGACCGAGGTCGTGTTGTTGGCCACATAGTTGGCCACGATCTCGGCGGTCAGCTCGATCAGGGTCGATTTGTCTTCCACGGCGTCACTCCACAATGACTTTAAATTCGGAAATACACCCGCCCGGTGGAATTACAAGTACACAAATACGCAATCGAACGAGCAACGCTCCGCGAAAACAGGCTTTATTTCGCGGCAACAATGTCGATGGCGGATTTTCAAAGCCTTAGCCGTAACCGATCGCGCTCGCCTTCAAGTTCAGTTCCCTCCACGGACGTTTTCGCAGTCGCGAAGACCGGAAAGGTTCGCGTGCAACTGCACTTTTGAGAAGAGCCGGACGCCAGATCGAGATTCGCCGCGCGCGCTCACCGTCGCTTCAGATCCAACCGCACGTGCCGACGGCGACGCACAAGCGCTCGGACGCGTAGGGCCCCGCACCGGCAAAGCACAGCTTCGAGAAGGAAGAGGATCGCGATGTAAAAGCCGCTCAGGAAGGGAGCCGCTTATCAGCGAAGAGATTGGAGAGAGTGGCTGGGGAACTAGGACTCGAACCTAGAATGACGGTACCAAAAACCGCAGTGTTACCATTACACCATTCCCCAGCAGGAACGGCTGCCGACCCAGTGGGCCGCGGCGAGGCGGTGGAGATAGCTCAGGATTCGGACGGTGGCAACGCCCTCCAAATTCTTTTTTTGGGTCTATTTTCACGCTTGCGACTCTCCCGACCGCCGCCTATAAGCCGCCTCCCAAGTCGAGCACAGCCAACCGGCGGCGCGGCTTCGGAAAGTCGGAGTGTGGCTCAGTCTGGTAGAGCACTGCGTTCGGGACGCAGGGGTCGCAGGTTCAAATCCTGCCACTCCGACCATCTTCTTTCCCGAGAAAATCCCCCTATTTGCACCGCTCGAGCGAGAAGTTCGGCAGGTTGCTTGCTGTTCATTTGACCGCAACGCGACAGCCGCTAGCTTGCGACGACATTGAAGCGCGACGGACGCACGACCACCTGTGCTTTTCCGCCGCCGCGCTTCGGCTATCGCAACGGGACCCCGATGAAGCAGTTTCTCATGACCGTGGCCGGCGTGTTCGTCGGACTGGTGCTCTTTCTCGTCGGGGTTCCCTTCATATTGATCGTGCTGGCGGCCGGCGCGGCCCGCCCTGCCCCGGTCCCGACCAACTCGGTCGTGCAGCTCGACCTGCGCGGCGGACTGTCGGACCAGGATTCGCAGAACCCGTTCGCGGCGTTCGGCGGCGGCGGCCAGTCGGTGATGGGCGTCATCGAGGTGCTGCGCCGGGCCGAGACCGACGACAAGGTCAAGGCGGTGTTCGTGCGCCTGCCGGAGGGCGGCGTCGCCCCGGCCTCGGCCGACGAGCTGGCCCAGGCCTTCAAGCACTTCCGCAACGTCGGCAAGAAGCCGATCTTCGCCCATAGCCAGGGCATCTATCCCTCGGGCATGTCGACCTCGACCTACCGCCTGGGCGCGGCCGCCAGCGAGTTCTGGATGCAGCCTGACAGCTCGCTGCAGGCCGTGGGCGTGGCCAGCGAGACGATGTTCTACAAGCGCCTGTTCGACAAATACGGCGTCAAGGCCGACTTCGAGCAGCGCTACGAGTACAAGAACGCGGTCAATCCGTACTTGAACAGCGACTTCACCCCGGCGCACCGCGAGGCGACGCTGTCGTGGATGGGCTCGGTCTACACCGGCGCCCTCACCGCCGCCGCCCAGGACCGCAAGCTGGATCCGGCCCGCCTGATCAAGGCCATCGAAGCCGGCCCCTACAGCGCCCAGCAGGCGCAAGGCCTGGGCCTGATCGACAAGGTCGGCCAGGTGAAGGAGGCCCAGGACGCCATGCTGGCCCGCGCCGGCAAGGGCGCCAAGCTGGTCGAGTTCTCGGACTACGCCTCGCGCTCCAAGAAGGACCTGCCCAAGACCGGCGCGGCGATCGCCGTCATCGGCGCCGAAGGGCCGATCGTCACCGGCACGTCGGGCCAGGCCTCGCCGTTCGGCGGCGACAGCACCATCCACTCCGACGAGACCGCCAAGGCGATCTACGACGCGATCGAGGACAAGGACGTCAAGGCCATCGTGCTGCGCGTCTCCTCGCCCGGCGGGTCGGACACCGCCTCCGAGCAGATCCTGGCGGCCGTCAGGGCCGCCAAGGCGGCCGGAAAGCCCGTCGTGGTCAGCATGGGCACCTACGCCGCTTCCGGCGGCTACTGGATCAGCAGCCAGGCCTCGGCGATCGTGGCCCAGCCCTCGACCCTGACCGGCTCGATCGGCGTGTTCGGCGGCAAGTTCGCCCTGGGCGAGGCGCTGTCGCGGTTCGGCGTCGACACCCGGCAGGTCAGCGTCGGCGGCGACTACGCCGGCGCCTTCGGCACGGGCCAGGAGTTCACCGCCGACCAGCGCGCCCGCTTCTCGGCCTGGATGGACAATATCTACGCCGGCTTCGTCGCCCGCGTGGCCGAGGGCCGCAAGCTGCCGGTCGAGCGCGTGCGCGAGATCGCTAAGGGCCGTGTCTGGACCGGCGCCCAGGCCAAGGAACTGGGCCTGGTGGACCAGCTGGGCGGCTTCTACGACGCCGTCGACAAGGCCAAGGCCCTGGCCAAGCTGACCGGCGACGTGCGCCTGAAGAAGATCGGCGGGCCCAAGTCGCCGTTCGACGCCCTGGAGAAGGCCCTGGGCGTCAGCTCGACCTCGATGCGCACCGTGGCCGCCGCCGCCTGGATCCTGGGCGACCCGCGCTCCGAAGCGATCCTGGACGAGATGGCCAAGACCCGCCTGCGCTCGCAGGGCGCCAGCGTGCTGGCCGACACGCCGTCGTACTGATCGACGGATCCGCTTCACGAGAAGGGCCGCTCCGAAAGGGGCGGCCTTTTTTGTTGCCCGGTCACGAAGATGCTCCCCCTGAAGGGGGAGCTGTCGCGGAGCGACTGAGGGGGACGGGAT
>CBINOL010000173.1:0-8745 GCA_966252285.1 uncultured Caulobacter sp.
ACATGAGCCCGATGAGCGCGGAATCGACGGTGGTCCGGAACTATCTGGACTGGCTGCTGTCGATCCCGTGGGGCAAGGCCAAGGGCAAGAAGATCGATCTCGCCGAGAGCGAGGACATCCTCGACGCCGACCACTACGGTCTGGAGAAGGTCAAGGAGCGGATCCTGGAATACTTGGCCGTGCAGGCCCGGACCAATTCGCTGAAAGGCCCGATCCTGTGCCTCGTCGGTCCTCCGGGCGTCGGCAAGACCTCGCTGGGCAAGTCGATCGCCAAGGCCACGGGGCGTGAATTCGTGCGCATGAGCCTTGGCGGCGTGCGTGACGAGGCCGAGATCCGCGGTCACCGCCGCACCTACATCGGCTCGATGCCCGGCAAGGTCATCCAGTCGATGAAGAAGGCCAAGACCACCAACGCCTTCGTCCTGCTGGACGAGATCGACAAGATGGGCAGCGACTACCGCGGCGATCCGGCCTCGGCCCTGCTTGAAGTGCTCGATCCGTCGCAGAACTCGACCTTCGGCGACCACTACCTGGAGGTCGACTACGACCTGTCGCAGGTGATGTTCGTCACCACGGCCAACAGCCTGAACATGCCCCAGCCGCTGCTGGACCGCATGGAGATCATCCGCATCCCCGGCTACACCGAGGACGAGAAGCTGGAGATCGCCAAGCGCCACGTCCTGCCGAAGCTGGCCAAGGATCACGGCCTGAAGGACAGCGAGTTCATCGTTCCGGACGCGGCCATCCGCGACCTGATCCGCTACTACACCCGGGAAGCCGGCGTGCGGTCGCTGGAGCGGGAACTGGGCAACCTGGCCCGCAAGACGGTGCGTGACCTGGCCCGCGAAAAGCTGACCAGCATCACCATCGACGACGCGCGCCTGGCCAAGTACGCCGGCGTCAAGAAGTACCGCTACGGCGAGACCGACGAAGTCGACCAGGTCGGCATCGTCACGGGCCTGGCCTGGACGGAGTTCGGCGGCGACATCCTGACCATCGAAGCCGTGAAGATGCCGGGCAAGGGCCGCATGACGGTCACCGGCAACCTCAAGGAGGTGATGAAGGAGTCGATCTCGGCGGCCAACAGCTACGTCCGCTCGCGGGCGACGTCGTTCGGCATCAAGCCGCCGCTGTTCGAGAAGACCGACGTCCACGTGCACGTGCCGGACGGCGCGACGCCCAAGGACGGTCCGTCGGCCGGCATCGCCATGGCGCTCGCCATGGTCTCGGTGCTCACCGGGATCCCGATCCGCAAGGACATCGCCATGACCGGCGAGATCACCCTGCGTGGCCGGGTCACCGCCATCGGCGGCCTGAAGGAAAAGCTGCTGGCGGCCCTGCGTTCGGGCGTGAAGACCGTGCTGATCCCGCAGGAAAACGAGAAGGATCTCGTCGACGTGCCGGAAAGCGTGAAGTCGGGTCTCGAGATCATTCCGGTCTCGACGGTCGACGAAGTGCTCAAGCACGCTCTGGTCGGACCGCTGACTCCGGTCGAGTGGAGCGAATCGGAAGAGCCCCTTTCTGGCCCCGCCAAGGCCGACGACGCCGGGGACGACGCAGTTCTTACGCACTGACAGTAACTTATTGTTGATAAGTAGGGCGGCGCGGGATCTTTCCGCGCCGCCTTCGTTTGACGGGGCTTGCGAAGCCCGCATACTTCCACGCGAGCGAAGCGGCGTAAGCTGTTGCAGCGCCGCCGCTTATTGGCTGGGAGACAAAAATGACCACGAAAGCCGAACTCGTCACGGCGATCGCCGAAAAGGCGGGCATCAACAAGAACCAGGCGAAGGACGCCCTGGAAGCTTTCATCGACACCGTCACCACTTCGCTGAAGTCGGGCTCGGACGTGCGTCTGGTGGGCTTCGGCACCTTCAAAGCCGTGACCCGCGCCGCCGGCACCGCGCGCAACCCGCGCACCGGTGAGACCGTCGAGCGTCCGGCCTCGAAGACGGCCCGCTTCCAGGTCGGCGAAGGCCTGAAGACGACCCTGAACGGCTGATCCCGTTTCGGATTCTAAGGGGCGGGGCGTTGGATGACGGCCCGCCCTTTTCTATGCGCGCGTCCCATGCCGCCCGACTGCGGCTAGAAGGCGCGACCCTGCGAATGGGCGGTTAGCTCAGCGGTAGAGCGTCTCGTTTACACCGAGAGGGTCGGGGGTTCGATCCCCTCACCGCCCACCAGGGACCTCCAGGACTGGAGGATTGCTGACACCATGCTGTCAGCGGACCTTCGGCAGTCTCCCCGGCGCTCAACGCCACTAGGGAGATCGTCATGTCCGTCAAGGGAAGCTGCCACTGCGGCGCCATCCAGTTCGAGGTCGAGACCGCGCCGACCGAACTGACCGATTGCAACTGCTCGTTCTGCTCCAAGCGCGGCAATCTGGTCGCCTACTACCAGCCCTCCAGCTTCAAGCTGCTGACCGCGCGCGACCGGGTCTCGACCTATCAATGGGGCGACTACATGGGCACGCACCATCACTGTTCGATCTGCGGCTGCGGCGCCTTCAGCCAGTTCCCCGACTTCAGCAGCGGCGAGGCCGATTACGATCACCCGCGCGTCAGCATCAATGTGCGGCTGCTGGAGAATTTCGACCTGGCGCCGCTGCCGGTGGTGCACCTCAACGGGCGGGATGACTGGTGAAGACGCTGAGGCGGCCGCCAGCGGCCGCCTCTAGATCAGCGCCTCCAGCGCCTGAGCGGCACGGCGGCCCTCGGCGTCGGAGGTGATCTTCGCGCCTAGCGCCCGGGCGGCCTCGGCATAGGCCGGATCGTCCAGCAGCCGGCCCAGAGCCTCGCCGATCTTCTCTGGCGAGGCGTCCGGCGACAGGGTGATCGCCGCGCCGCGATGGGCGGCGCGCATGGCGTTGTCGTTCTGGTCGCGGCCCATGGGCAGGCACAGCAAGGGAACCCCGGCCATCAATGGGCGCAGGGTCGAGCCGTGGCCGGCGTGGGTGACGAAGGCGGCGGCCTGGTTCAGCACGGCGCCGTGCGGCGCGCTGCGGACGATCGCGATGTGAGACGGCGCCACGAACTCGGCCGGATCCAGCGTCGGGCCGGTGGTCACCAGCGCGCGGACGGGCAGGGCGGAGAGGGCGGCGATCACATTACGCAGCGTCTTTTCCTGCGCCTGGTAGAGGCTGGAGAACGACACCACCACCAGCGGCGCATCGCCTTCCGGCAGCGGAGCCGGCTGCGCCCAGGCCGGATCGGCCAGATACGGACCGACATACGCGAAGGGGGCGGGCAGGAGCTCGGGCGCGAAGTCGAAGGCGGTGCTGGTCGCCAGCAGGATCGCGTCGGCGGCTTCGAACTGCGCGAAAAGGTCGTCGAGGGGCGCGAGATCGTGCTCGGCGCGGGCCGCGTTAAGCGCCGGCAGGCCCGACTGGAAGAGACCGCGCGCCATCTGGGCGACCATGGCGTGCATGGCCCGCTCCTGGTCGTCGGCCGCGGGCGCCATCCCGGCGCCGAACGGCGGGGCGCCGGCCAGGTTGGGCAGCGACCAGATGTTGGCCGACAGCAGGGCGAGCTTCGCGCCGCGCGCCTGGGCCGCGACCATCACGCCCAGCAGCAGTTCCTGGGTGACGATCACGTCGGCCGGGAAGCCGTCGAGGGCCTCGAGCACGTCGTGGGCGTAGGCGGTGGCCGGGCCGGTCATCACCCGTTCGAGCAGGCGCTCGATCACGGCCATGGGATTGTCGGCCTCGAAGTCACGCAGGCGGTCGTCGTCCCGGGACTTGCCGGTCTGGAACGGCGCGGTCGTCCAGGCGCGGAACGGAACGCCCAAAGCCTGGGCGTCTGCGGCGTTGGCCGGATCGCTGATCGCCAGCACCTCGTGCCCGCGCGCGATCATGTCGGCGGCGACCATCAGGAGCGGCTGCACGTGGCCGCCGCCTTCCCAGGTGGTGAACAGAAAACGCGCCATGTCGGATACCCCCGTTTGGCTCCTCCTACGACGCGGGAGCCGTTCAATCCAGGTGAACCGAAATATGGTTTTTGCGCCGATGCGCGACGCGACGTAGGGTGGCGTTGCGCCGCTGGACAACGGTCCAGCTTCGGAGGAACCTCCCGGCGCTCGAGCACCTTATCGCTTGGCGGCCGCGCAAGACGGCTCCCTCTGCAGTAGCGAGGTACGGCGTGATCGATCTTCTGCTGACTCCCCCGCCGAGCCCCGAGGCCGGTGCGCCGCAGGACCAGAGTCGATCAAGCCCGGGGCGGCCAGCCCGTCTCATCGATACGACGATGCTGTACGCCCCGCGTAGCGGCGGGGTGCGCCGCTACCTGAACGCCAAGCGCGCCTGGCTGGCGCAGAATCGGCCCGGCGTGCGCCACACCCTGGTGGTGCCGGGGCCGCGCGACGCCCACGACGGCCATGGCCGGGTGTCGATCTACGCCGCGCCGCTGCCGTTCGGCGACGGCTATCGCTGGCCGATCGGCAAGACCAGCTGGATGGAGCGGCTGATCCGCCAGAGGCCCGACGTCATCGAGGCCGGCGATCCCTACACGCCGGGCCTGGCCGCGCTGAAGGCCGGCGACGCCCTGGGCGTGCCCGTGGTCGGATTCTGCCACACCGATCTGGGGGCGCTGGCGGCGCTGCACATCGGCGAATGGGCCGAAAAGCCCGTCCAGAAACGCTGGGCGGCGATCTATCGCCAATTCGACCAGGCCGTGGCCCCCAGCCACTTCATCGCCGGCCGCCTGATCGAGGCGGGCGTTCGCGACGCTATCGGCCTGCCGCTTGGCGTCGACGTCGACACCTTCCACCCGGCGCGCGGCGACCGCGCGGCTCTGCGCAAGCGCCTGGGCCTGACCGACCGGCACCGAATCCTGGTCTTCGCCGGCCGCCCGGCGCGGGAAAAGAAGCTCGACGTGCTGGTCGACGCCGTCGAGCGGCTGGGCGAGCCCTATGTGCTGCTGCTGATCGGGGCCGGCGCGGGCGCGCGAGCCAGCGATCGGGTGATCTCGATGGACTATCAGCGCGATCCCGAAGCGCTGGCCGCGATTCTGGCCGGCTGCGACGCCTTCGTGCACGCCAACGACAACGAGCCGTTCGGCCTGATCGTGCTGGAGGCCATGGCCTGCGGCCTGCCGGTGGTCGGCGTGGCGGCCGGCGGCGTCGCCGAAAGCGTCGACGAGCAGGTAGGCATGCTGGCCCAGGCGTCGGAAGGCGGGGTGTTCGCCGAGGCGGTCGAGGCGCTGTTCGCCCGCGACATGGTCGCTCTGGGGCAGGCCGCGCGCCTTCGGGCCGAGACTCGCCACGGCTGGACGCCGGTGTTCGAGCGCCTGACCGAGATCTATGGCCGACTCAGCGGCTCGCGGGTCTTTCTTGGCGAGGCGGCCGCGGCGGCCGCCTCGCACTAGACGTATATAGAGACAGGCTCAGGCGGCTTTGCGCAGATCGTCTCGCAAGGACGCCAGGATCTCGTAGCTGCGCAGGCGCGCGGCGTGGTCGTGGATCTGCGAGGCGGCCATCACCTCGTCGGCGCCGGTGGCCTCGATCACGGCCCGCAGCTTGGCCGACACGGTTTGCGGCGAGCCGATCGCCGAATAGCGGAAGGTGTTGTTCACGCCGGCCAGTTCGGCGGGCGAGGCGATGGCGGTGATGTCGTCGACCGGCGGCGGCAGCAGGCCGGGGTTGCCTCGGCGCAGGGCCAGGAACTGCTGCTGGGTCGAGGTGTGCAGGCGCTGGGCTTCCTCGTCGGTGTCGGCCGCGCAGACCCCGATGCAGATCATGAAGTAGGGCTTGTCGAGCTGGGCCGACGGGCGGAAGCCCCGGCGATAGACCTCGACCGCCTGCATCAGCTGCTCCGGCGCGAAGTGGGCGGCGAAGGCGTAGGGCAGGCCCAGCGCCGCGGCGAGCTGCGCGCCATAGGTGCTGGAGCCCAGCAGCCACAGCGGCACGTCCTGGCCTTCGCCGGGAATCGCGCGCACCGCCTGGTCTTCCGTGGCCGGCTTGAACCAGTGCTGCAGCTCCACGACATCCTCGGCGAAACGATCGACCGAGCCGGCATAGCGGCGCAAAGCGCGGATCGTGGCCTGGTCGGTGCCCGGCGCGCGGCCCAGGCCAAGGTCGATTCTGCCCGGATGCAGCGCCGCGAGCGTGCCGAAAGCCTCGGCGATCATCAGCGGCGCGTGGTTGGGCAGCATGATGCCGCCCGATCCGACTCGAATTTTCTGAGTCCCGGCGGCCACGTGACCGATCACCACGGTTGTGGCGGCGCTGGCGATACCGGGCATGTTGTGGTGCTCGGCCAGCCAATACCTGTGGAAACCTAGCGACTCGGCATGTCGCGCCAGGTCCAAAGTATTGGCGAGCGCTTTACTGACCGTTGTTCCTTGAGGAACCGGCGACAGGTCGAGGACGGAAAACGGGATATCGGCGGACTGGGTCATGCCCGCTACATGGGATGCGACCGGTCGGTAACAACCGTCTGGCGACACAATTTGTCGCAGTCTTTCCAGCGGACGCGCGCAAACGGCAGCGCTAGTCGCTTAAACGGGCAATCTGAAAAAGTGGGGAAGGGGAAAGTGGCGCGAATGACGGGGCTCGAACCCGCGACCTCCGGCGTGACAGGCCGGCGCTCTAACCAACTGAGCTACATCCGCGTCGCGTAAGGCCGCAAAACCCTACGAAGCGCTCGCTTTTACCTCGGATCGCTACCTTCCAGAAGAAGGTGGCGCGAATGACGGGGCTCGAACCCGCGACCTCCGGCGTGACAGGCCGGCGCTCTAACCAACTGAGCTACATCCGCATTTGCTGTCCGCCGAGGCGGAAGTGCGACCCGCCGTGCGGCGAGGGGCGTCTGATATGTCGGGCTGAGACTCGTGTCAACGGCCATGTCGCAGAACCTGTGGATGGCTTGCAGTTGCGATCGTTTCTCAATGTGCCCCAGGCGTTTGAAGCGTGGGAAATGCTGGGCTACAACGCGGCCGATTCAAGCCAAGGGCTGTCATGACCGCCTTCCTTCTCCAGTATCTGCCGATCGTGATCTTCATCGGGATCGCGGCCGTTATCGGCATCGTCTTCATGTTGGCCGCCGCCGTGCTCGCGCCCAAGGCGCCGGACCCGGAAAAGCTGTCCGCGTACGAATGCGGCTTCAACGCCTTCGACGATGCGCGCATGAAGTTCGACGTCCGGTTCTACCTGGTGTCGATCCTCTTCATCATCTTCGACCTCGAAGTGGCGTTCCTGTTCCCGTGGGCCGTCACTCTTATGAAGTTGCCTGCCGACGTCGCCGCCTACGCCTTCTGGTCCATGCTGGCCTTCCTGGGCGTTCTCACTGTCGGCTTTATCTACGAATGGAAGAAGGGCGCCCTCGAATGGGAGTGATCGTTCCCGCCAACGGCTCGCCGCCCAATGGCTCGTCGCTGATCCCGGCGGGTTCCGCCGGTCGCTCGACCGTGCAGGGCTATGACCCCAAGCTGCACGACGCCTTCTTCGACGGCGTCTCCCAGCAGCTGGCCGACAAGGGCTTCATCACGGCCGCCGCCGACGACCTCATCACCTGGGCCCGCACGGGCTCGCTGATGTGGATGACGTTCGGCCTGGCGTGCTGCGCCGTCGAGATGATGCACTCGGCCATGCCGCGCTACGACCTGGAGCGCTACGGCTTCGCCCCGCGCGCCAGCCCGCGTCAGTCGGACGTGATGATCGTCGCCGGCACGCTGACCAACAAGATGGCCCCGGCTCTGCGCAAGGTCTACGACCAGATGCCCGAGCCCCGCTACGTCATCTCGATGGGCAGCTGCGCCAACGGCGGCGGCTACTACTATTACAGCTACAGCGTCGTGCGCGGCTGCGACCGCGTCGTGCCGATCGACATCTACGTGCCGGGCTGCCCGCCCACGGCCGAAGCGCTCGTCTACGGCGTGCTGCAGCTCCAGAAGAAGATCCGTCGCACGGGGACCATCGAGCGATGAGCCAAGACCTCGAAGCCCTCGGCCAGGCGATCGTCGCCAACTCGGCCGGCGCGATCTCGTCGTATCACGTGGCGTTCGGCGAGCTGAACGTCCTGGGTTCGGCCAATCGCGTGGTCGAGCTGCTGACCTATCTGCGTGATCACCCCGACTATCGCTTCCACCAGCTGGTGGACCTGACGGCGGTCGACTATCCGGAGCGCGCCGCGCGCTTCGACGTGGTCTACCACCTGCTGTCGATGGTGAAGAACGTCCGCATCCGCGTGAAGGTGCAGACCGACGAAGACACCCCGGTGCCGAGCGCCACGCCGGTGTTCCCGGTCGCCGACTGGTTCGAGCGCGAGGCGTTCGACATGTACGGCGTGTTCTTCGAAGGCCACCCCGACCTGCGCCGCATCCTCACGGACTACGGTTTCCACGGCCACCCGCTGCGGAAAGACTTCCCGATGACGGGTTATGTCGAGGTCCGCTACGACGACGAGCTCAAGCGCGTCGTCTACGAACCCGTGAAGATCACCGAGTACCGCGCATTCGACTTCCTCTCTCCGTGGGAGGGCGCCAAGTACGCCCTGCCGGGCGACGAGAAGGCGGAGAAGGCTTAAGTCATGACTGGCACGAACGCTCCCGCCGCGGCGACCGACTTCTTCCGCGACGAACCGACCGTTCCGGCGATCCCGGAAACCCCGGTCCGCAAGTTCAACATCAACTTCGGCCCCCAGCACCCGGCCGCGCACGGCGTGCTGCGTCTGGTGCTGGAGCTCGACGGTGAAATCGTCGAACGCGTCGATCCGCACATCGGCCTGCTGCACCGCGGCACCGAGAAGCTGATGGA
>CBINOL010000174.1:0-8685 GCA_966252285.1 uncultured Caulobacter sp.
CCGGACAGGCCGCTCCACCCCCATCCCAACCCTTCCCCCATCCAGGGGGAAGGGCTTCATGGGGCGATCACCTTGCGCACCAGCCCGGCGATCTCGCGGCAGGCCGCGTCGGCCGCCGGCACCGCGCCCGTAAACGCCGTGAACCCATGGGCCAGGCTGTCGTAGCAGCGGTAGGTCGTCGGCACGCCGGCCGCGATCAGCCGCTTGGCGTAGGCCTCGCCCTGGTCGACCAGCGGGTCGAAGCCGGCGGTGACGACGATGGCGGGGGCCAGACCCGTCAGGTCCTGCGTCTTGTCGGGCGACAGGCGCGGATCGGCCGGATCGGCCTCGGGGCCCATATAGTGGCCCATGAACCACTCCATGATCGGCCGGCTCAGCGGATAGCTGTCGGCATAGACGCCCATCGACGGGGTCTCGCTGGCAACGTCGACGGCGGGATAGATCAGGAGCTGGAAGGCCGGCTGGGCCTCGCCCGCGCGCTTGGCCTCCTGGGCCAGCACGGCGGCGAAGTTGCCGCCCATGCTGTCGCCGCCGATCGCGGCCTCTCCCGGCGCCGCGCCGAAGCGGGCGGCGTTGTCGCGCGCCCAGCGCCAGGCGGCCAGCACGTCGTCGAGCCCGGCCGGGAAGCGATGGTCCGGCGCCAGGCGGTAGTCGACCGACAGCACGGCGGTCTTGGCGATGCGGGCCAGGATCCCGCAGAAGGCGTGGCAGGTCTCCAGGTCCCCGATCACCCCGCCGCCGAAGTGGGCGAAGACTATCAGCGGCGCGGAACTGTCCTGCTCGGCCGGACGATAGGCGCGGATCGGGATCTGGCCGCCGGGGCCGTCAATGGTCAGGCTCTCGTTGCGCACCCCGACCTCGGGCGGGCCCGACACCGCCAGCAGGCCCTTGGCGCTGCCCGCCCGCGCCTCTTCCGGCGACAGGGTGGTCATCGACGGCAGTCCCTTGGCCGCGTTGGCGAAGAACTGGAAGCGCGGGTCCAGGGTGCGTCCGCCGCGATAGACCACGCCCCCGCCGCTCAGCG
This sequence comes from uncultured Caulobacter sp., assembly GCA_966252285.1. Classification (GTDB taxonomy): domain Bacteria; phylum Pseudomonadota; class Alphaproteobacteria; order Caulobacterales; family Caulobacteraceae; genus Caulobacter. The sequence goes on from CBINOL010000174.1 coordinate 1,025, forward strand.
CCCGCAGGATCGGGGTCGGCAGCGACAGGATCGTCTTGAGGACCAGCTTCTGGACGTCGGCCATTCGGGGGCTCTTTCTGGTTGGTTTTCGTGGGGACCGCCCTCGCCCTTCGACAAGCTCAGGGTGAGGGCTACAGGCAGGTCGGCGGCAGTAGAAACCTCATCCTGAGCCTGTCGAAGGACGAGGTTTCGTTCTCACGGCCAAAGCTCAGGGCCTGGGCAGGGCCGGCAGGCCACCGAGGATCAGGCCGACGGCGAAGGCGGTGGCGCCTTGCGTGTCCATCGGCCGGCGCTCGAGCATCTTGTCGCCGACCTCGCGGGCCACGGCGATGCAGGCGGCGGTCAGGTAGTCGAGGTCCACGGGGGGGGCGTGATCCCGCTCCAGCACCCGCTCGAAGGCCTCGCGCACCTCGGCGAAGACGGCGGTGACCTCGGGCGTGGCGCGCACCTGCGGGTGGGTCTCGCCGGCCGGGCGGTTGATCCGCCAGGTCTCGTGCTCGGCGGCCAGGAAGTCGAAATAGGCCCGCATGGCCCCGCGCAGGAACGAGGCGAAGTCGGTCGCCTTCTCGAACTCCACGCGCAGCAGCGGCCGGAAGCGCCGCGCCCCGTCGTCGGCGAGGGCGTCGAACACCTCCTCCTTGGACTTGTAGTAGTTGTAGAAGGTGCCCGAGGCCAAACCGGTCAGGCGGATGATGTCGCGCACCGTGGCCCCGTCATAGCCCAGCTCGCCGAACACCTGCCGGGCCGCATCGAGAATGGCCTGGCGGTTGGCGGTCTTGGTGCGCTCGCGCTTGCCCGGGCGATTGTCCTCGCGCGGCGGCATGGCGGGGAAATAGGCGATGTTCGACATCGAAGCGCGGCTCTTTTGTTGGGCGGCGTCAATGACGCCCCGTCAGGATTTGAGCCTCGTTCCGGGCGCGGAGCAAGAGGGGATGCATCAAGATCCTCCCCCTCTGGGGGAGGTGTCGCCAAAGGCGACGGAGGGGAGAGTGGCTGATGAGACGGCCGGCGCCCCGACAGCTGAGAACGGCCCCCCTCCGGCCCTTCGGGTCACCTCCCCCAGAGGGGGAGGATCTTATGGCCGGGCGAACGTCGCCTTGCAGCGGGCGTCGCAGCGGGCCCATTCGGCCGGGCAGCTGTCGTCGTCGGTGTTGGCGCGGCAGAAATAGTAGGTCTTGGCGCAAACGGCCTTGCAGGCGGCCGGATCGGCGCCGGGCCTTGGCGACTGCAGCGGGATCGGCGGCGGAATCACGGCCTGGGCGCTGGGGGCCGGCGTCGCCTCAGGCGCGGGAACCGACAGGCCCCGGCGCGCATGGGTCTGGGCCCCGGCCGACGAGGCCAGGGCGGCGACCAGCAGCAGGGCGGACAGCACGCGACGCATGGCTTGCGAGTCTAGGGACTGATCCGCCGAAAAGAAACCGCGCCCCGACGTCGCGGACGCTCTCGACGAACGATCCTGCGCCCCTACATTGAGACCCATGCTCAAGCACGCCGGACGCGCCCTTGCCGCCTTCACCCTGCTCTTCGTCTCCTTCGTCGCGACGGGCGGCGTGATGGCCGCGGTCGGACACAAGGCCCCGCGCGGAACCTTCGTCGACATCGGCGAGGGTCGTAAGCTGCGCCTGGTCTGCGAGGGCGAGGCCACCCACGCCGACCGCCCCACCGTCTGGCTGGAAGCCGGCGCCTTCGGCTTCGCCGCCGACTGGGGCGCGACCCAGGACGCCCTGGCCGCCGCCGGCTGGCGCGCCTGCGCCTACGACCGCGCCGGCATGGGCTATTCGCCCAAGGGCCCGGCCCCGCGCGACGGCCTGGCCATCGTGTCGGACTTCGAGAAGCTGGTCGCCGCCTCGGGCGAGAAGGGCCCCTACATCCTGGTCGGCCACTCGATGGCCGGCCTGCGCCTGCGCGAATACGCCGGCCGCAACCCCGACAAGGTCGCGGGCCTGGTGCTGGTCGACGCCGCCACGCCGGAAGCGGCGAAGATCCGCCGCGCCCAGGGCTTCATCAAGTCGTTCGTGTTCATCTCGCGCGCCGCGGCGCTGGGGGCCTCGACCGGGCTCTACAAGCCGCTGGTCTACACCCGCCTGGGCGACAAGATCGGCCTGCCGCCGGACGCCAAGGCCGAAAAGCGCTGGGGCTTCGCCAACGGCCGCCACAACCGCACCTCGGCCCAGGAAGTCACCCTGTGGGCGGAGGCTTCCGACCAGGCCGCCGCCCAGCCGCAGTTCAAGCCCGAATGGCCGGTGGCCGTGGTCACCGCCGGCGCCCGCATCGGCGATCGCGCCCAGTGGAAGGACATGCAGGCCGCCCCCGCCAAGGCCTCGCAGCACGGCTATGTCGACCACGTGGCCGGCGCCACCCACACCCGCCTGCTCGGCGGCGAGTTCGCCGACCACATCGTGCGGGCCGTGGAGTTCGTGGCGAAGGCGCGGGGAACCCAGCCCCAGGCGCTGGTGGACGTGACCGCGCCGTAAAGAAAGATGCTCCCCGTGCGGGGGGAGCGTGCGCCACCGCCGCTGGGGGGGCCCGGGACTGCTGTCTTTGAGGCTGCACTGCCCTCATCGGACACTTCCCCCTCCGGCCCTTCGGGCCACCTCCCCCTTCAGGGGGAGGATCTTTCTTACCCCCCCAGCTCTTCCGAGCGCTTCACCGCCGCCGCCAAGGCGCGCGGCAGCAGATCTCCAAACCCGCCCTCGCCCATCAGCACCGACAGGGCCGCGGCCGTGGTGCCGCCGGGCGACGTCACCTGCTTGCGAAGCTCCGCCGGCTCTTCGCCGCCGGCCGCCAGCAGGGCCGCCGCGCCGGCGATGGTGGCGCGGGCCAGGCGCGCGCTGTCTTCGGGCGACAGGCCCTGGCCGGCGCCGGCCGCCTCCAGGGCTTCGATGAAGGCGTAGAGATAGGCCGGGGCCGAGCCGGAGACGGCGGTGGCCGCGTGCATCAGCTGCTCGTCGGCCAGTTCGACCGTGGCGGCCACCGGGGCCAGCAGGGCCTTGGCGGCGTCGAGGGCCTCAGGCGTGTCGGCATAGAGACTGGCCGCGCCCTGGCCGATGGCCACGGCGGTCGTCGGCATCACCCGCGCCACGCGCCGGCCGCCGAAGGCTTGCGAGATGTCGGCCGCGCGCACCCCGGCGGCGATCGAGACGACGATGGCGTCGGGAGCCAGGTGCGGAACCACGTCCGCGACCGCCTCGCGCCAGATCTGCGGCTTGACCGCCAGCAGCACCACCTTGGCGGCGGAGAGCGCCTCCAATGGCGGATTGACCACCGCGCCGGGGAAGGCCTGCGCGGTGGCGGCCGGGTCGCGGACGATCAGGTCCGACAGCGAAAACGCCCCGGTATTGCGCCAGCCCTCGATCAGGGCCCCGCCCATGCGGCCCGCGCCGAGCAGAAGGATGGGGGTCATGGGCAAAGCTCCCGCGTGTCTGGTGTCGCAGGGCGCTTAGCGCGGCAGGGGGACGGCGTCACCTGTTTGGTGACGCGGCGACCGTTTGGTGATCGTCGAGAGAGCTTGGGGTTTTTGCTCCTCCCTCGCGAAGCGGGGGAGGTGGCGCGGCGCTATCAGCGCCGTGACGGAGGGGGCGAGGGACAAAGCGCCGTGCGCGCCGCCGCCCCCTCCACCACTTCGTGGTCCCCCTCCCCCGTTATACGGGGGAGGAACTTTGGCCTCAGGCCTGGCCGACCGTTTCGAACATGCAGGCGGCCATGGCCTCGTCGGGGGTCTTGGCGCCGTGCAGCAGGAAGTCGAAGGCCGGGTAGAAGCGGTCGGCGGCTTCCACCGCCGCGTCGATCATCGAGGCCGCCTGGGCCATGGTCGGGCGCTCGCCCGACGGCAGGGCCAGGGCGTGGCGGAACACCACCTCGCCGTCGTCGGTCCAGACCTCGAAGTGGCCCAGCCAGACGCGCTGGTTGATCATCGACAGCAGCTCGTAGGCGGCCGGACGCTTGGTCTTGGACGCCCGCAGGTCGAGCGAGAGGCACAGCTGCAGGCAGTCGGCCTCCGGACGCCAGGCGAACCAGAGCTCGTAATCCTTCCAGTCGCCGGTCAGGGCGAAGGCGAGATCGCCGTCTTCCGTGCGGTCGAAGGTCAGGTTTTCGGCGGCCAGCACGTGCTCGACCACCTCGAGGGGATCCAGCGCCAGCAGGACGTCGTCGTCGGGTTGGGTGTCCATCAGAACCTTTGGCCCCCGGGGGCGATGACGGGCGTGGGACCCGCCGGGTGTCGCCCACGAAAGGAGAGTCTAAGCTGCTTCGCGCGTTTGGCCACAACAGCGTTCACGCTTGGAGCGAGCGGTAAACGATTTATTCGCCCTTTTCGGCGGGTTTGTCGCCCTTCGGAGTCGCCTTCTTCGCGGCGGGCTTGGCGGCGGCCTTTTCGGCCTTCAGGGCCGCGACTTCGGCCTGCAGGGCGGCCACCTGGGCCTTCAGGACCTCGAGATCGTCGCGACGCACCAGGTCCAGCTCGGCGGCCCAGCGGTCGGCCTGGGCGCGGAACGCCGTCTTGGCTTCGTCGCCGGCGGTCTGGGCGATGCCCATGGCGGCCTGGGTGAACTTGGCGAATTCGTCGAGGAAGGGGTTCTGGCTGTGCATCTTCGTTCCGGCCGGGCGCAAATCGCCCACAGTTCTTTATATGGTGCGCAGGGGATGAAAGCGAACGGGTAACCAGCTATCCCTGCGACCATCTGTCCCGAACGGAGCCGAACTGCGTGATCTTTCCGGAATTCGACCCCGTCCTCGTCCAGCTGGGTCCCTTCGCCGTCCGCTGGTACGCCCTGGCCTATGTGGCCGGCATCCTGCTGGGCTGGCGCTACGCGGTGCGGCTGGTGAAGACCCCGCGCCTGTGGGGCGGCCGCGCGCCCACCGCCACGCCCGAGCAGATCGACGATCTCGTCCTGTGGATCACGCTGGGCATCATCCTGGGCGGACGCCTCGGCTACATCCTGTTCTACAGCCCGTCGACGATCTGGACCCGGCCGCTCGAGATCCTGCAGGTCTGGCACGGCGGCATGAGCTTCCACGGCGGCTTCCTGGGCGTGTGCCTGGCCGTCATCCTGTTCGCCCGCAAGAACAGCATCGACCTCTTGAAGCTCGGCGACCTGGTCGCCCCGGTCGCGCCGCTGGGCCTGCTGTTCGGCCGCCTGGCCAACTTCGTCAACGGCGAGCTTTGGGGCCGCACCACCGACGTCCCCTGGGGCGTGGTGTTCTGCAACGACCGCATCCGCGACCTCGAAGGCGGCGCCTGCGTCGCCGGCGAACTGCCCCGCCACCCCAGCCAGCTCTACGAAGCCGCGCTCGAAGGCGTGCTGCTGTTCCTGATCCTGCGCCTGGCCACCCACCGTTTCGCGTTCCTGCAACGCCGGGGCGGGCTCGTGGGCCTGTTCATGCTCTGCTACGGCCTGTTCCGCGCCAGCCTCGAGAACGTGCGCCAGCCCGACGCCTTCATGCCCAACTTCCCGCTGGGCCTGACCATGGGGATGATGCTGTCGACCCCGATGCTGCTGGTCGGCGGCTGGCTGGTGTGGAAGGCGCTGAAGCAACCGGTCGTCCCCGCCTCGGAGCCGGTCCAGCCTTGAGCCTGAGCAAGCCCGCGCTTCTCGGCCGCCTGAAGGCCCAGATCGCCCAGGACGGCCCGATCAGCGTCCCGGAATACTTCACCCGCTGCCTGCACGACCCCCGCGACGGCTATTACGCCAACCGCCCGGCGCTGGGTTCGGACGGCGACTTCGTCACCGCGCCGGGCGTCAGCCAGATGTTCGGCGAGCTCGTCGGCCTGTGGCTGATGGAGACCTGGGACCGCCTGGGCCGTCCCGCGCCGTTCCGCCTGGTCGAGATGGGCCCCGGCGACGGCACGCTGATGAGCGACATCCTGCGCGCCGCACGGCTGCTGCCCGCCTTCCTGGAGGCCGCCGACCTGTGGCTGGTCGAGGTCTCGCCGGTGCTGCGCGCGGCGCAGAAGCAAAAGCTCTCCGGCGCCAGCGTGCAGTGGGCCGATCGGCTGGAAGAGGTTCCCGCCGGCGCGCCGCTGCTGCTGGTCGCCAACGAACTGCTCGACTGCCTGCCGGCGCGGCAGTTCGTGAAGACCGAGGGCGGCTGGGCCGAACGGGTGGTTGGCCTCGGCGAAGACGGGGAACTGGCGTTCGGGCTGAAGCCTCTTTCTCCTCCCCCGCGTCGCGGGGGAGGGGGACCGGCGCAGCCGGTGGAGGGGGCGACCGCCGCCGCTGAGCCCAGTCACGCCCCCTCCACCACGGAGCCTGTCCTCGGGCGCGCGCTAAGCGCGACCCGGGGGGGGTCCCCCTCCCCCGCCTTGGCGGGGGAGGAACTAGCGCCCGTCGGATCCATCCTCGAATCCTCGCCGGCCCAGGCGGCGCTGGGCTCGGAGCTTGGCCATCGCCTGGCCCACGACGGCGGCGCGGCGCTGCTGATCGACTACGGACGCGCCGCGAGCGAACCGGGCGACACGCTGCAGGCCATCCGCGCGCACCGCAAGGAAGGCCCGCTGGACAACCCTGGCCAGGCCGACCTGACCGTCTGGGCCGACTTCCCGTCGGTGCTGGAGGCGGCCCGGCAGGCGGGAGCGAGCGCGCCGCCGGTGATCACCCAGGGCGACTTCCTGCGCGCCCTCGGCATCGAGGCCCGCGCCCAGGCGCTGGCCGCCGCGCGGCCCGATCGCGCGCAGGTCGTCGCAAGACAGCTTGATCGCCTGACCGGAGCGGCGCAGATGGGCGATCTCTTCAAGGTCGCGTGCCTGAGCGCGCCGGGGCTCAATCCCCCGCTCTTCGAGGACGAGGCATGACCAAAGCATCGCTCCCCACCGTCCAGTCGTCGCTGCTGGCCTCCGTGCCGGGCCTGCGCCACGCCTTCTTCACCCGCAACGGCGGCGTCTCGCAGGGGCTGTACGACAGCCTCAATGTCGGGCGCGGCAGCCAGGACGAGCCGGCCGACGTGATCGAGAACCGCGCCCGGGCCGCCGGCTGGTTCGGGGTCGAGCGCGAAGACCTCAACACCTGCTTCCAGATCCACTCGACCATCGCCATCGTCGCCGACGGCTCGTGGGGCGACGCCCGGCCGCAGGGCGACGCCGTGGTCAGCAAGACGCCCGGCGTGGTCTGCGGCGCCCTGCACGCCGACTGCGCCCCGGTGCTGATCGTCGATCCCGAGGCCCGCGTCGTGGCCGCCGCTCACGCCGGCTGGCGCGGGGCGCTGGACGGGGTGGTGCAGGCCGCCGTCGACTCCATGGTCGAACTGGGCGGCCGCCCCGAACGCATGGTCGCCGCCGTCGGCCCCTGCATCGGCCCGCAGTCCTACGAGGTTGGCCTGGAGTTCTTCGCCAGGTTCGAGGCCGACTGCCCCGGCTCCAAGCGGTTCTTCAAGCCCGGCAAGACCGACGAAAAGCGCTATTTCGACCTGCCCGCCTTCGTCCTCGACCGCATCGCCACCGCCGGCGTCGAGCAGCGCGAATGGGTCGGCCGCGACACCTGCGCCGAGGGCGACCACTTCTTCTCCAATCGCCGCGCGGTGCTGAGCGGCCAGAAGGACTACGGCCGGCTGCTGTCGGCGATCATGCTGGAGGGGTAGGCGCCCCCCTCAGTCGCTCCGCGACAGCTCCCTACTCCTCCCCCGAGAAACGGGGGAGGTGGCGCGGCGCGGATACGCGCCGTGACGGA
>CBINOL010000175.1:0-8675 GCA_966252285.1 uncultured Caulobacter sp.
AGCTTCGCGGAAGCTGAGAACGCCCCCCCTCCGGCCCTCTGGGCCACCTCCCCCAGAGGGGGAGGATCTCATCACGGAACCGGCCAACGTTCGGCCGTGCGCTCGACGACGCGGGCGAGGAACGCCACCAGGTCGGAGCCCATGTCGGGGGTGAAGGCTTCGGGGTCGGTGGAGCCGAAGGCCAGGACGGCCTGGCGCGCGGGCTCCCACAGCGACATGCGCACGATGGCCATGCTGCGGATGGTGTCGAGCTTGTCGCCGAACAGGCCCAGCGCCGGGGCGAAGAAGCCCATGCGGGCCACGCCGTGGTCGCCCATGATCATGTCGACCTGACCGTCGACCAGGGCGTGCCAGCCGGCCGGCACCCGGGCGGGGCCTTCCAGGGCCAGCGTGCCGGCGGCGAGGCTGAAGCGCAGGGCGGCCATCTCGTCGACGCGGCGGGCCAGATCGGAGTGGTTGCGGGCGTCGAGCAGGTCGATGACCGCGGCGTGCACCTGGGCCTGGGCCGACATGTTGGCGCGGGCGGTGTCCTCGATGGTCTTGCGCACCTCGGCCTCGCGTTCGCGGGCGGCGGCGGCGCGGGCGATGGCCACGTGGCCGAACTCGACGACGTTGCCGGTGTCGAGCTTCAGGCCCAGGTCGGCCAGCAGGTCGGTGTCCTCGCGCAGCACGTCGGGCTGTTCACGAAGAAAGTCGCGGACCAGATCGGGATCGATCTGCGGCTGGACCATCGCCTGGCTGGATTCGCTCATGACCCCTCACAACAACGACCGCCTGCACGCTTCAGGCGAGGCCGATGAAGCCCTGTTTCGGTTAACGCCGGCTTGATGAGCTGAGCGGGGTCCCCATCTCGACGCGGCGACGTTTCCGTTGCAGAAGGCGGGTCTCATGTCGCGCATCGCCTCCGTCCTGCTGCCCATGCCGCTGCCCGAGGCCTTCGACTACGCCGAGCCGGAGGGCCTGGAGCTGGCCGTCGGCGACCACGTGTCGGTGCCGCTGGGGCCCCGCACCGTGCGCGGCGTGGTCACCGCCCTGCGCGACGGCGTCGGCGGCAACCGCCGGCTCAAGCCGGTGCTGGCCCGGGTGGACGATCCGCGCCTGCCGGCCAATGTCATCACCTTCGTCGAGTGGGCCGCGCGCTACAGCGTCGACGTGCCCGGCTGGCCGCTGGCCATGGCCCTGCGCGGCCTGCGCCATCCGCCGGCCAAGCCCGAAAAGGCCGTGTCCCTGACCGGCGTCCAGCCCGCCCGCATGACGCCGGCCCGGCTGAAGGTGCTGGCGGCCGCGCAGGCCGGCCCGCTGAGCGCCGCCGAACTGGCCCGCCAGGCCGGGGTCTCGGCCGGGGTGGTCAAGGGCCTGGTCGACGAGGGGGCGCTGGAACCGGTCCTGGTCGCCGCCGATGACAGCGTCGCCCAGCCCGACCTTTCCTTGCCGCCCCAGACCCTGAACCCGAGTCAAAAGGCCGCGGCCGATACGATGGCCGAGATGCTGGCGGCCGGCGGCTTCCAGGCGGCGCTGCTGGACGGCGTCACCGGCTCGGGCAAGACGGAAGTCTATCTCGAGGTCGCCGCCGCGGCGCTGGAGGCCGATCCGGCCGCCCAGGTGCTGGTGCTGCTGCCCGAGATCGCGCTCACCCAGGCGGTCATGGGCCGTTTCGAGCAGCGGTTCGGGGCCGCGCCGATCGAGTGGCACTCGGGCGTCTCGCCGCCGCGCCGCCGCCGGGCCTGGGAGGCCGTGGCCGACGGCCGCGCCCGCATCGTGGTCGGCGCCCGCTCGGCGCTGTTCCTGCCGTTCACGAACCTCAAGCTGATCGTCGTCGACGAAGAGCACGACGGCTCGTTCAAGCAGGAGGAGGGCTTCATCTACCAGGCCCGCGACCTGGCGGTGGCGCGCGCCAAGATCGAAGGGGCGCTGGTGGTGCTGGCCAGCGCGACGCCGTCGCTGGAAAGCCTGTGGAACGCCCACCAGGGCCGCTATCGCTGGCTGCGGCTGGGGGCGCGCCACGGCACGGCGCAACTGCCCGACGTGCACCTGATCGACATGCGGGCCACCCCGCCCGAACCCGGCCGCTGGCTGTCGCCGACCCTGGTCAAGGCCGTGTCGCTGACCCTGCAGAAGGGCGAGCAGTCCCTGCTCTTCCTCAATCGCCGGGGCTATGCGCCACTGGTGCTTTGCCGGGCCTGCGGCGAGAAGCTGAAGTCGCCCGACAGCGACAGCTGGCTGGTCGAGCACCGCTATACCGGGCGCCTGGTCTGTCACCTGACCGGCTTCTCGATGAAGAAGCCCGAGGCCTGCCCGCACTGCGGGGCCAAGGACAGCCTGGTCTCGATCGGCCCGGGCGTGGAGCGGGTGGAGGAAGAGGCCCGCTACCTGTTCCCCGACGCCCGCATCGCCGTGTTCTCGTCCGACACCGTGTTCGATCCGGCCGGCGCGCGGGCGCTGGTGGACTCGATGGCGGCGGGCGAGATCGACATCCTGGTCGCCACCCAGGCCGCCGCCAAGGGCCACAACTTCCCCAACCTGACCCTGGTGGGCGTCATCGACGCCGACCTCTCCCTGCGCGGCGGGGACCTGCGGGCCGGCGAGCGGACCTTCCAGCTGCTGGCCCAGGCCACGGGCCGCGCCGGTCGCCACGAAAAGCCCGGTCGCGCATACCTGCAGACCTACTCGCCCGAGCACGCCGTGCTGCAGGCCCTGAAGGCCCAGGACCGCGACGCCTTCGTCGAGGCCGAGATGGCCATGCGCGAGGAGGCCGGCCTGCCGCCGTTCGGACGGCTGGCCGCCGTGATCGCCTCGGGCCCCGACGCCGAGGCGCTGGAGGCCTACGTCCAGGCCCTGGCCGCCGCGACGCCCAACGCCGAAGGGGTGGAGGTCTACGGCCCCGCCGACGCGCCGCTCGGTTTGGTGCGCGGGCGGCGGCGCAAGCGGTTCCTGGTGCGGGCCGGGCGCAATGTCGACCTGCCGGGCTTCATGGCCGCATGGCGGGCGCGGGCCAAGGTTCCCAACTCGGTGCGGGTGACGATCGACATCGACCCGTACAGCTTCCTTTGATCCCTCTCCCCTTGTGGGAGAGGGTGGCCCTGCGGAGCAGGGTCGGGTGAGGGGTCTCTCAGAAGCTTGCGGAAAGGTCTTTCGACCCCTCATCCGTCGGCTTCGCCGCCACCTTCTCCCGCAAGGGGAGAAGGACCCGCCTCATTCCTTCTCCAGCACCGGCTCGGCCGCCGGCATGCGCGAGCGTAGGGGCAGGGCGGGGACGAACAGGATCACCACCAGGCCCAGCACGATGACCAGCAGCGCCGCCTGCATCACGCCGCTGACGGCGAAGGCCAGGGCCTGGCCGAGCGCCGGGTCGCGGTGGCTGCCGACGACGCCGCTCTCCAGGGCCAGGCCCTGCAGGGCGCCCAGATCCAGCTTGCCGCCGCCATAGGCGGCCAGCCGGGTGGTCAGCAGGGCGCCGGCCACGGCCACGCCGACCGTCGAGCCGATCTGGCGGAAGAACTGGTTGGAGCTGGTGGCCACGCCGATGTCGCGCGGCGAAACGGCGTTCTGGGTGGCCAGGTTGAACAGGCTCTGGTTGGGGCCCAGGCCCACGCCGACCACGAGCAGCAGCAGGCACAGCAGATAGAGGTGCTGGATGCCGGCCAGGTGGGTCATCGGGATCACGCCGAGCAGCAGCAGGGACGCGCCGCCGAGCATGAACGGTTTGTACTTGCCGGTGCGGGTGACCAGCTGGCCCGACACCGCCGAGCCGACGATCAGTCCGCCCATCAGCGGCAGCATGGCCAGGCCCGAGGTGGTGGCGTCGACGCCCAGGCCCAGCTGCATGTAGAGCGGCAGGAACACCGCCACGCCCATGAAGGCCATCGAGATCAGGAAGGCGGCCAGGTTGGCGGTGACGAAGGTCTTGTTCCTGAACAGATGCAGCGGGACGATCGGGTTCGACACCCGGCCCTCGACATAGACGAACAGACCCAGCGCCACGGCGGCGCCGGCGAACAGGCCGATGCTCTGGGGCGAGGCCCAGGCGATGTCGTGGCCGCCCAGGCTGAGCGCCAGCAGCAGCGGCACGAAGGCGGCGATCAGCAGGGCCGCGCCGAGGAAGTCGATGTTTCCCGAGCGCTGGTGCGGCAAAGCCGGCATCTTCACCAGGATCATGAACAGCGACAGCAGGCAGAGCGGCAGGTTGACGTAGAACACCCAGCGCCAGCCGGCGATCACGTGGCCGGCCAGGTGGACCGTGCCGTGGTCGGTGAAGTAGCCGCCGATCAGCGGGCCCAGCACGCTGGAAAGCCCGAACACCGAGCCGAAGATGCCGGCGAACTTGCCCCGCTCGCGCGGCGGATAGAGGTCGGCGATGATCGCGAAGGCGGTGGTGAAGAGGGCGCCCCCGCCGATCCCCTGCAGGGCGCGGAAGACGATCAGCTGCACCATGCCGCTCATGCCGGCGATGTTTCCGAACTCGCCCGACAGGCCCGACAGCCACGAGCCGACCATGAAGATCGAGATGCCGACCACCAGCACCGGCTTGCGGCCGTAGATGTCGCCCAGCTTGCCCCAGATCGGCACCATCACCGTCGAGCTCAGCAGGTAGGCGGTGGTCACCCAGCTGTAGAGCGTCAGGCCGTGCAGTTCGGAGATGATCCTGGGCATGGCGGTGGAGACGATGGTCTGGTCGAGCGCGCTGAGCAGGAAGACGATCATCAGGCCGGCCAGGGTGGTGCGGCGTTCGGCGTCGGTGAATTGGCCGGTCATGCGGTGGTCCGTGCAGCGTGGACGCCCCGCCTAGCACGGTTCGCCGGAGGCGGGGCAGAGGCGATGCGCGAGAGGTCGAGGGGCGGTCGTTCGGAAATCCTCCCCCTGTGGGGGAGGTGTCGCCGAAGGCGACGGAGGGGCGAGTCGAGGCAGGGTCTGTCGGCGCCTCGGAAGCTGAGAACGCCCCCCCTCCGGCCCTCCGGGCCACCTCCCCCAGAGGGGGAGGATCTTGGGCCGCGCCGCTCCACCCAACCTCAGGTCGCTCGCCGCCCGCGCCCAACCGGCGTAAGGCGTCTTTCGAACGTTTCGTCGAGAGCTCCCCATGCGCCGGTCCGCCTCGCTGCTGCCCCTGCTGGCCCTGGTCCCCGTGCTCTGCGCCGCCGCGCCCAAGGCGGTGGAGGTCGACGTGCGCCAGGCCTGGGCCCGGCCGGTGGCGGCCGCCGGCATGAACAGCGCCGGCTACATGGTGCTGGCCAATCGTGGCCGCGCGCCGATCACGCTGACGGGCGCGACCAGCCCGCTGGCGCGCGAGGTGATGGTCCACCGCACCACGGAAGCGAACGGCGTCTCGTCGATGCGGGCCATGAGCCAGGGGTTGGTGATCCCGCCGGGCGGCCAGGTGGCCTTCGCCCCGGGCGGGAACCACTTCATGGTCATGGGCCTCAAGCGGCCCTTGAAGCCCGGCGAGCGCCTGCCGCTGACCCTGACCTTCGACGGCGGCCGCAGGATCGAGGCGCAGCTGGCGGTCCGCATCGCCCCGCCGCAACCGGCGGCTGCGGTCGCGCCCGCTTCGCCGCACCGGCACTGACCCAAGGTGGCGCTTTGATGACCGATCGCCGGGCGTCGGGTCGCCCTGTGGAAACATGACAGAATTTTAAGGCAGGAAATTCTGATCTCCGGCGCAGATTGCCGCCGGGTTTTCCAACGGATCTGCCTTTCGATGAAAAAAGCTTGGTTCGGCGCCGCCGCGGCGGTCGCCCTCTCGATCTCGGCCTACGGCGCCCAGGCGCATGAAGAGCACGCCTGCGTCGACGACGCCTGCACCGTCCAGTCGCTGTTCGCCGACGCCACCGACGCCGGCGGCGGCGCGGCCGTCTCGCTGGAGTCGCCGCGCTACGGCGCCTGGGGCTTCGACCTCACGGGCATGAACACCTCGGTCAAGCCGGGCGACGACTTCTACAAGTACGCCAACGGCAAGTGGGACGAGACCACCCAGATCCCGTCCGACCGCACCCGCTACGGCAACTTCGACAAGCTGGCCGAGCTGTCGGAAGCCCGCACCCGGGCGATCATCGAGGGCGCCGCCGCCGGCAAGACCACCGACGCCGACAGCGTCAAGGTCGGCGCGGCCTACAAGGCCTTCATGGACGAGGCCCGCATCGAGAAGCTGGACGCCGCCCCGATCGCCGGCGAGCTGAAGCAGATCAAGGCCATCAAGACCAAGGACGAGTTCACCGCCCTGATGGGCAAGAGCCCGACCACGGCCTTCGCCTCGATCCTCAGCCTCTACGTCTCGACCGACGCCAAGAACCCGACCCGCTACACCGTCTATGCCGGCGCCGGCGGCATCTCGCTGCCCGACCGCGACTACTATCTCGACGCCAAGTTCGCCGACAAGAAGGCCGCCTACGAGCTGTACGTCGCCAAGATGCTGGGCTTCATCGGCTGGGCCAACCCGACCGAGAGCGCCAAGGCCGTCGTCGCCTTCGAGACCCAGCTTGCCGAAGCCAGCTGGACCCGCGTCGAGCGCCGCAACCGCGACAAGACCTACAACCCCAAGACCTGGGCCGAACTGCAGGCCCTGACCCCGGGCTATGACTGGAACCGCTATCTGGTCGGCACCGAGCTGCCCAAGCTCGACCGCGTGGTGGTGACCACCGACACGGCCTTCCCGAAGTTCGCCAAGGTCTATGGCGACACCTCGCTCGACACCCTGAAGGCCTGGCAGGCGTTCAAGGTCGTCGATGGCGCGGCGCCGATGCTGTCCAAGCGCTTCGCCGACGCCAGCTTCGAATTCCGCGGCAAGACCCTGTCGGGCCAGCCCGAGCAGAAGCCCCGCTGGAAGCGCGGCGTCGCCCAGGTCAACGGCATGCTCGGCGAGAGCGTCGGCAAGGTCTATGTGGCCGAATACTTCCCGCCGGACTCCAAGGCCAAGATGGTCGACCTGGTGGCCAACCTGCGCACCGCGCTTAAGGCCCGCATCGAAGGCCTCGACTGGATGGGCCCGGAGACCAAGGACAAGGCCCTCGACAAGCTGGCCAAGTTCACCGTCAAGATCGGCTATCCCGACAAGTGGCGCGACTACTCCAAGCTGGAGATCCGCGCCGACGACGCCTACGGCAACGCCCTGCGGGCCGGCGCCTTCGAATGGCGCCATGACGTCGAGCGCCTGAACCAGCCGGTCGACAAGACCGAGTGGGGCATGACCCCGCAGACGGTCAACGCCTACTACAACTCGGTCAACAACGAGATCGTGTTCCCGGCCGCCATCCTGCAGGCGCCGTTCTTCCATCCGGACGCCGACCCGGCCGTCAACTACGGCGGCATCGGCGGCGTGATCGGCCACGAGATCGGCCACGGCTTCGACGACCAGGGCCGCAAGTCCGACGGCGACGGCGTGCTGCGTGACTGGTGGACGGCGGAAGACGCCGCCAAGTTCGACGTGCAGAAGGCCAAGCTGGGCAAGCAGTACTCGGCGTTCGAGCCCTTCCCGGGCGTGCACGTCAACGGCGACCTGACCATGGGCGAGAACATCGGCGACATGGGCGGCCTGTCCTTCGGCCTCGACGCCTATCACGCCTCGCTGCACGGCAAGCCGGCCCCGGTGCTGGACGGCTTCACCGGCGACCAGCGCGTCTATCTCGGCTGGGCCCAGGTGTGGCGCCAGAAGAGCCGCGACGACGCGCTCAAGCAGCAGATCGCCAGCGACCCGCACTCGCCGGCCTACTACCGCGTCAACGGCACCATCCGGAACCAGCCGGGCTGGTACAAGGCCTATGACGTCCAGCCGGGCGACAAGCTGTACATCGCCCCGGAAGATCGCGTGAAGATCTGGTGATTTCCCTGATCCCTCTCCCCTTGCGGGAGAGGGTGGCCCCGCGGAGCGGGGTCGGGTGAGGGGTCTCTCAGACCTGAAACGCCGCGGCGGCCGAAGGGCTGTCGCGGCGTTTTGCGTTGGTGCGACCCCTCATCCGTCATCCTGCGGATGACACCTTCTCCCGCAAGGGGAGAAGGATCCGGGTCAGGTCGCCGCGTCGAGGATGGCTTCGCGCACCAGGTCGGGGCGCTCCATCGGCAGGAAGTGGCTGGTGCCGGCCAGGGTCTCGATGCGCACGGCCTTGCCGCGGCGGGCGAAGGCGGCGCCGTCGCCGATGCGGCAGGTCGAGCCGGTCTCGGCCGCCAGGATCCGTACAGGACCGCGGAACTGGCTGACCGCCCGCCACGGATCGTGGCCCTGGGCGGCGTAGTTGGAGGCTTCCCAGGCCGGAGAGCAGGCCAGTTCGACCTTGCCGTCGGGACGGTCCTTGAAGCCGCCGCCGACATAGTCGGCCAGCATGGTCTCGGGCCAGGTCTTGAAGGCGCCGCGGCCGCGATAGGCGGCGAAGGCGGCCTCGCGGCTGTCGAACACCTCGCGCCGGCGGCTGGCGGCCTGGGCGATCGGCATGCGCTTCCACAGGCGTCCCGAGGTCCACGGCGCCTTGGCGTACAGCGCCACCAGGCGCGGCATGACCACCGGATCCAGCAGGACGAGGCTGGAGACCTTGCCCGGGGCCTGGGCGGCGGCCAGCAGGCTGACCGTGGCCCCCATCGAGTGACCGGCCAGCACCACCGGGGCCTGGTCCAGCGCCCTCAGCAGGGCCAGCAGGTCGTCGCGCAGGTCGAGCCAAGAGCGGCGGCCATCGGGATCGGCGGCCAGGCGGCTG
>CBINOL010000176.1:0-8465 GCA_966252285.1 uncultured Caulobacter sp.
GGCCATCAGACGGTCTTGGTCACCTTGTTGAGGTGGGGCGGGCGATCGGGGTCGTAGCCGCGCGCCACCGACAGGCCCGCGGCCATGCGATAGAAGCTCTGAACGGCCAGGATCGGCTCCAGCACCGGATGGCCGGCGCCCGCGGGCGGGATCGTGGGCAGGGTGGTGGCCCCAGCCGCCTCGCCGCCGGCCAGCAGCACGGCCGCGCCGCGTTCGGCCAGGCCCTGGGCCATCGCCAGCGTCGGCTTGTAGGTCTCGTCGTGCTGGGCCAGGACGATGGCCGGGAAGCCGTCCTTGACCAGCGCCATCGGGCCGTGCAGCACCTCGGCGGCGCTGAAGGCCTCGGCGTGCAGGCCGCAGGTCTCCTTGAACTTCAGGGCCGCCTCCTGGGCGACGCCGAAGCCGACGCCGCGCCCCAGCACATAAAGGTTGGTCGCCTCGCGCAGGGCTTCGATGCCGGCGCTCCAGTCTTGTTCCCAGGCCTGCGCCAGGCCGGCGGGCAGGGTTTCGAGGGCGGCGGTCAGGTCGTCGTCCTGGGTCCAGGCGGCGACCAGCTGGACGATGGCCGACAGGGCGGCGATGTAGGACTTGGTGGCCGCCACGCTCAGTTCCGGGCCCGCATGTAGCGGCAGCACCGCGTCGGCCATCTGCGCCAGGGGCGAGCTCTCGTCATTGACCAGGGCCACGGTGAAGGCGCCGCCGGCCTTGGCGGCCTCGACGGCGGCCAGGAGGTCGGGGCTCTTTCCCGACTGCGAGATGGCCAGATAGAGCACGCCCTCCAGGTCCTGCTGGGCGGCGTAGACCGACGACACCGACAGCGCCGCCGACGAGGTCAGCACCCCGGTGCGGGTCTCGATCAGGTACTTGGCGAAGGTGGCCGCATGGTCGCTGGAGCCGCGCGCGCAGGTGACCACGGCCCGGGGCGGCGCCCCGCGCAGCCGCGCGCCGATCTCGCCCGCCGCCGCCGCATTGGCCGCGACCTGCCGCGCCACCACGGCCGAGGCTTCCCCCGCTTCGAGGAACATCCGCGTCGCCTCGGCGGTGAGGGGCTGGGCTTCGGGTCGGGTCAAGACGGTCGCCTCCAAGACGGCTTCCTTTGCAAGGTTCGGATCAGGACAGGGCGTTCAGCTCGGCCACGAAGTCGTAGGCGTCGCCGCGATAGTAGGATTGGGTCACTTCCACCGTCCGGCCGTCCCGCAGGAAGCCGCGCCGCTCGATGAGCAGGCCCGCGTCCTTGACCGGCACGCCCAGCAGGTCGGCCTGCTCGGCGGCGAACAGGATGGCGCGCAGCCGCTGCAGGGCGCGCACCGGGCGGTGGCCGGTCTTCTCCAGCGCCTCGTACAGCGAAGTCTCGACGATCTCGGTGGAGGGCAGGGCGAAGGCGGCGATGGTGGTGTATTCGACGGCCATCGGCGCGCCGTCGGCGTAGCGGATACGGGCGAAGCGATAGACCGAGGTTCCCGGCGACAGGCCCAGGGTCAGCGACTCCTCGGGCGTCACCTGGCCCTCGCCGCGGCTGATCCATTCGCTGTGCGGAACGCGGCCGCGCGAGATCATGTCTTCTGAGAACGACGACAGCTTGGAGAAGCTCTTCTCCACGCGGGCGGCGACGAAGGTGCCCGCGCCCTGGCGGCGCGTCAGCAGGCCTTCGCTGACCAGGCCGTCGAGCGCCTTGCGAACGGTGATCCGCGAAATGCTGAATTCTTCGGCAAGGTCGCGTTCGGCCGGCAGGGCGTCGTCGGGAGACAGGATCTTCTTCTGGATCGCCTCGCGCAGGGCGCGCTGCAGCTGCTTGTACAGCGGGGCGTGGTCCTGCCCGTGGCCGTCCAGGCGTCCGATCTTTTCGGAAAACAGCATCACGTCCTAACCCCCTGGCCAACCCCCTGGCCCACGGCCATCAGGCCCTCAATCGCCCCGATCCGTCCGGCTCGGCGGCCGGCGCAACAGTTCATGACCATTTTCATACCAATTATCTCGTGGTCTGCAATTGGTTCTTTTTCGGTCTTGTCAGATGCAAAAATTTCGTCACAGTCACACTCCGAGGCCTGAGAAGTACCGCTCGTTGCGGGTTCGCCGCGAGAAATTGGTATCAGATTGGGCTTTGGGGTTCGGCTCCGGGTCCAATGGCCCGGCACAAAGGGGAGAAGCCGAGTTATGAAGAGCATCCACAAGGCGGTCTTGACCGCCTCCGCCAGCCTGCTGGCCGTATTGGTCGCCGCGCCCGCGATGGCGCAGGAGACATCGACCTCCGTCGAGGAGGTGGTCGTCACCGGCATTCGCGCATCGCTGCAGCAATCCATTCAATCCAAGCGTAACGCCGACGCCATCGTCGACGTGGTCACCGCCGAGGACGTCGGCAAGTTCCCGAGCTCGAACGTCGCCGAAGCGCTGACGATCGTGCCCGGCGTCACCGTCGACCGCCAGTTCGGTCAGGGTGAAAAGGTCTCGATCCTGGGCACCGACCCGGCTCTGAACCGCACTCTGCTGAACGGCCAGACCGTGGCTTCGGCCGACTGGTTCATCCTTGATCAGCCCGGCCGCACGTTCAACTACGCCCTGCTGGCGCCGCAGATCGTCGGCAAGGTCGAAGTGTACAAGTCGCCGGAAGCCCGCATCGATGAGGGGAGCATCGGCGGCACGGTCATCGTCAACACCCGCAAGCCGCTGGACCTGAAGGCGCTGACCCTCCAGGGCTCGCTCAGCTACCTCTATAACGACCGCTCCAAGGAGTCCGACCCGCAGGTCGCCTTCCTGGGCAGCTGGAAGAACGAGGCTGGCACCTTCGGCATCGCGGTTTCGGCCCAGCACGCCAAGGACCAGCTGCGTCGCGACGGCATCGAGTCCTACGGCACGATCCCGGCCAGCTACTACAACGGCGGCAACGCCGAAAACCCGGTCAGCTCGATCACCAACGGCAACTGCACCGGGACCTGCGCCACCACCCTGGCGGCCAATCCGAACGCCCGCGGCGTCAACTCGCTGTCGGTCTCCTACTTCGAGCAGGAACGCGTTCGCGACAGCTACACCGCCGCCGTCCAGTGGCGCCCGACCGACGCCCTCGAGCTGAACTTCGACTGGCTGAAGATCAAGGCCACCTACGACAACACCAACCAGTCGCTGTTCGCCTTCCAGGGCAACACCTGGAACAGCCTGGGCGCGCTGACCGCGATCACCATCGAGGACAACGTCATCCGCAAGGCCTCGTTCAAGCACGCCCTGAGCGTGCTGGACGTGCAGTACCGCGAAGCCGAGCTGAACTCCGACACCTACCACTTCAACGGCAAGTGGACGGGCGACGGCTTCGACGTCTCGGGCGACCTGGGCTACTCCAAGGCCGACGGCGGCACCAAGCGCCAGCTGTACGGGGAATTCCTGAACTGGGCCGACTACACCGTCGACTTCACCGGCACGCCGGGGTCGCCGGGCGTGCTGACCTACACCAACCCGACCGCCGACGGTAATCCGCTGGGCGACGCCAGCAAGTTCTCGTTCGACGGCGGCTGGGGCGCGGGCGATCCGTCGGTTCCGGGTGCGCCGGGCTACAACTCCGGCTGGGGCGGCAACATCGTCTCCAAGCCGACCACCGACAAGGAAACCTACGGCCAGCTCGACTTCGGCAAGGACTTCGAGGGCGTGATCAAGCGCGTCCAGTTCGGCTACAAGTACCGCAAGCACGAGACGACCCAGGCCATGTCGGGCGTCACGGTCGCCGTCTACGGCAACCCGGCCAGCGCCTCGCAGTTCAGCCCGTCGATCGTGCCCAGCAACTATCTGAAGGGCTTCGACGGCGTCACCGACCAGATGGGCAGCCGCTTCAAGATCGATGGCAAGGCGCTCGCCGACTACATCGACCGCGGCGGCTACCTGCGTCCGTGGCAGGCCAAGCCGGTTCCGACGGTGTTCGGCAACGCCGAGTTCACCGCCCAGAACTGGGGCATCGAAGAGACCATCAACGCGCTCTACGGTCAGGCCGACTTCCAGGCCGAGAACGTGCGCGGCAACTTCGGCCTGCGCTACGTGAAGACCGAGTCCGACAGCGGCGGCTACGCCTGCGTGAACCAGACCGCCACCGGCTGCGGCACCACCGCCGCCGACTGGGCCTGGAAGGTGAAGTCCAAGAAGTACGAGGACTTCCTGCCCAGCCTGAACGTCATCGTCGACGTCCAGGAGGACCTGGTTTTCCGCTTCGCCGCGGCCCAGGTGATCTCGCGTCCGAACTACGCCGACATGTCGAACTACTTCTGGCTCTCCGACCAGATCCTGACCGGCGGCGGCGGCAACCCGGACCTGAACCCGTACAAGTCCAGCAACGTCAACGCCTCGCTGGAATGGTACTTCGCGCCGGAAGCCATCCTGTCGGCTGAAGTCTTCCACAAGGACATCAGCAACTACATCCTGCAGCAGACGGTCGCCGAGCAGCACTTCAACCAGGCGCGCAACGCGGTCACCACCTACCAGATCAGCCGTCCGACCAACGCCGGTTCGGCCACGGTCAAGGGCCTGGCGGTGGCCTACCAGCAGACCTTCGGCATGGGTTTCGGCCTGCTGGCCAACTACACCTATGCTGACGGTGAAGCCGACGGCGGCTCGCCGCTGCCCTACAACTCCAAGCACCAGATCAATGTCAGCCCGTTCTACGAGCACGGCCCGTTCTCGGCCCGGGTGACCTACAACTGGCGCTCGAAGTACTTCACGGGCCTGGATCGCGGCGACCAGATGTTCGTCCGCGCCTTCAAGGGCCTGGACGCGACCGCCGGCTACGCCTTCAGCGAGAACGTCAACCTGTCGGTCTCGGCGCAGAACCTGCTCGACAGCGAGTACTACGCCTACGCCAACACCACCATGCTGCCGCGCGGCGTCTACCGCACCGGCCGCAAGCTGCAGGCGACCCTCAACGTCGCCTTCTAAGGACGGGGGCCGGAGGCGCGTCGCATGGCGCGTCTCCGATACCGTCGATTTGCATCGCGCGCGGCTTGGTTCAGGATCGCCCTCATGACCCGCCAGGCCGCGCCGATCACCCCCATTTCCCTCCTGACTGCAAGCAGCGAGCTGGGGCGGGACGGCTTTGGCCGGCCCGCCCGCCTTTTTGCCGACTGCCTGCCGGTGAGAGCGTCCCGCACATGATCTGCATGACCTCGACGCAAGTCCGTCGCGCCGCCCTGTTCCTGGCCAGCGCCGTCTCCGTGGTCCTGGCCGCGCCGGCCATGGCCGCCGAGCCGCTGACCCTGACCCCCGCGCCGGTGAAGGCCGAGGCGGTCGAGGGCAGCTTCCGCCTGACCGCCGCCACCCGCATCCACGTGGCCAAGGGCGACGTCGAGGCGAAAGGCGTCGCGCTCCAGCTTTCCGACCTTCTGCATCGCGCCCGAGGGATCCGCCCGGCGGTCGTGGAGGGCGATCCCGCCGCCGGCGAGGCGGCCATCTCGCTCGTTCGCGGCGGCCCCGACGGCGAAGGCTACGCCCTCGACGTGGCGCCCGGCGGCGTGAAGATCACGGCGCTCAAGCGCGCGGGCCTGTTCTACGGCGCGATCAGCCTGTGGCAGCTGGCCGTGCAGGACGAGACCAAGGGTCCCGTCGACGTGCCGGCGGCCAAGGTCGAGGACGCCCCGCGCTTCGCTTGGCGCGGCTTCATGCTCGACAGCGCCCGTCACTACCAGTCGGTCGACACCATCAAGCTGCTGATCGACGGCCTGGCCGCCCACAAGCTCAACACGCTGCACTGGCATCTGGTCGACGACCAGGCCTGGCGGCTGGAGATCAAGAAGTATCCGAAGCTGACGGAGGTCTCGGCCTGGCGCACCCCGGCCGGCGCGGCCGCCCGCGACCCCAAGACCGGCAAGCCGGTGCGCTATGGCGGCTTCTACACCCAGGACCAGGTGCGCGACCTCGTCGCCTATGCGGCCGCGCGCAACGTCACCATCGTTCCCGAGATCGAGATGCCGGGCCACGCGCTGGCGCCGATCGTGGCCTATCCGAAGCTGGGCCTGACGCCCAACCCGCCGGCCCTGGCCATGCACGACTGGGGGATCTTCCCCTATCTCTACAATGTCGACGACAGCACCTTCGGCTTCCTGAACGACGTGCTCGACGAGGTCATGGACCTCTTCCCGTCGCAATATATCCACGTTGGCGGCGACGAGGCCGTGAAGGACCAGTGGAAGGAAAGCCCGGCGATCCAGGCCAGGATCAAGGAACTGGGCGTCAAGGACGAGCACGGCCTGCAAAGCTGGTTCATCCAGCGGGTCGAAAAGCACATCAACGGTCGCGGCCGCCGCCTGATCGGCTGGGACGAGATCCTCGAAGGGGGTCTTGCCCCCAACGCCACGGTGATGTCGTGGAGGGGGATCGAGGGGGCCATAGCGGCCGCCGGCCAGGGCCACGACACCGTGCTGTCGCCCGAGCCGACGCTCTATTTCGACCGCCGCCAGAGCACTTCCGTCGACGAGCCGCCGGGCCGCATGACGGTCAGCAGCCTCAAGGACGTCTACCAGTTCGACGCCGCGCCCGACGCCCTGACGGCCGACCAGCGCAAGCACATCCTGGGCGTCCAGGCCAACCTCTGGGTCGAGCACATCCGCACCGACGAGCGGGTGCAGCTGATGGCCTTCCCGCGCCTGGTGGCGCTGTCGGAAACCGCCTGGACCCAGGAAGAGCGCCGTGACTGGAACGGCTTCACCACCCGCGTGCCGGCGCAGATGGCCCGCCTGAAGGCGCTGGGCCTGAAGGCCAACACCGCGCCGTTCGAGCCGCAGGCGACCTTGCGCCCCGGCCGGGACGGGGCGATCGCCGCCAGCCTGAAGAGCGGGCTCGAGATCGGCCAGGTGCGCTACACCACCGACGGCTCGGAACCGACCGCGACCTCGCCGGCCTATGGCGAGACGCTGTCGCTGAAGGCGGGGACCACCCTGAAGGCCCGCAGCTTCCTGGGCGAGGCGCCGCTGGGCCGCACCCGCGCCTGGACGGCCACCCAATGGGCCGCCAAGACCCGGGTCAGCCGCCAGCTGGAACTGTGCGGCAACGCCATCCCGCTGCTGTTCGAAGACGACGCGCCGGAGAACGGCCGCGACGGCGAGCGCGCCATCTTCGCCACCGACGTGATGAAGCCGTGCTGGGTGTGGAAGGGCGCCGACCTTTCCAAGGGGCTGAAGCTCACCGCCCGCGTCGGCCAGACGCCGTGGAACTTCCAGATCGGCAAGGCCAAGGACCAGATCGTGGTGCGCAAGCCGGCCACGCCGGACGGCGAGCTGGAGGTTCGCCTCGGCGGCTGCGAGGGCGAGCGCATCGCCGCCATCCCGCTAGGCAAGGCCGGGCGTGGACCGGGCCTGGGGACCGTCAGCGGCGCCCTGCCGGCCCGCGACGGCGTCCACGACCTCTGTTTCAGCTTCACCGCCAAGGGCCTCGATCCGATGCCCGCCCTCGACCGCGTCACCCTGACGGCGGCCGGCCAGTAGTCTCCCACCCGTAACGTTCCGGCGAGAGTTCTCCACGTGACCACCCTT
Organism: uncultured Caulobacter sp.; assembly: GCA_966252285.1. Lineage (GTDB taxonomy): Bacteria > Pseudomonadota > Alphaproteobacteria > Caulobacterales > Caulobacteraceae > Caulobacter. The sequence goes on from CBINOL010000176.1 coordinate 7,497, forward strand.
GTTCTTTCTTCGCCGCTTTCAGGCTGGGTGGCGCCATTGGATGAGACGCCGGATGCGGTGTTCGCCGAGCGGATGCTGGGGGACGGTCTGGCGATCGATCCGACGGGGTCGGTGCTGCATGCGCCGTGCGATGGGCGGGTGGTCACGGTGCATCGGTCGCGGCACGCGGTGACGCTGCGGGCGGCCAATGGGGCCGAGATCCTGATGCATGTGGGCCTGGAGACCGTAGCCCTGGACGGCGAGGGCTTCACCGTTCACGTGGCCGAGGGGCAGGCGGTGACGGCCGGCGATCCGCTGATCGGCTTTGATCTCGATTTGCTGGCCCGCAAGGCGAAAAGCCTGATCACCCCGATCGTGGTCACCAATCCCGAGGCCTTTTCGATCGTGCGCCGGGCGCAGGATCTGGAGACCGGGGTCGGCGGCTTCCTGATGGAGCTGACGGCGATCGGCGGCGCGGCAGGTGGGGAGGGCACGCCCGAAACCGCCGAGATCGTCCGCGAGGTGGTCGTGCCGCTGGCGCATGGGATCCACGCCCGTCCGGCCGCCCGCATCGCCGAGACGGCGAGGGGCTTTGCCGCCGAGATCGCGCTGGTCGCCGTCGGCCGCCGGGCCAGCGCCAAGAGCCCGGTGGGTCTGATGTCGCTGGCGCTGCGGCTGGGCGACCACGTCTCCATCGTCGCCTCGGGCCCTGACGCGCAAGGCGCCGCAGCCGCGATCGCCGGACTGATCGAGAGCGGCATGGGCGAGGGGGTCCACGAGGTCGCCGCCGCCGTCGAGGCGCCGCCGGTCGTCGCCGTCGCCGCTCCCACCGAACCGGCCGAGCCGGGCGTGCTGCGCGGCGTGCTGGCCGCCCCGGGTCTGGCCATCGGCCAGGCGGTGCGGCTGGTGGCCGAAGAGATCGCGGTCGTTGAGATCGGGGCTGGGGCCAGCGCCGAGCTGGCCGCGCTGGAGGACGCGCTGTGCGTGGTC
>CBINOL010000177.1:0-8407 GCA_966252285.1 uncultured Caulobacter sp.
CCCCCAGAGGGGGAGGATCTTCAAGCCGCGCGGGGTCCCGCCTTCGCGGGGATGTTACGGGAAGGGGGACGCCTGCAGAGCGCTTCCAACGATGTTCAATATACTATAGGGGGGTATGCTATGGCTCACCTCTCCTCCGACAACGACGCTCTGCTCAAGCGCGTCCGCCGCATCGCCGGCCAGGTCGCGGCGATCGAACGCGCGATCGCCGATGACCATGACTGCGCCAAGACCCTGCATCTGGTGGCCGCCACCCGGGGCGCGCTCAACGGTCTGCTCGACGAGATCGTCGAGGCCCACCTGCGCGAGCACGTCGCCGCGCCTGGGCTCACCGACGCCGAGCGCGAGAAGGGCGCGGCCGAGGTGATCGAGGCCTTCCGCCGCTATTCCAAATGAGTTCTCCCATGACCGCCGCCGTCACCGCGCCCCCGCATCAGCACGACCACGTCTTCCTGGCCGCCGACCACGACGCCAACGCCCGCCGCACGCTGTGGGTGGTGGCCCTGACGGCGGTGATGATGGTGGTCGAGATCCTGGCCGGCTGGTGGACCGGCTCGATGGCCCTGCTGGCCGACGGCTTCCACATGGCCACCCATGCCGGCGCCCTGGCCGTGGCTGCGGCCGCCTACGCCTATGCCCGCAAGCACGCCGCCAGCCGGCGCTACAGCTTCGGCACCGGCAAGGTCGGCGACCTGGCCGGCTTCGCCTCGGCCCTGGTGCTGGCGGTGATCGCCATCGGCGTGGCCGTGGAATCGGTGCGCCGACTGTTCGAGCCGTCGTCGATCGCCTTCATGGAGGCCATCGTCATCGCCGTGGTCGGCCTGCTGGTGAACCTGGCCAGCGCCGCCCTGCTGTCGGGCGGCCATCACGGCCACCATCACCATGGGCACGACCATCACGATCACGGTCATGACCATCATCACGACCATGGCCACGACAACAACCTGCGCTCGGCCTACATGCACGTGCTGGCCGACGCTCTGACCTCGGTGCTGGCCATCGTCGCCCTGATCGCCGGCCGGCAGTTCGGCTGGACGTGGCTGGATCCGATCATGGGCGTGGTCGGCGCGGTGGTCATCGCCCGCTGGGCCTGGGGCCTGATGCGCGACACCGCCGCCGTGCTGCTCGACGCCACCGACGACCACGTCGCCGAGGAGATGCGCGAGCTGCTCGAAGGTCCTGGCGACGCGAAGATCCTCGACCTGCATGTGTGGAAGGTGGGCCCTCAGGCCCACGCGGCCATCGTCAGCGTCGCGGGCCTGTCGGCGCAGGCCGCGCGCGGGCGGCTGGAGCCGGTGCACGAGCTGCGTCACCTGACGGTGGAGGTCGGGTAAAGATCCTCCCCCCGAAGGGGGAGGTGGCCCGGAGGGCCGGAGGGGGAAGTCCTTTCTGACGTCGAGGGCTGCTGGCTCACAGGCCACGTCCCCCTCCGTCGGCTTCGCCGCCACCTCCCCCTTCAGGGGGAGGATCGCGTCACTCCGCCTCGTCGTTGGCCGCTTCGACCTCGACGCCGAACACTTCGTCGATGACCTCCATGATCTCTTCGAGGTCGTCGAGCGTGACCTTGACGCGCATGGTCTGGTCGTCGTCGGCGGTGACCGTCAGGAAGATGCCGTGCTCGGTTTCTTCCAGGATGAACTCGTCGAGATTGGCGATGACCGACATGCTGCGCCTCCCAGGTCCTACAAGGGTGAGCGGCCGGCGGCGGCTTTCGTTCCGCGATCTGGCCGCCGCCGGTTTCGGCTTCAGGCCACGCCGTAGCGGGGCGCGGGACGGTCGCGCGACAGGTTGGGCGCCAGGTTCAACCGGGCCGCGTCATAGGCGGCGAAGTCGCCGGCCTCGGGCAGCGAGGGGATGGTCACCAGCTCGCCCTGGTCGAAGCCGGCCAGGGCCGCGTCGACGAGGTCGCCGACCTCCATCACCGTCGACGGATCCAGCGCATCGACGCTGCCGCCCGAGCGGTCCCAGATCTCGGTGCGGGTGGCGCCGGGCAGCACCGCCTGCAGCTTGACCGCTTCGGGCAGCTGGCTGCGCAGGCCTTGCGTGAAGTAGGTCACATAGGCCTTGGTCGCGCCGTAGACCGGCGAGCGGAACTCGGGCAGCAGGCCCACCACCGACGAGATGTTGACGATGGCGCCGCGGCCGCGGGCGGTGAAGGCGCCGGCCGCGGCGTGGGCCAGGCGCGTCACCGAGACCACGTTCAGCTGGATCAGGTTGTCGACCTTGTCGACGTCCTGGTCGACGAAGTCGCCGGAGAGCGCCGCGCCGGCGTTGTTGATCAGGATGTCGATGGCGGCGTCGTCGCGCAGCCGGGCCTCGACGCGGGCCAGATCGACGGCGTTGGTCAGGTCGGCCTGCAGGACGTCGACCTTGACGCCGGTCTCGCCGCGCAGGCGTTCGGCCAGGGCGGCCAGGCGCGCCGCGTCGCGGGCGACCAGCACCAGGTCGTGGCCGCGCCGGGCCAGGCGGTCGGCATAGGTGGCGCCGATGCCGGTGGAGGCGCCCGTGACTAGGGCCGCGCCGGGAAACTGCTTCTTGCTCATGTCTCGATCCCCTCGGGATGCTGGCCGCCACGCTCGTCGCGGCGGGGTGACTTGCAGATGGCTAGTTACTTTCGAATTACAAGTGACTGGCTTTCATTTTGCTATCGACCGCCTATCTTCATCTCATGACCACGCGCGCCTTCGATCCCGGACAGTGCCCCGTCGGCCGCACGCTCGAACGCGTCGGCGACACCTGGAGCCTGATGATCCTGCGCGACGCCCTGCAGGGGCTGTCCCGCTTCGACGAGTTCGAGAAGAGCCTCGGCGTCGCCCCCAACATCCTCACCAAGCGGCTGGCCGGACTAGTACAATCCGGCTTTCTCGAGCGGCGGCCCTATCAGGAACGGCCGGTGCGCCACGAATATGTGCCGACGGCGCGGGGGCGCGACTTCGCGCCGGTGCTGACCGCGCTGCTGGCCTTCGGCAATCGCCACTTCGCGCAAGAGGGGATCGCCGGGCAGCTGGTCGACCGGGCGACGGGCGAGGCGGCCGAGCCGATCGTGGTCGACGCCGTCAGCGGCCGGCCGATCGACGGCGAGACCTTCACCTACGCCGCGGGTCCGGCCGCCGGCGAGGTGGTGCGCAACCGCGCGGCCCTGATCGAGGCCCGGCGCGGGCGCGGCTGAGGCGATCACGGCCAAGGTTGTCCACCGTTGCTGACCGCCTTGTCAGGCAGGCGTCAGCCTGACGACCCGATGGCGCCGCTACATCCGTCGCAACCTCTCCGGAACGACGGATGCTTAGATGATTTCGCTTGTGCGGACGGCTTTGGCGCGTCCCTACACCTTCGTCGTCATGGCCGCGATGATCCTCATCGTCGGCGTGTTGGCGATCCTGCGCACGCCCACCGACATCTTTCCGGAGATCCGCGTCCCCGTCGTGGCGGTGGCCTTCACCTATAACGGCCTGTCGCCGGAAGACATGTCGGGCCGGATCCTGACGCCCTACCAGCGGGCGCTGACCACCACGGTCAACGACATCGAGCACATCGAGGCCACCTCGCTGCAGGGCATCGGGGTGGTGAAGGTCTATTTCCAGCCCGGCGCCGACATCCGCCTGGCCAACGCCCAGATCACCGCCGTCTCGCAGACCCTGCTGCGCCAGATGCCGACCGGCACCACCCCGCCGCTGGTGCTGAACTACAACGCCTCGACCGTGCCGATCGTGCAGCTGGCGCTGTCGGGCCAGGGCATGAGCGAGCAGCAGCTGTTCGACTACGGCGTCAACTTCATCCGCACGCGCCTGGTCACCGTGCCCGGCGCGGCCGTGCCGTTCCCGTTCGGCGGCAAGACCCGCCAGATCCAGGTCGACATCGACCCGCAGGCCCTGCTGTCCAAGGGGCTGTCGGCCACCGACGTCGGCGCGGCCATCGCCGCCCAGACCCAGATCACCCCGGCCGGCTTCGTCAAGATCGGCGAGTTCCAGTATTCCCTGCGCCTCAACAACGCCCCGGGCTCGGTCGAGGAGCTGAACGCCCTGCCGGTGCGCACAGTCAATGGCGCCACCATCCGCCTGGGCGACGTGGCCCACGTGCGCGACGGCTCGGCCCCGCAGCAGAACGTCGTCCACGTGGACGGCCAGCGCTCGGTGCTGATGACGGTGCTGAAGTCGGGCGCGACCTCGACCATCGCCATCGTCGACGGCATCAAGGGCGCGCTGCCCGAGCTGAAGGCCCAGCTGCCGGCCGAGCTGTCGATCACGCCGCTGAACGACCAGTCGACCTTCGTGAAGGCGGCCGTCGAGGGCGTGGTTCACGAGGGCGCGTTGGCCGCGATCCTGACCTCGCTGATGATCCTGCTGTTCCTGGGCAGCTGGCGCTCGACGGTGATCATCGCCGTGTCGATCCCGCTGGCCGTGCTGGCGGCGGTGGCGACCCTGGCCGCCTTCGGCCAGACCCTCAACGTCATGACCCTGGGCGGCCTGGCGCTCGCCGTCGGCATCCTGGTCGACGACGCCACCGTGACCATCGAGAACATCAACTGGCACCTGGAGCACGGCAAGGACGTCAAGACGGCGATCCTCGACGGCGCGGCCCAGATCGTCACGCCGGCCTTCGTGTCCCTGCTCTGCATCTGCATCGTCTTCGTGCCGATGTTCTTCCTGCCGGGCGTGTCGGGCTTCCTGTTCGTGCCGATGGCCATGTCGGTGGTGTTCGCGATGATCGCCTCGTTCATCCTGTCGCGGACCCTGGTGCCGACCATGGCGGCCTTCCTGCTGAAGCCGCATGCGCCGCACGACCAGGAGGCGCCGTCCAAGAACCGCCTGGTGCGCTTCCAGCGCGGGTTCGAGCGGGTGTTCGCCAAGGTGCGCGACGCCTATGCCGGCCTCTTGGGCTTTGCCCTGGGCGCGCGCGGCAAGTTCGTCGCCGGTTTCCTGGCCTTCGCGGTGCTGAGCCTGGCGCTGGTTCCGTTCCTGGGCCGCAACTTCTTCCCGGCCGTGGACTCCGGCTCGATCGCCATGCACGTCCGCGCGCCCAGCGGCTATCGCGTCGAGGAGTCGGCGGCGCTGTTCGACCGCATCCAGCGCCAGGTGCGCACGGTCATCCCCGCCGCCGAGATCGACACCATCGTCGACAACATCGGCCTGTCCACCAGCGGCATCAACGTCGCCTACAACGCTTCGGGCACGATCGGTCCGATGGACGGCGACATCCTGATCAGCCTAAAGAAGGGCCACAAGCCGACCGACGACTACGTCAAGGCGCTGCGCCAGGAACTGCCCAAGGCCTTCCCGACCGCGACGTTCTCGTTCCTGCCGGCCGACGTCACCAGCCAGATCCTGAACTTCGGCAGCCCCGCGCCGATCGACATCCAGGTGGCCGGCGGCGATGCGGCGACCAACCAGGCCTACGCCCAGAAGATCCTGCGGGCGATCCGCGGCGTCGAGGGCATCGCCGACGTCCGCATCCAGCAGCCCACCGGCTCGCCGCAGCTGCGCTTCGACGCCGACCGCACCCGCATCCACGCTCTTGGCCTGGACGAGCGCGACGTCACCGCCAGCCTGGCCGGCGCCGTGGCCGGCAGCGGCCAGACCGCGCCGGTGTTCTGGCTGAACCCGCAGAACGGGGTGTCCTATCCGATCGTCGCCCAGACGCCGGAATACCTGATCGACAGCTTCGAGAAGCTGGGCGCCATCCCCGTCACCGGCAGCCGCGTGCCGGGCGAGGCGCCGCAGGTGCTGGGGGGCCTGGGCGCGCTGAGCCGGGGCGCGACCCCGGCGGTGGTCTCGCAGTACAACATCCAGCCGATGGTCAACGTCTATGCGGCGACGCAGGGACGCGACCTGGGCGGCGTGGCGGCCGACGTCCAGAAGATCCTCAAGAGCCTGGAGAAGGACAAGCCGGCCAAGGTGCGCGTCACCCTGCGCGGCCAGTACCAGACCATGAACACCGCCTTCTCCGGCATGGGCTGGGGCCTGTTGGGCGCGGTGGTGATGATCTACCTGCTGATCGTCATCAACTTCCAGTCCTGGCTGGATCCGTTCGTGATCATCTCGGCCCTGCCGGCCGCCCTGGCGGGCATCGCCTGGATGCTGTTCGCCACCGGCACGCCGCTGTCGGTGCCGGCCCTGACCGGCGCGATCATGTGCATGGGCGTGGCCACGGCCAACTCGATCCTGGTGGTCAGCTTCGCCCGAGAGCGGCTGGCGGCCACCGGCGACGCGATCCAGGCCGCTTTCGAGGCCGGGGTCACCCGCTTCCGTCCGGTGCTGATGACGGCCCTGGCCATGATCATCGGCATGGGTCCCATGGCCCTGGCCCTGGGGGAGGGCGCCGAGCAGAACGCGCCCCTGGGCCGCGCCGTCATCGGCGGCCTGATCTTCGCCACCTGCGCCTCGCTGCTGTTCGTCCCGACCATCTTCGCCATCGTCCACGGCCGCCGTCCGCGCGCCGAGGCCTCGTCCACCGAAGGACACGTCCATGCCTGACACCCTGCCCAAGACCGATCCGCGTCGGCTGCGCCGCCTGGCGCTGGTCGGCGCCGCGGGTTTCGCCCTGATCCTGGCGACGGGGGCGGCCGCCCGCTTCATGGCCGGCAAGGACCTGGCCAGCGCCAGCCAGGACGCCGGCGTCGTTACCGTCAGCGTCGTGCGGCCCACCGCCGGCGAGGACGGCGCGCTGGTGCTGCCGGGCCGCCTGCAGGCCTGGAACCAAGCCCCGGTCTACGCCCGCACCGACGGCTACCTGCGCCGCTGGTACGTCGATATCGGCCAGCCGGTGAAGGCCGGCCAGGTGCTGGCCGAGATCGACGCCCCGGAAGTCGACCAGCAACTGGTCGCCGCCCGCGCCGCGCTCGCCACCGCCTCGGCCCAGCGCGATCTGGCCGCCGTCGGCGCCGCGCGTTGGAAGCACCTGGTCGGCGAGAACGCGGTCTCGCAGCAGGAGGCCGACGAGAAGCAGGGCGACCTGGCCGCGCGCGAGGCGATGCGCAACGAGGCCGCCGCCAATGTGCGCCGGCTGGAAAGCCTGGCGGCCTTCAAGCGCATCGTCGCTCCGTTCGACGGCGTGGTGACCAGCCGCGACACCGATCTCGGCGCCCTGATCAGCGCCGGCGGCGGCGCGCCGTCGCCGCTGTTCACGGTATCTGACACCCGTCGCCTGCGCCTCTATGTCAGCGTGCCCCAGAGCATGGCCGCCTCGATCCGTCCGGGCATGACCGCCAGCTTCTCGAGCCCCGACCTGCCCGGCCAGTCGTTCCAGGCGCACCTGGTGCGCGCCGCCGACGCCGTCGACGCCCAGTCTGGCGCCATGCTGGTGCAGCTGGAGGTCGACAACGCCGCCGGCCAGCTGAAGCCCGGCGCCTACGCCCAGGTCAGCCTCGATCTCGGCAAGGGCGCGCAGGCCGCGCCGGCGACCCTGCGCGTGCCGGCCAACACCCTGCTGTTCCGCAAGGAGGGCACGGCGATCGCCGTGGTCGACAGCAACGGCAAGGTCCACATCCGCAAGGTCACGATCGCCAAGGATCACGGCTCGGAGCTGGAACTGGCCGGCGGACTTGCGGCCAGCGACTGGGTGGTCAGCAGCCCGCCGGACGCCATCGCCGACGGCGACACGGTGCGCGCCATCCAGCCCAAGCCCGCCCAGAGCAAGACCGCCCAAGCCACCGGAGGCGCCGGTGCGCGCGGCTGACGCTGTCCTGCCCCTGGCGCTGCTGGGCCTGGCGGCCTGCAGCACGGCGCCCGCCTATGCGCCGCCGGCGGTCTCGACCCCCGCCGCCTTCCGCGACACCGGAACCTGGACCCCGGCCGCCGTCGACGCCGTGCCCGCCGGCGACTGGTGGGCGGTGTTCGCCGATCCGACCCTGGCGGGGCTGGAGCAGCGCTTGGCCGGCGGCAACGCCAGCCTGGCCCAGGCCCTGGCGCGCTATGACCAGGCCCGGGCCCTGGCCCGCCAGGCCCGCACGGACCTTTATCCCACCGTGGGCGTCGACGCCGGCGCCGCCAGCCAGCGCACGATCTCGTCGGGCCGCACCGATCCGGTCGGGATCAGCGCCTCGGCGACCTATGAGCTGGACCTCTGGGGACGGGTGCGCAGCCAGGTCGAGGCCGGCCGGGCCGACGCGCAGGCCAGCGCCGCGGACCTGGCCGCCGTGCGGCTGAGCCTGCAGGCCCAGCTGGCCGACGCCTATTTCCAGCTGCGCGGGGCCGACGCCCAGATCGCGGTGCTGGCCTCCACCGCCGACGCCTATCGCCAGGCGCTGGACCTGACCCGGCGACGCCAGATCGGCGGGGCGTCGAGCGCGCTCGACACCGGCCGCGCCGAGACCCAGCTGGCCACCGCCCTGGCCCAGCAGGAGCAGGCCAAGGCCGAGCGCGCCCTGCTGGAGCACGCCCTGGCGGTGCTGGTCGGCGAGCCGGCCTCCAGC
>CBINOL010000178.1:0-8262 GCA_966252285.1 uncultured Caulobacter sp.
AGCGCGACGAGCCCTGGAGGTCTCGGGTGGCGCGATAGACGGCGATGTCGTCCTGCTCGCGCACCGATCCGGCCTCGGGCGGCGCAGGGAGGAAGGCCGCGGCGTTCGGCGCGCCGTCCTTGGCCAGATAGCCGTGCGGATGGTCGCGGAAACCGGTCCAGAAGGCAGGCTGCGGGGCGGAAGCCGTGGCGCAGCCGGCGACGGCGAGGGTCAGCGCCGTCGCCGCCAGGCGGCGGGCGTGGATGGGCAGGGTCATGGAAGCTCTGGAGATCAGGCGCGCTGGGCGCCGGGGCGGCCGTCCTCGACGGTCCAGCTGTTCAGGGTGTAGCGGGCGGCCTTCGGGTCGCGGACGTCGCTGACGGCCTGATAGCGGGCGGTCATCAGGCGGGGGGTCACGTCGATCGACATGTAGCCGCGCACGCGGCTGTCGAAGAACTTGATGTGCGGGTTGGCCGGCATGGCCGACATCAGGCCTTCGTACGGCGGACCGCCGGACGTGATCGAGGTGCCCACGAACTCGGTCGCCACGGTGGGCGAGGCCTCGTCCTGGCTGTCCAGCTTGACGTCGTTGGTCCAGAACGAATGGTAGTCGCCGGCCAGCACGACCGGATTGCGCGGTTTCAGCGTGTGCAGGGCCTTGGTCATGCGGTCGCGGGCGGCGGGGAAGCCGTCCCAGGTGTCGGTCCAGTAGCGGGTCGCCTGCCCGGGGGTCTCGAAGCGCAGGCCGGCCATGACCAGGTCCTGGCCCAGGATGTTCCAGCGGGCGTCGGTGCGGGCCAGGCCGTCGTAGAGCCAGCGCTCCTGCTCGAAGCCCAGGAAGGTGCGCGACGGATCCTGGCGATCGGCGCATTGGGCGTCGGTGACGATCTGGCCCTTGGCGCCGCCTTCGTCGACGCAGGCGCCGCGCGACCGATACTGGCGGCCGTCCAGCATGAAGAACTCGGCCAGTCGGCCATAGCGGATGCGCTTGTGGATCGGCATCTGCAACCGGCCATCGAGGCTGGTGCGACGGATGGGCATGGCCTCGTAGAAGGCCCGGTAGCCCGCCGCGCGGCGGCGCAGGAAGTCGCGCGGATCGCCGGCCTTGTCCGGCCAGACGCCCGAATAGTTGTTCAGCACCTCGTGGTCGTCCCAGGTGACCAGGCACGGGGCGGCGGCATGCAGGCGCTGCAGGTTGGCGTCGGTGCGGTGCAGGGCGTAGCGGTTGCGATAGCCGGCCAGGGTGGTGGCTTCCTCGAAGCCGTAGTGGCGCACGTTGCCGGCCGCACGCTCGCCCGTGCGGCTGTATTCGTAGATGTAGTCGCCGAGGAACAGGGTCAGGTCCGGGGCTTCGTCGGCCATGTGGCCGTAGGCGCTGAAATAGCCGACTTCCCAGTTCGAGCAGGAGGCGACGGCCAGCCGCAGCCGGTCGACCTCGACGTTCGGCGCGGGCGCCGTGCGGGCCAGGCCCGTGGGGCTCTGCTGGCCGGCGGCCGTAAAGCGATACCAGTAGGGACGGCCCGGGCGCAGGCCCTGGACCTCGACGTGGACGGCGTGGGCGCTGGCGGCGTCGGCCGTGGCGCGGCCCGCCGCGGCGATATGCTTGAAGCCTTCGTCGACGGCGACTTCCCACAACACCTCGATGGGGGCGGACAGGCCGCCCTGGCCGTCGGGAGCGATCGGGTCGGCCGCCAGCCTGGTCCACAGCACAAAGCCGTCGGGCCAGGGATCGCCGCTGGCGACGCCCAGGGGGAACAGGTAGGCGCCGCCGGCGCGGGCCTGGCCAAAGCGCAGGACGGCCGGAGCGGCGACCAGGCCGCCGATCAGGGCGCGGCGGGTCATGGGGGAAAGCGAGTGGGGGCGTTGCATCGACGGCGTCCTGGCAGGCGAAATACGAGAGGGAAGGCGGCGGACCGGACGCGCCGGCCCGCCGGCCGGCCTAGAAGTCCATCGACAGGCGCACGCCGACCGTGCGGCCCTGGTTGGGCGAGCTGGTCGGGCGGGCGCCGCCGTTGAAGTTGTTGCGGGTCTCTTCGTACTTCGTGTCGAGGAGGTTCAGCGCCCACAGCGAGGCGCGCCAGTCGGCGTCAGACGGCCCCATGCTGAGGTTGGCGTTGACCAGCCAGTAGCTGGGCAGAACCGAGGTCGAGGCGGCGTTGTAGATGGCGTCGCGGTAGTTGTAGTTGGTCTCGGCGCGGAAGGCGTAGCCGGCCATCCGCCAGTCATAGGCGACCGAACCGCCGTAGTTGAGCTTCGGGAACTGCAGCGGCTCGCCCGAGCGGTCGTTGGAGATGATGACGTCCCAGGGGCCGTCGACCGGGTTGGCGGCGTTGGTGGCCGCGGCGTCGATGGCGAAGTACTCGGTGTACTTGCCCTTCTTGTAGCCGAAGTTCTGGCTGATGGTCAGGCCTTCCACCGGCATCCAGGTCAGCTCGATCTCGCCGCCGTAGATCTCGGACTTGGGCACGTTGGTGATCTTGCCGAGCTGGCCGGTTTCGCGGCTGTACTCGGTGCCCTGGATCTGCTGGTCCTCGTAGTCGTAGAAGAACACCGCGCCGTTGAAGCGCAGGGTCTTGTTGAACAGGTCCGACTTGATCCCGGTCTCGTAGGCGATGACGATTTCCGGCTTGAACGGCGTCTGCGACTGGCCGTTGTAGGTGGTGAAGCCGCCCGACTTCACCCCGCGCGCCACGCTGGCGTAGAGCAGGGCGTTGTCGGCGAGGTCGTATTCGAGGCCGAAGCGGCCGGTCCACTCCGACAGCGAGGTCTTGTAGGTCATCTCCGGCCCGACCGGCGCGTTCATGCGACGCGTGCCGGTGGTCGTCAGGCTGCGGTCTTCGTTCTCGTAGCGCAGGCCGGCGATCAGGTTCAGTCGGTCGGTCAGGGCGAAGCTGTTGTGGGTGAAGACGCCCATGGCTTCGACCGACTGGTCGTAGGGGGTGTTGATGAGGTTGCGGTTGGCGCCGCGGAACTCGGTGTAGAAGCCGCCCTCGATGCTCTCGTCGGCATAGTGGGCGCCGACCATCCAGTCCAGGCGGCCGACCTGGTTCGACAGGCGCGCTTCCTGCGAGAAAGCCTTGATGTCGTTATAGAAATAGACGTCCGATTCCGCCGCCGAGGTGCCGTCCCAGTCGTTGTATTCGGAGCGGCTGAAGGTCTGGTAGGCGGTGACGGTGTTCAGGGTGGCCCAGCCGAGGTCGGCGCGGACGCGGGCGCTCAGGTCCAGGCCGTCGTTGTCGCGGCCGGGCTTGGAGCCGAGGGCGCGGCCCGAGACGGCCGCCATGGCCTCGGAGAGCTTCCAGCCGGTGATCCTGCGAGCGGTGTCGGCGGGGTAGGTCACGCTGCCGTCGAAGACGGTGTAGGGCGCGCGCAGGCGGAAGCCCAGGCCGTCGGACTTGTCGACCTGATAGGTCGCGGCCAGGTCGACGGTGACGTCTGGCGCGGCTTCCCAGGTCAGGCGGCCGCGCACGGCGGTCTTGTCGCGGTCGCCCAGTTCCTCGCCGGTGTCGCGATTGTACTGCCAGGCGCCGCCCTGTTCGGTCACGGCGGCCAGTCGGCCCAGCATGCCCGGGGCGATCTGGCCGGAGACGTAGCCTTCGACCTTGTAGCGGTTGTAGGAGCCGTACTCGGCCGTGAAGCCCGCGCGTCGCTCCGCGGTCGGGGCGTTGGTGATGATGTTCACAGCGCCGCCGGTGGTGTTGCGGCCGTAGAGCGTGCCCTGCGGGCCGCGCAGCACCTCCATGCGGGCGATGTCGAACATCGCGCCCTGGGTGGTGATCGTATAGGGGTGGGCGACTTCATCGACATAGATGCCGACGGTCGAGGCGTTGTTGCTGGAGTACTCGCGCGTGCCGATGCCGCGGATGCGGAAGCTGGGCTGGCCGCTGCCGAACTGGCTGTCGACCTCCATGTTGGGCACCAGGTTCTCGACGTCGTTGACGACGCTGACGCCCTTCTCGTTCAGGTCCTTGCCGCCGATGACGGTGAGGGCGGCGCCCACGTCCTGGCTGGACTGCTCGCGGCGCTGCGCGGTGACGACGATGTCGTCGATCACGGTGACTTCCGGCGCGGGGGCGGAGGTTTCGGCGGCCGCCGCCTGAGCGATGGCGAAGGCCAGGATGGCGCAGGAGGCGCCGGCGAAGAGACGTTGCATGGGTCGATCCATCGGGCCGGCGCGCGCGAGCCCCTCCCGCGGGCGCCGACTGGGGTTCAAGACGGTCGTCGTCGAGCGGCGAGCGCGCGGATCGCAGGCGCCGCCGTGAGTCGGGGATCACTCCGGACGGTCGCTTGCTGCTGCTCGGAAAAACAACCGCTCGACAACGAAGGTTCGTCTAGCGCTCCGTCGCGATGGTTTTGTGACGGAAATAGCCCATATTTTTCGACTAGTTCGGCGCAGTGGCGTTCTTCGAAATAACGTCTGCTCGAATTACCGTGGGCGTTGAGCGACAAGTCGCTTTGCGCCTTCGATCATCTGCGCGGGGGTGGGGGTCGCGCCCAGCGCCGAGGCGATCAGCGCCTGTCCCTTGATCCACAGGGCAAAGCGCGTGGCGGCGCGGCGGCTGAGGGCGAACTGCGGCGGCCAGACCTCGGCGCGACCGACATAGGTGCCCCCGCCCTCGGGCCCCCTGAGGACCATGGCCAGGGCCTGGAACTCGGGGTCGCGACGGGCCTCGAGGCAGATGTGGGCGATCAGGCGGGCGTAGCGGACGTAGAAGCCTTCCCCGGCCTTGGCGCTGGCGCGCGTGGTCGCCGCCATCAGCGCGCTCCAGCTGTCGAGGGTCGGCGAGGTTCCGGGGGCCGGTCGACGATAGTCGAGCTGCTGGGGCATGTCGCGGAAGACGCAGCGCCAGATGGCGTCGATCTGGAAGCGGCGCATGTCGCTCCAGTGGTAGGCGATCGTCGAGGTCGACACGCCCGCGGCCTGGCAGACGGAGCGATTGGTGACCGCCGGCAGGCCGCCGGCCAGGATCTGGTCGGCGGCGATGTCGAGCAGCTTCAGCCGGATCGCGCCGTTGGGGCCTTCACCGCTCGGCGCTTCGGGGATCGTCATCCGGGCGACATAGGCCTCGGTTGTCGTGGCGGGGGCGTCCTCGAGTCCGAAGGCGCGGTCGATCAGCCCTCCCAGGCCCTCGGCGGCGATCGCCTCGTAGTCGGCGCGATCGACCAGGGCGCCGGCGTAGAACTGCTCGACGACCAGGTAGGTGGTCACGACCCCAGCCATGGGGCGAAGCTTTGGGTCGCGAGCGAGAAAGCGCTCCCAGGCCGCCAGGCGCATTGCTTCCCAGGCGCGGAGCGTCGGGGCCAGATCCGGATCGCCGCCGACCACCAGTTCCTCCCAGATGCGTACGAACGACGCCGAGGGGAGGGCGCGCCGTCGGAGATAGCGGCCCAGGACGGCGAGCAGGGCGTCCCGGCTCGGTTCCAGCTCGCCCAGGTCTTCGAAGAACCGCTCGTGAAACGCCCTGTCCCGCTCCAGCCCGGCGGACGCCAGGGCGGCGACCAGGCCTGCCCGGGAACCGAAGAGGTTGACGATGACGGTGGTGCTCTTGCCCAGGGCCGCGGCCAGATCGCGCAGGGTCAGCCCCCTGAGCCCCGCCTGGGCGACGATGGCGGCGGCGGCGTCGAGCACGCGTTCGGCGTCGACGGCGCGGGATGTAGCGGCTGGGGTGGTGCGGGGCGCCATGCCGTTCTCTTGAGCTTACCGGCGCGTCGATGTCGAGAGGCTCGGACGGCCCATGCGGAGGGGCGCATTGTGAAAAGTGCACGCGCCTTTGTCGCAACGCTCGCGCCGGGCGGCTTGTGTTGTCGGCGGGGCGCTGGGGCACCCTGCTCAGTGGGCGTCGGGCGGCGGGGCCTGGCCTTGCGGCGCGGGGCGGCAGAACGGCGCCATCACCAGAGCCGCCAGGAACATCCACGACATCAGTCGGAAGGCGTCGTTGAAGGCTAGGGTCGTGGCGTGCCGGGTCACCAGCCGCGCCAGCTCGGCCTGGGCCAGGCTCAGGGCCTGGACGGCGTCGGGCGTCCGCTCGGCCATGCCTTGGGCCAGGGCGGCGACGAAGCCGGGCGCCTGGCTTCCTGCCCGCCCGAGGTTCTCGCCGATGCGGGCGGCCGCGATCCGGGTTCCGTCGCTGAGCCAGGTGTTGACCACGGCGATGCCGATCGCCCCGCCGAGGTTGCGCATCAGGTTGAACAGGCCCGAAGCGTAGCGCAGTTCGGCCATGGCGAAGCCGCTCAGCGCCAGGTTCACGCTGGGCACGATGCACAGCATGATCGAGAAGCCGCGCAGGGCCTGCGGGCCGAGCAGGGCGGCGAAGCCCCACTCCGGCGTCATGTGCGAGGTCCAGAACAGGCTGGCGGCGAACAGCGGCAGGCCGAAGGCGATGACGATCCTGGGGTCCACCCGCTGCGACAGCTTCGCGGCGATGACCGTCGAGATGATCTGAGCGATGCCGGTGACGAAGACGGTCGTGCCGATCTCAAGGCTGTTGAAGCCGCGCACCCGGCCAAGGAACAGCGGGATCAGGTAGGTCGAGGCGTAGATGCCAAAGCCGATCACCAGGTTGAATACGCAGGCGAAGGCGAAGGTCGGCTTGCGGAACGGCGACAGCCGCAGGATCGGCCCGCCAGAGCGGAAGGAGCGCTCGAGGAACAGTACGAAGGCCACCAGCGACAGCCAGGCGCCCGTGGCGATAGCCGGGTCCTCGAACCAGTCGTGGCGGGGGGCTTCCTCGAGCACGTATTCCAGGCCGCCCAGGAACACGGCCATGGCCACGAGGTGCGAATAGTCGATCTTCCTGAGCATCGACAGGTCGGGCCGGTCGACCTTGATCAGCCGCAGGGCCAGGATGGTGACGGCGATCCCCGGCAGGATGTTGATGTAGAAGATCCAGCGCCAGCCGGCGATCTCGGTCAGCCAGCCGCCTAGCGTCGGCCCCATGGTCGGGGCCAGCACCGAGACCATGCCCAGGATCGCCGGGATCATGGCGCGCTGCTTGCCGGTGAAAAGGGTGAAGCCGGTGGCGAACACCGTCGGCACCATGGCGCCGCCGACGAAGCCTTGGATCACCCGAAAGGCGATCATCGAGTCGATGTCCCAGGCCATGCCGCACAGGGCGCTCGACAGCGTGAAAAGGCCCGCCGACAGGGCGAACAGGTATCGCGTCGACAGGGCCAGGGTCAGGAAGGCCGAGAACGGGATCATCACCAGTTCGGCCATCAGGTAGCCGGTCTGGATCCAGCTGACTTCGTCGGGGCCGGCCGACAGGCCCGCCTGCACGTCGTTGAGCGAAGCCGCGACGATCTGGATGTCCAGCAGGGCCATGAACTGGCCGAACGCCATCACCGCGAAGATCAGATACTTCAGCCGGTCGGGCAGGGCGCTGGGGTCGGCGGACGGCGCCGGAGGGCCCTCGGCGGTGTCTCTCATGGGGCGGGCCTCCGTCCGACGACGCTTGATATGATCATCATAATATTATAGCTATCATCTAACAAGCCGGCATCTGCGCCGGCCATGGAGGCGCGGACAATGCGGTATGGCGCGGAGCACAAGCAGCAGACGCGCGAGCGCGTCCTGAAGGAGGCCGCCAGGGCGATCCGCGAGGAGGGCGTCCAGAAGGTCGGCGTGGCGGCGGTGATGAGCAAGGCGGGCCTGACCCATGGCGGCTTCTATGCTCACTTTCCCTCGCGGGACGACTTCATCGCCGCGGGGATCGATCAGATGTTCCTGGAGGGCGGCGAGCGTCTGGCCCGTTCGCTGGAAGGACGGCCGCCGGCCGAGGGGCTGGCGGAATATGTCGACTTCTACCTGTCGCGCCGCCATTGCGACGCCCGCGCCGAGGGCTGCCCGCTGCCGTTCCTGTCGGCCGATGCGCCCCGCCTGGCGCCGGCCCTGCGCGAACGGATCGCGGCCGGCATGCAGGGGCTGACCCGTCGGCTGGCGGCCTGCCTGCGGGCGATGGACCGGCGCGACCCCGAAAGCGCGGCCGCCTCGCTGATTTCCGAGATGGTCGGGGCGATCTGCCTGGCCCGCATCGAACCGGATCCCGAACGTTCCGAAGAGATCCTGGCCCGCACCCGCGCCGCCCTGGCCGAACGCTTCGGCCTGCGCCTGACGCTCTGAGGCTTTCCATGTCCGACACCGTGCTCAAGGACCGCCTGGCCGCCAAACCCGCGCGGGCGCCGTTTTCACCCAAGACCGCCCTGGCCGTCGGCGCGGCGGCGATCGTCGCGGCTGCTGGCGTGGCCTGGATCGCCCTGCCCAAGGCGACCGTGTCGACCGATGCG
>CBINOL010000179.1:0-8184 GCA_966252285.1 uncultured Caulobacter sp.
CCGCCGTGTTCACCCCCATCCCCGGCCCTTCCCCCATCGAGGGGGAAGGGGGCATGAAGGCGCTGGTGGTGGAGACCCTCGCGCCCGACTTCGCCGGCTGCGCGGTCCGCGACGTTCCGACCCCGACGCCAGGCTCCGGCGAGGTGCTGGTCCGGGTCAGGGCCGCCAGCGTCAACTTCCCCGACCTCTTGATGACCCGCGGCGAGTATCAGCTGAAACCGGACCTGCCGTTCACCCCCGGCCTCGACTTCGCCGGCGAGGTCGCCGCCCTGGGCGAGGGCGTTGCGGGCCTGGAGATCGGCGCGGCGGTGGTCGGCGGCGCGCGCACCGGGGCCTTCGCCGAATATATCGCCGTTCCCGCCCGGGCGCTGCGGCCCAAGCCCGCGCGGTTGTCGTTCGGCGAGGCGGCCGCCTACGGCGCGGCCTATCTGACGGCCCGGGTGGCGCTGGTGCGGCGGGCGAACCTGCAGCCCGGCGAGTGGCTGCTGGTGCACGGCGCGGCCGGCGGCGTGGGACTGGCGGCGGTGGACCTGGGAAAAGCCATGGGCGCGCGGGTGATCGCCGCCTCGGCCTCCGACGACAAGCTGGCGCAGGTCTCGCGGCTCTACGCCCCTGACGCTGTCGTCAACGTCACCGGCGGTTTCCGCGAGCGGGTGAAAGAGATCACCGGCGGGCGCGGGGTGGACGTGGTCTATGATCCGGTGGGCGGCGACGTCTTCGACGAGAGCCTGCGGTGCCTGGCCTTCGACGGCCGGCTGCTGGTGATCGGCTTCACCTCGGGGCGGATCCCGACGGTCTCGGCCAATATTGCCCTGATCAAGGGAGTCTCGGTGATGGGCGTGCGGGCCGGAGAATACGGCCGCCAGTTCCCCGAGCGGGGCGCCGAGGACCAGGCGGCGGTGTGGGCGATGGCCGACGCCGGCGCGATCCGACCCCACGTGCATGCCGAGGTTCCGCTGGAGCGCTGGCGCGAAGCGTTCGACCTGCTGGCGTCGCGGCGGGTGGTGGGCAAGGCGGTGGTCACTTTCTGAAACCTCTCCCATGGGGAGAGGGAGGGGCCCGCGCCGCAGGCGCGGGAGGGTGAGGGGGTAAACCGTTGGCGGTCCCATCATCCTCAAGTCACTGCCCTGTCCGGATAGGTCCCTAACCCCTCATCCTCCCAGGCTGCGCCTGGGCCCCTCCTTCTCCCTATGGGAGAAGGTGAGTTCAAGCCGGCCGCCGCGCTCGCAGCGCCTGGGCGATGGTGCCGTCGTCCAGCCAGTCGAGGTCGCCGCCGACGGGGACGCCGCGGGCCAGCATGGTGACCGGCACGTTGGTCTGGGCCAGGCGGTCGGCCAGGTAGTGGGCGGTGGTCTGGCCGTCGACCGTGGCCGGCAGGGCCAGGATCACCTCGGCGACCTCGCCGCTGGAGGCCCGCTCCAGCAGTTCGCCCACCCGCAGGGTCTCGGGGCCCACGCCGTCCAGCGCCGAGAGCAGGCCGCCCAGCACGTGGTAGCGGCCCTTGAACGAGCCGCCGCGCTCCATGGCCCACACCGAGCCGACCTCTTCCACCACGCACAGCAGGCGCACGTCGCGCGAGCCGTCGCTGCACACCGCGCAGGGATCGGTGGTGTCGAGCGAGCCGCAGGTGGAGCAGGTCTTCACCTTGGCCTGGGCGTCGGCCATGGCGGCCGAGAGCGGCGCCAGCAGCGTGTCGCGCTTCTTCAGCAGGGCCAGGGCCGCCCGCCGGCCCGAGCGCGGTCCAAGGCCCGGCAGCTTCGACAGCAGGGCGATCAGGCGCTCGATCTCGGGTCCGGCGGAGGCGGCCATGGTTTCTCTTATTCAGACGGTGCGTGGTCCTCGCCCTTCGACGGGCTCAGGGTGAGGACCAAACTCACGCCGTTTCAGTAGAAAACCTCATCCTGAGCTTGTCGAAGGACGGGGTTTTCGCGTCCGGAATCAGAACTTCATCCCGGGCATGCCGCCCATCAGGCCCGCCATCGGGCCGGCGGCTTCCTGCATCATCTGGGCTTGCTTGGCTTCCAGCTTCTTCTTGGCGTCGGCGTGGGCGGCGACGATCAGGTCGGCGATCACTTCGCCTTCACCCGGCTCGATCAGGCTCTCGTCCAGCACGACCTTCTTCAGATCGCCGCCGCCCGACAGGGTGACGGTGACCATGCCGCCGCCGGCGGTGCCTTCGATGACCACCTCGGCGAGGCGGGCCTGGGCGTCGGCCAGCTTCTGCTGCATGGCCTGGGCCTGCTTCATGAGGCCGTTGAGGTCTTTCATGGTCTGCTCCTCGAAAGGTTCTTTCCCTCCCCCTTGATGGGGGAGGGGCAGGGGTGGGGGTGGAAGCGCCGGCGGGTTCGGGCGCGGCCGAGCCGCATCCTGGAAAGCCGTGTCACCCCCATCCCCGACCCTTCCCCCATCGAGGGGGAAGGGAGGGTTCTGTTAGTCCTCGGCCTCGTCCGGCTCGATCGGCGCGGGTTCGGGGGCCAGGACCTTGCGGATCTCGACGATCTCGGTGCCCGGGAAGGCCGACAGCACCGAGGCCACGAACGGGTCGGACTTGATGGCCGCCAGGGCTTCGCGCTCCTCGCGCTTCTGGCGCTCCATCAGGCTTTCGGCCCCGCCGCCGCCCTCGGCGGCGATCAGCCAGGGCTGGCCGGTCCATTCCTTCAACGCGCGGACCAGGCGGCCGGCCAGGTTGCCGGGGGCGCCGGGGGCGGCCTCGAAGGTGATGGCGCCGGGGCGGAAGCTGATTGGGCGGACGAACTGCTCGACGTCGAGGCGCAGACCGATGTCGCGCTTCTCGGCGATCAGCTTCAGCACGTCGTCGAACGAGGCCAGCACGGGGGCGGCCGGGGCGGCGCCGACGGCGGCCATGGCGCGCGGCGCGGCCGAGACCGCTCCGCCCGGCGCGGCGCCGCCACCCACGGCGACGCCGCCGCCCGGACCGCCCGGATTGCCGCCGTCGCGCAGGATCTTCAGCGCGTCTTCCGGACCCGGCAGGTCGGCGGCGTAGCACAGGCGGATGATCGCCATCTCGGCGGCGGCCATGGCGTCGGGCGCGCGGCGCACCTCGTCATGGGCCTTCAGCAGCATCTGCCACAGGCGGGCCATGGTCCCGGCGCTGGTCTGGGCGCCGACCGAGGTCAGGCGCGCGGCCTGTTCCTTGGGCATCGACAGGGCCTCTGGACCCAGCGCCTTGGCCACCGAGGCGGCGTGGCAGTGGTCCAGGAGGTCGAGCATCACCACCACCGGATCGGCGCCGAAGCCCCACAGCTGGCGGAAGGTGGTCAGGGCCTCGCCCGGCTTGCCGCTCATCACCTGTTCGAAGAGGGCGATGGTCTGGCTGCGATCGGCCAGGCCCAGCATGTCGCGCACCACGGCGGCGGTGACCGTCTGGCCCTTCTCGGTCTGGACGATGGCCTGGTCGAGCAGCGACAGGCCGTCACGGGCCGAGCCCTCGGCCGCCCGGGCGATCAAAGCCAGGGCGTCAGGATCGATCTTGGCGCCTTCGCGCTGCGAGATGCGGTCGAAGTGCTTGGCCAGCACGTCCGGCTCGATCCGGCGCAGGTCGAAGCGCTGGGTGCGCGACAGGATCGTCACCGGAACCTTGCGGATCTCGGTGGTGGCGAAGATGAACTTGGCGTGCGGCGGCGGCTCTTCCAGCGTCTTCAGCAGCGCGTTGAACGCCGCCGTCGACAGCATGTGCACTTCGTCGATGATGTAGACCTTGTAGCGCGCCTCGACGGGGGCGTAGCGCACCCCGTCCAAGAGCTCGCGCATCTCGTCGACCTTGGTGCGCGAGGCGGCGTCGAGCTCCAGCACGTCCATGTGCCGGCCCTCGATGATGGCCCGGCAGTGGCGGCCTTCGGTCGACAGGTCGACGCTGGGGCCGTGGACGGTGTCGCTTTCGTAGTTCAGGGCGCGCGCCAGCAGGCGGGCGGTGGTGGTCTTGCCGACCCCGCGGACGCCGGTGAGCATGAAGGCGTGGGCGATGCGGCCGGTGCTGAACGCGTTGGCCAGGGTGCGGACCATGGCCTCCTGGCCGATCAGGTCCTCGAAGGTGCGCGGGCGGTACTTGCGGGCCAGCACGGTGTAGGCCGCGCCGGCCTCTTCCGGTTCGGGCTCGGGCAGGGGCTTGGCCGCGACCGGAACGGCCACGGGCGCAGGGGCGGGCGCCTCGCCGAAGATGTCGGCGGTGTTCTCGTCGCGCTCGGGCGGCGCCTCACGATCGAAGGCGGGCTCGTCCCAGGGGGGAGCGGAATCGGGCGTGAGGTCGTGGTCGGCCATGGGCGCAGTCTAGAGCGTCGGGCGGCGCGGCAAAAGGCTCGCGCTTGGCCGCATCGCGTCTGCTGACAGAATTTAAGGGGCAAGGTGGAGACCGGCGGGCGACCCGAGGGTGATCTCGTTGTGGCTGCTGCCTTCCGGCCCTGACCAGGTTGGCGAGGCCATCGTCCGTCGCCGATCTCCGAGGGGGTATATCGCGACTCATCGCGCGATATGCAAGCGCCAAGCGCTCCGTCTCGTGACGACTCTTCGCCGCCGGGCCTCGCTGGGCGGGCGCCGGACGCCAAAACCCCTTACACTTTGCCCGGCCAGCCTCTACAGAATCGACCCATGCCGCTTTCCGAGATCGTCAACATCTTCGCGGGCAATCCGCTCGACCGCGCCAGCGAGCGCCGAGGCGACGCCAGCTGGATCGCCGAGAAGCTGGAGGACCCCCAGTCCCTGGCCGTGGCCGTGTGGAACGGCAAGGTGCTGGTCGAGGACTCGCCCTCCGCTGACGAAGAGCCCACCGGCGTCCAGATCGCCTATCTGCGCGCCGACATGGCCAAGGAACTGGCCGGCACCGACGAGCGCCTGCTGTTCATGGGCCTGTGGAAGGACATCGCCGTCTTCGCCGTCGACCTGGAGGGCGCGGCCGACCCGTCCGAGGGCGCCCTGCAGGGGCTTGGCCGGTTCGAGGACCTGCGCGGCGCGGCCGCGACCCTGCCCGCGCCCGACGCCGGCATCCTGGCCACCGCCAAGTCGATGTTCGAATGGCGGCGCAAGCACCCGTTCTGCGCCAACTGCGGCAACAAGAGCGACATCGCCGACGGAGGCTGGAAGCGCATCTGCCCGTCCTGCCACGCCGAGCACTTCCCGCGCACCGACCCGGTGGCGATCATGCTGGCCGTGCATGGCGGCAAGTGCCTGCTGGGTCGCCAGGCGGCCTGGCCCGCCGGCATGTTCTCGGCCCTGGCCGGCTTCGTCGAGCCGGGCGAGACCATCGAGGAGGCCTGCGCCCGCGAGCTGAAGGAAGAGGCCGGCCTGGTCGCCACCAAGGTCCGCTACCACTCCAGCCAGCCCTGGCCGTTCCCCGCCTCGCTGATGATGGGCATGATCGCCGAGGTCGACAGCGACCAGGCCGCCCCCGACCAGACCGAGCTGGAAGCCGTCCGCTGGTTCGACAAGGACGAGGCGAAAGCCCTGATCCGCGGCGAAATCGAGGATGCGTTCGCCCCCCCGACGCTGGCCATCGCCCATCAGCTGATCAAGACCTGGTGCGAGAGCGAGGGGTGAGGGCCTTCGCCATCGCGCGAGAGCCTGAATTCTAGATCCCGTCATTCCCGCCCTTGTGGCGGGAACCCCTGGTTCCGCTCGCATGTGAGACGCAAGCGGCGTGCTGAGCACGCCGCCCCATCTGCCCTTGCGGCTGACAGAGGGGTTCCCGCCACAAGGGCGGGAATGACGGGAAGATAAGAGGCGTGCTTGCCTGTCTCACCCCGCCAGCTTCACCCACTCCCGCGCCACCAGCGCCGCCAGCACCAGCGTCGACAGGGCGAACGCCAGGAACCGCGCCATCACGATGTTGACGCTGGCCTGCACCAGGCTGTGCACGATCCGCAGGGCCACATAGGTCCAGGCCAGGGCCACGGCCGTTCCGTCCGCGTGGCCGGCGACGAAGATCGCCAGGGCGGCCGCGTAGAAGATCGTCGGCTGCTCCATCAGGTGGTTGTAGTTGTGGGCCGCCTGGCGGGCGGCGTCGGGCAGCACGTCCAGCGCGCCGGGAAAGCGGGCGTCCTGCGGCTTGATCCCGGCCTTGGTCATCGCCGGCAGCCGCTGGGCGTACATCCACGCCCACATCACCAGCGTCCAGCTCACCAGCGCCAGCACCGGCGCGATCATCGTGTTCATGGCTCTTGCCTCCCCAGGCTTTGTCTTGTCCGAGCAGGCTATCGGCGGAACGGCGGTCTGCGAAGCGTGACGCTGGGTGAGGTCCTACCTAGTAAGCTCGAGCTGCTCGACCGAGGGCAGCGCCTCGTGGTCGTTGAAGTCGATGAGGAGCGCGCGGGACCGATCAGGCGTAAAGGCGAAGAGGCCGTCGCGATGGATGTCGCGAAGCTGCGGGCCGACGCGCGGCAAAACCTGCGCCGGAACCAGGAAGGACGGGTGTTCTGAACTCCATGGGAGCACGACTATGGTGTCGTGTTCGGCGACGAACGCGACCAGCCGTCCCGCCAGATCGGCCTCTTCTCGCCAGGCATAGCTCGGGGGAGCGGCGGCGAGACGCGCCAAAAGATCCTCGTGCAGTTCGTCGGACAGAGGCGAGATGGCCACGCCCAGCGCTTTCCATGAGGCCGTGATCGCCGGCAAGCGCTGCTTCCGCTGGATTCGAGTCGCCAGGAGAGCGATGCGACCGTTGCGATCCTGGGCCATGTTCAGCGCTTCTTCAGCGTCTCTTCCATGCCGCGGCGGGCCAGTTCGTCGGCGCGCTCGTTGTGCTCGTGGCCGGCGTGGCCCTTGACCCAGCGCCAGTCGACCTCGTGGCGCAGGCGCGCCGCGTCCAGGCGCTGCCAGAGGTCGACGTTCTTCACCGGGCTCTTGTCGGCGGTCTTCCAGCCCTTGGCCTTCCAGCCATGGATCCACTGGGTGACGCCCTTCATCACGTACTGGCTGTCGGTGTGCAGCTCGGCCTTGGTCGGGCGGTTCAGGGCCTCGAGCGCCATGATCGCGCCCATCAGCTCCATGCGGTTGTTGGTCGTCGCCAGCTCGCCGCCGCAGATCTCCTTGCGCTTTTCGCCGTACATCAGCACCGCGCCCCAGCCGCCGGGGCCGGGATTACCGCGGCAGGCGCCGTCGGTGTAGATGATCAGCTTGGGGGTCACGCGCGGCCCCCGAACAGCGACAGGCCCTCGCGGTGGACGGCCAGCTTGCGCTCGTACTCCAGCGGGTCCTTGGGACGCACCAGGGCGCCGGCCGGGGTGGCGTTCCAGTCGGCCAGGCGCGTCAGGAAGAAGCGCATGGCCGCGCCGCGCGCCAGCATCGGCAGGGCGTCGCGCTCGGCCGGGCTCAAGGGGCGGCGGCGCTCGTAGCCGGCGATCAGGGCCTGGGCGGCGGTGACGTTGAAGCTGCCGTCGGCCTCGAAGCACCAGGCGTTCAGGGTCACGGCCACGTCGTAGGCGTAGGCATCGTCGCAGGCGAAGTAGAAGTCGATGGTCGCCGCGAACTTGCCGTCGGTCTTGAAGAAGACGTTGTCGGGGAAATAGTCGGCGTGGATCGTGCCGCTGGGCAGGTTGCGCGGCCAGGCTAGGGCCATCTCGGCCAGGTCCTTGTCGATGGTCGCGGCCAGGCCCGGCTTCAGGTCCTCGGCGGCCTGGCGGTGCCTGGAAAACAGCGGGGCCCAGTGCGGCTGGCCAAGGTCGTTGGCGCGGCGGCCGCCATAGCCTTCGCCCGCCAGGTGCAGCCAGGCCAGGCCTTCGCCGGCCTCGCGGCAGTGGGCGGGGCTGGGCTTGCGCACCGACAGGCCCGGCATGAACTCGACGATGGCGGCGGGTTTGCCGCGCAGGGTCTTGAGCGTCTTGCCCGCCTTGTCGGGAACCGGCCGCGCCGAGGGATAGCCGCGATCGGCCAGCCAGCCCAGGAGGTCGAGGAAGTAGGGCAGGTCCTCGGGGCGCGCGCGGCGCTCGTAGACCGTCAGGATGTAGCGGCCCGTCTCCGTCTCCAGCAGGAAGTTGGAGTTCTCCACGCCCTCGGCGATGCCCTTGAACGCAACCGGTGCGCCCAGGTCGTACTCGGCCAGGAAGGCTTCGAGCTCTTGGTCGGTGATGTCGGTGTAGACGGCCATGGGCGCGGGATGCGGCGCCGCGCGCTGGCGGTCAAGCGGGGGCTTTATAGAAACCCTCTCCCAGAGGGAGAGGGAGGGGCCCAGGCGAT
>CBINOL010000180.1:0-8123 GCA_966252285.1 uncultured Caulobacter sp.
GGGGGAGCTGTCGCGGAGCGACTGAGGGGGCCCTTCCCCGCCCATCACCACCCCTCCGGCGCCCGCGGCAGGCGGCTCTCCGGGATCAGGGCCCGCAGTTTGCGGCCGAAGCTGCGCAACGACACCTCGCTGGTCGCCAGCGGTCCGGCGGTGAAGGTGCGCGAGGCCATGCCCTGCTGGACGCGGGCGACGAGTTCGGTGTCCTCGGCGTTGACCTGGCGGTTGATACGCCAGTTCAGATATCGCGCGGCCTTCATCTCGCGCCGCTCGTCGGGCAGGGCGTAGGCGATTTCGCGGATCATGGTCCTGCCGGCCGAGACCGGGATGAACTGCATGAAGTCCACCTGGTCGGGATAGATGTCGAAGGCGAAGTTCGGCCAGAGCTTGAAGTAGGTCCACAGCCGCTTGCGATCATCCGGCAGGTGCGGAACGTCGGGCAGGACGTGCTGGTAGAGGCGCTCGGACGGGTTGTTCGACGGCTCGTCGATCAGCTGGCCCCACATCTTGTCGACGTAGGTTTCCGCCTCGACGCCGTAGCCCTTGCCGAACAGGCGGGTCAGGCCGGGGTGGGCGACGGGGATGTGCAGGCCGTCGGAATAGTTGTCGCTGATGTTCTTCCAGTTGACGTCGCGCGGCCGCAGGGTGACGCGACCGAAGGGTTGCAGGTCCTCGAACCGGTAGTGGGCGACCTCGTGATCGTAGGGGGCCATCATGTCGGCGACGCTGGGGCCGTCACCCTCCAGCCGCACGAAGACGAAACCGCGCCAGATCTCGGTGTCCAGCTTGGCCAGCCCTTCCTTGGCCATGTCGAGCGCGGGGTAGTCGTCGCGCATCGGCACGCCGATCAGCCGGCCCTCCAGATCGTAGGTCCAGGCATGATAGGGGCAGACGATCCGACCGCAGCGGCCCGTCGGCCCGTCCAACAGCCGCGCGCCCCGATGGCGGCAGACGTTCGCAAACGCCCGCGCCCCGCCGTCCTTGCCGCGCACCACGACCAGGCTCTCGCCCACGAAGTCGAAGGTGTGGAAGTCGCCGGCTTTCGGGATGTCGTTGAGGTGGCAGACGATCTGCCATGACGGCCGGAAGACCTTGTCCTGCTCTTCGCGGAAGAACCGCTCGGAGCCGTAGATCCAGCCGGGCAGGCCCCAGTCCGCCTGAGGATCATGGTTGGAGATCATGTTCATCGCAGGACCTCTCCAGCAGAAACTCGATCCCTCCCCCTTTGATGGGGGAGGGGCAGGGGTGGGGGTGACAACGTATCGGGAAGAAGCGCGGCCTGCGTGACGTCCACCGCCGCGGTCACCCCCATCCCCGGCCCTTCCCCCATCAAAGGGGGAGGGAGGAGCGCGCGATCCATCACCGCCCCACCACGGCCAGCTTCACCGCCGTGGCGAAATCCTTGTCGCGCAGGATCTCGCGGGCGGCGTTGCGGCCGGGATTGCCCGAGACGCCGCCGCCGGGATGCGTGCCCGCGCCGCACATGTAGAGGCCCTTGATCGGGGCACGGTGGCTGGCGTGGCCGAGCAGGGGGCGCGTGGCCCACAGCTGATCTAGGCTCATGTGGCCGTGCATGATGTCGCCGCCGATCAGGCCGAACTTTCGCTCCAGGTCCAGCGGCGACAGGATCACGCGGCCCAGCACCGAGGCCTTGAAGTTGGGGGCCCACCTGTCGACCGTGTCGATGATCAGGTCGGCGGCGGCCTCGCGCTCGTCGTCCCAGCCCCGGCCGTCCGGCAGGGTGGGGGCGAACTGCTGGCAGAACAGGCTGGCCACGTGCTGTCCGGGCGGGGCGAGGCTGGTGTCCAGCGTCGAGGGGATCAGCATCTCGACGATGGGCGCGCGGCTCATGCCGCCGGCCTTGGCGTCGCGATAGGCGGCGTCCATGTAGTCGAGGCTGGGGGCGATGACGACGCCACTCTGGTGATGCTCGGCCACGGCCTTGCCGGGCAGGGAGGTGAAGTCCGGCAGCTCCGACAGGGCGACGTTCATGCGGAAGGTGCCCGAGCCGTTCTTGTAGCCGTCGATCGCCTTGCGGAAATCGGCCGGCAGGGCCGAGGGCGGCACCAGCTTCTTGTATAGCAGGGCCGGATTGACGTTGGCGCTGACGATCGGGGCCATGATCTGGCGGCCGTCGACCAGCTGCACGCCCACGGCTTTCCCGCCGTCGACGTGGACGCCCTCGACGGGAGCATCGAGCAGGATCTCGACCCCGGCCTTTTCGCAGGCTTTCGCCATGGCCTGGGTGATCGCGCCCATGCCGCCGACCGCGTGGCCCCAGGCGCCCTTCTTGCCGTTCACCTCGCCGAAGGTGTGGTGCAGCAGCACATAGGCCGAGCCGGGCGTGTCGGGGCTGGCGTAGTTGCCGACCACGGCGTCGAAGCCGAAGGCGGCCTTGACCGGTTCGCTCTCGAACCAGCCATTGAGGAAGTCGTGCGCGCTCTTGGTGAAGAGGTCCAGCAGGTCGCGCTTGCGTTCGCGCGACAGCATGGCCAGGCGACCGCCCTGCCGCAGGGCCCGCAGGATCCCCGGCAGGCCGTCGCCGAGGTTGGGCGGGGTCTCCTGGGCGAGATCGCGCAGCACGTCGCCGATCTCGTCGAGCATGGCGTAGTAGGCCGGCAGGATCTCGGCGTCGCGGCGGCTGAACTTGCGGAACTCGGCTTGGGTGCGTTCG
Source organism: uncultured Caulobacter sp. (assembly GCA_966252285.1). Taxonomy (GTDB): domain Bacteria; phylum Pseudomonadota; class Alphaproteobacteria; order Caulobacterales; family Caulobacteraceae; genus Caulobacter. The sequence goes on from CBINOL010000180.1 coordinate 2,672, forward strand.
AGGCCGCCGCCGAGCTTCAGGTATTTGTCGTCGCTGATCGGCAGGAAGTTGGAGATCGGCCGCTCCAGGAAGGTCAGGCCGAACCCGTGCAGGTCCATGTCGGCGATGACCCGCGGATTGAGCAGGCTGACCGTGTAGCTGGCCACGGAGTTGCGGAAACCAGGATGGAACTCTTCCGTCACCGCCGCCCCGCCGACCACGCCCCGGGCCTCGCAGACGGTGACCTTCATCCCCGCCTTGGCCAGGTAGAAGGCGCAGACGAGGCCGTTGTGGCCTCCGCCGATGATCACGGCGTCACGGGCTTGGGTCATCGTCTCTCTCCCCAGGAGGCGGCTGGGGAGAGGTTGCTATACGAGTGTAAAATAGTCCAGGGCCCCACCAGAAACCTCTCCTATAGGGAGAGGGAGGGGCCCGCTGCGAAGCAGTGGGAGGGTGAGGGGTTTCAAATTGTCGGTTTTTTGTGCGGAATTCAGAGGTTTCACCGGCAAGCAGTGAAACCTCTCACCCTCCCACGGCTGCGGCGTGGGCCCCTCCCTCTCTCAAAGAGAGAGGGATCAGATGTCAGTGCTTCCCCCGATCGCGCCCGAAGTTCGGCTCTGCGCTTTCCTGGCCGGCGGCGACGATGCCGCGGCGGATGGCGCGGGTGCGGGTGAAGTGGGCGTGCAGGGTGTCGGCGTCGCCCCAGCGGATGGCGCGGCTCATGGCCTGCAGGTCCTCGGTGAAGCGGCCGAGCATCTCCAGAACCGCGTCCTTGTTGGCCACGAAGATGTCGCGCCACATGGTCGGGTCGCTGGCGGCGATGCGGGTGAAGTCGCGGAAGCCCGAGGCCGAGTACTTGATGACCTCGTTCTCGGTGACGTTCTCGAGGTCGGCCGCGCTGCCGACGATGGTGTAGGCGATCAGGTGGGGCAGGTGGCTGACGACGGCCAGGACGAGGTCGTGGTGCTTTTCCTCCATCAGCTCGACCTGGGCGCCGAACGACCGCCAGAAGGCCGACAGCTTGGCGACGGCGGCGGCGTAGGCCTCGTCCTCGCGGTCGGCCAGCGGGGTCAGGATGGTCCAGCGGCCTTCGAACAGTTCGGCGAAGCCGGCGTCGGGACCCGACTGCTCGGTGCCGGCGATCGGGTGGCCGGGGATAGGGAACACCTTGGCCAGCTCGGGCGCGCGGAAAGCTTCGGCGATCGTGGCCTTGGTCGAGCCGACGTCGGTCAGGGTGGCGCCGGGCTTGAGGTGAGGGGCGACGGCGGCGGCCACCTCGCCGATCGACAGCACCGGGGTGGCGATGACGACGAGATCGGCGTCCCTGACAGCCTCGGCCAGGTCGCCGGTGACGTGGTCGGCCAGACCGATCTCCAGCGCTCGGGCGCGGTGGGTCTCGCTGGCGTCGGCGATGGTGACCTCGCCGACCACGCCGTGGGCGCGGGCGGCCAGGATCACCGAGCCGCCGATCAGGCCGGCGCCGACGACGGTCATCTTGGGATAGAGCAGGCCGGTGGGGCTCATCGCGCGACGAACTGCGCCAGCAGTTCCACCACGGCGCGGTTGTGCTCTTCGCGGCCGATGGTGATGCGGATCGACTCCGGCAGGCCGTAGTTGGCTACGGCGCGCACGAGGTAGCCCTTGCTGGCCAGGAAGGCCTCGGCTTCGAGCGCGGTCTTGCCCGGCGTCGCGGGGAAATCGACCAGCACGAAGTTGGCCGCCGAGGGCGTGACCGTCAGGCCAAGGCCGCCCAGCTGCTGGGCCAGCCACGGACGCCACTGCTCGACCAGAGCCACCGAGGCGGCCTCGAACTCGCGGTCGGCCAGGGCGGCGACGGCGGCGTCCTGACCGGGGATCGAGGTGTTGAACGGCGGGCGGATGCGCTCGATCGGATCGATGATGCCGAAGTCGGCATAGCCCCAGCCCACGCGCAGGGCGGCCAGGCCGTGGATCTTCGAGAAGGTGCGGGTGACGATGACGTTCTGCGTCTCGCGGGCCAGAGCCAGGCCGTCCTCGAAGCGCGGGTCGGTGCAGAACTCGGCATAGGCGCCGTCCAGCACCAGGATCACCGACGGCGGCAGGGCCGCGTGGATCGCGCGGATTTCCTCGCCGGTCAGCCAGGTGCCGGTCGGGTTGGCCGGGTTGGCGATGAAGACGAGGCGCGTGCGCTCGTCGACTTGCTTGATCGTCTCTTCCAGGTCGATGCGGCGGTTCGGCTCCTTGGCGAAGCGGACCTCGGCCTGGCAGGCGCGGGCGCCGATCGCGTAGGCGGCGAAGCCGTGCTCGCCCTGGACGATGTTGTCGCCCGGCTCGAGATAGACCTGGCACAGCAGGGCGAAGATCTCGTCGCTGCCGTCGCCGAAGGTCAGGCGCTTGGGCTCAAGGCCATAGCGTTCGGCCACGGCGGCGCGCAGGGCGTTCGACTTGCCGTCCGGATAGACGTGCAGGCGGTCGACGGCGTCGCGATAGGCGGCCTTGGCCTGCTGGCTGCAGCCCAGGACGTTCTCGTTGCTGGACAGCTTCACCGGATGGGCGATCCCCTCGATCTTCGACTTGCCGCCCACATAGGCGGCGATGTCGAGGATGCCCGGCTTGGGCAGCGGACGAGGCGAGGCGGAACGGTCGGAAGCGGTCATCACGGGTCTCAAAGGGGCCAAGGCGGCCTTCTCGAAAAAGCGGGGCCTTCTTACACGTCGAAGGGAACCGGCGCAGCCCCGATGACGCCGGTCAGCTGGCCCGGCGCGCGGGCCAGGCGCTCGTCGTTGCGCTGGTAGAAGCCCGACAGCGAAAACAGCTTCAGGCCGCCGGCCTCGGCCAGCGGTTCGGCCGCCACGCCGTCGGCGCCCAGGGCCTCGACGATGGCGTTGGCGCTCTTCTGGCTGTCCGTCACCCAGAAGGTCTGGTCGCCGCCGGTGGGCTCGACCTCGACCTGGGCCACCGCGAAGGCGGCCTGCGGGCCCCAGCGGGTGAGGCAGGGCAGGGCGGCGAAGATGTTCAGCGTCGGTTCGGCCAGCAGGCGCGCCCACCAGGCGCTGCCCGGCTGCAGGGCCAGCACCGAGACGGCCCACGGCGTCTTGGCGGCGGCCAGGGCGTCCTTGTCGGCGGCGACCACGCTCATCGGCGGCGCGGCGCCGAAGCGCGAGCGGGTCAGCTCGACGGTGCGGCCGTCGCCCCAGACGGTCAGGTGAAAGGGGCCCTGGCGCGACAGGCTGTCGGCCATCAGCTCGCGCCAGATGCGGATGACGAGGCCGTCGGGGGCGTGCTCGCGCTGCGCCGACAGCAGCTTGCGGACGATCAGGGCCTCGCGGCCCGGGCGCAGGCCAAAACCGGTGTCGCCGGCGGCCTGCTTGGCGGCCGCCACGGCGCGCGACAGGCCGGCCCGCTCGTCGATCAGCGCGAGCAGTTGGCTATCGATGGCGTCGATGCGCCATCGGACCTCGTCCAGCGAGGGCGGCGTCTCGTCCGCGTCGCGACCCATGTCTATCCCCGAAAATGAGGGGCGGAACATAGTCCTTGCCGCGAAGGGTGCAATAGCCGCGTCGCCGGGGAAGGAAATTGCGTCGTTCGGTAGGGCGCGCATGCCGTGTGCAGGGCGTCTGGAGGCCGGCGGCGCCTTGCTGTTCGCCCGCTTCGCCCGCAGTCTGGGCGCATGCTGAACGGACGTATGATCATCCCTGGCCTGGCGGCCCTGTTTCTGGCGGGCTGCCAGCACGCGCCCCCAGCCGGGTCACAAGTGGTTCACGAGCAGGATCCGCGGCGGTGCGCCGAGATCGCCGGCGGGACGAGCCTGCACGAGCACCTGCTGAAGATGCGGTCCGACGGGTCCTGCGACGTGAGGCGCTGGTCGTCCTAGCGCGGCACGTAGACCTGCGGTGAAGGACCCGTATCGAACGGGCCCAGGCGCGTACGGCCGTTCTGGAATTCCAGGGTGGCGCTGAGCGTCGGGTCCTTGCCCGCTGCGGCGGCGACCGCCGCCACGGCCGAGCGGGCGTCGGTGATGGCCTCGGCCGTGGTCGGCTTTTCGCGCACGGTGACGTCCAGCGCGCCTTGCAGGCGGCCATGGTCGTCGACGGTCAGGGCGCCGGACCTGGCCTCGATCAGGGCGTCGCCGGCGGTCAGCTTGCCGCTTTCGACGGTGATGGCGCCGCCGGCGGCGGTCCAGTCGCGCACTGCGTCGGTCCAGTTGTCGCCGCGCAGGGCCGGCGCCTTCGACAGTCGCGAGTCCCAGTAGAGCGAGGCGGTGCGGTCCTGGGCGATCCGGCCCAGCAGGCCGGTGAAGGCCACCTTGGCTCCGTCGGCCTTGAACAGGATCGCGCCCTGCTGGTCGGGACCGGGACGCAGGTGCAGTTGCAGCGCCTCGGTGGAGCTGATCGGGAACGGCTCGACGTCGGCGGCGGTGGTGAAGGCAAGCTTGGCCCCCTCGACCGAGATACGCGGCGGATACTGGTCGAAGCCGGCCAGGCTGGCGCGCAGGGCCTCGCCGGTGATCGTCACGTCGCCCTTCTCGGGCCGGGTCAGGACGACGCCGGCCGGGGCGACGATGATCCAGTGGCCGATGCCGTAGATCATCGCCTCGCCCTTCAGCTGCGGCGCGCGTACGGCCCAGCCGGTCGGTTCGGCGACTCGGGCGTTCTCCAGCTGCACGTCGAGGCGGAACGGGAAGCCGGTGACCTCGCGCCTGGTCCACGACAGGTCGTAGCCCTCGGCCTTCAGGTGGGCCGAGGTCGCGTCCATGCGCTTGATCATCTCGTTGCGCAGATAGAACCAGCCGACGCTCCAGGCGATGCAGACCAGGGCCGCGAGCACGAAAGGCAAGACGAGGCCGCCACGGCGGGGCTTGCGGGACGGCGTCGGGTCGCTATGGGTCATGGGCGAAGGGGCTGTTCCGGTCGGTGAGGGTTTTGGGCGTGTCGAGCGAGCAGCCGGAAGGCGGCGATCGTTGGGTGTTCGGTTACGGATCGCTGATGTGGCGGCCCGGGTTCCCGTTCATAGACCGAAGAACGGCGGTTCTCCATGGGCGCAGGCGCGCCTTCTGCATCTATTCGGTGCATCATCGCGGCACCTACGACCGCCCGGGCCTGGTGCTGGGCCTGGCGCCCGGCGGGGCGGTGCGCGGCGTGGCCTATCGAGTGGCGGAAAGCGCCTGGCCGGAGGTCTACGCCTATCTGCGCGAACGCGAGCAGCCGACCGAGACCTATTTCGAGGCGTGGGCGAAGCTGCGTATCGATGGCGATGGCGAGGTCCCGGCCCTGGTGTTCCTGTCGGACCGCAAGCACGGCCAGTGGGCCGGCGCGCTGACCCTGGAGCAGCAGGCGCAGCTGATCGCCGGCGCCAGGGGCCTGTCGGGGCCGAACATCGACTACCTGCGCGACCTCGTGGGCCACCTGCGCGAGGACGGGGTGCGGGACCACGCGATGGAGGCGTTGCTGAAGATGGTGGAGGCCAGGGAAGCCTGAGCCGCCCTGGCGGGCGG
>CBINOL010000181.1:0-8106 GCA_966252285.1 uncultured Caulobacter sp.
GCGACTTCGTGAACGGCGCCCAGGTGGTGATCGACCAGTTCATCAGCTCGGGCGAACGCAAGTGGCTGCGCATGAGCGGTCTGGTGATGCTGCTGCCGCACGGCTACGAAGGCCAGGGCCCCGAGCACAGCTCGGCGCGCCTCGAGCGCTTCCTGCAGTCGTGCGCGGAAGACAACATGCAGGTCGTCAACTGCACCACGCCGGCCAACTACTTCCACGCCCTGCGTCGCCAGATGCACCGTGAGTACCGCAAGCCGCTGATCGTGATGTCGCCCAAGAGCCTGCTGCGCCACAAGCGCGCCGTCTCGAACCTGTCGGACCTGGCCGAAGGCACCGCCTTCCACCGCGTGATGGTGGACGGCGCCGAAGCCGGCTGCGACGTCGGCGGGATCACGCTGAAGAGCGACGATCAGATCAAGCGCGTCATCATGTGCTCGGGCAAGGTCTACTTCGACCTGATCGACCAGCGCGCCAAGACCGGCCGCGACGACGTCTACATCCTGCGCCTGGAGCAGTTCTATCCGTGGCCGATGAAGTCGGTCATGGGCGTCCTGAACCGCTTCAAGAACGCCGAGCTGGTGTGGGTGCAGGAAGAGCCGAAGAACATGGGCGGCTGGACCTTCGTCGATCCGTGGATCGAGCTGACCCTCGACAAGATGGACATCAAGGCCAAGCGGGCCCGTTACGTCGGCCGTCCGGCCAGCGCCTCGACCGCCGCCGGCCTGATGAGCCGCCACCTCAAGGAGCTCGAAGCCTTCCTCACCGAAGCCTTCGCCTAAGAGCACCAACCTTCAAGCCGCCGCGCCCTTAGACTTGTTCGATGGGCGCGGCGGCCTAAGTTCGTTTTAGACCCCCGACCGCCAGATCAAAGAGACATCGGAACCTGACATGGCCGACATCATGACCCCCGCCCTGGGCGAATCCGTCACCGAAGCGACGGTCGCCCGCTGGACCAAGAAGGCCGGGGAGGCCGTGAAGAAGGACGAGCTGCTCGTCGAGCTGGAAACCGACAAGGTCAGCCTCGAAGTCGTCTCGCCGGCCGACGGCGTCCTGGCCGCGATCAGCGTCGAGGAAGGCGCCACCGTGGTTCCGGGCACCGTCCTGGGCGTGGTGACCGAAGGCGCGACCGCCTCGGCCGCTCCGGCCGCCGCCGCTCCGGCTCCGGCCGCTGCTCCGGCCCCCGCCCCGGCTCCGGCCCCCGCCGCCGCCGCCCCGGCCGCTCCGGCCGCCGCTCCGGTCAGCCCGGCCCCGGCCCGCGTCGCCGCCGAGAACAACCTCGACCTGTCGAAGGTCGTCGGCACCGGCAAGGACGGCCGCGTGACCAAGGGCGACGCTCTCGCCGCCCTGGAAGCCCGCGCCGCCGCCCCGGCTCCGGCCGCCGCTCCGGCCGCGCCGCGCGCCCTGCACGAGCGCGAAGAGCGCGTGAAGATGACGCGCCTGCGTCAGACGATCGCCCGCCGCCTGAAGGAAGCCCAGAACACGGCCGCCATGCTGACGACCTTCAACGAGGTCGACATGACGGCGGTCATGGCCCTGCGCGCCCAGTACAAGGACGTGTTCGAAAAGCGTCACGGCGTGAAGCTGGGCTTCATGTCGTTCTTCACCAAGGCCGTCGTGGCCGCGCTGAAGGCGATCCCGGACGTCAACGCCGAGATCGACGGCCAGGACGTGATCTACAAGAACCACTACGACATCGGCGTCGCCGTCGGCACCGACAAGGGCCTGGTGGTTCCGGTCGTCCGTGACGCCGACGTGCTGAACCTGGCCGAGATCGAAAAGACCATCGGCGACCTCGGCAAGAAGGCCCGCACCGGCGGCCTCGCCATCGAGGACATGCAGGGCGGCACCTTCACGATCACCAACGGCGGCATCTACGGCTCGCTGATGTCGACCCCGATCCTGAACGCGCCGCAGTCGGGCATCCTGGGCATGCACGCGATCAAGGAACGCGCCATGGTCGTCAACGGCAAGATCGAGATCCGCCCGATGATGTACCTGGCCCTGTCGTACGACCACCGCGTCGTCGACGGCGCCGGCGCCGTGACCTTCCTGGTGAAGGTCAAGGAAGCCCTGGAAGACCCGCAGCGCCTGCTGCTGGACCTGTAAGGGTCTGGTTCGATCCAGAACGACGAAGGGGCCGCAAAAGCGGCCCCTTTTTTGTTGTCCCGGAGCTTGGCTCCTCCCCCGTGAAACGGGGGAGGTGGCGCGGCGCTGTCAGCGCCGTGACGGAGGGGGCGACGGCCGGCAATGAGCCCCGTCTCGCCCCCACCACCCCATCGCGGTCCCCCAACCCCCCTCTGCGGGGGAGGAAAAGCGAGGTTTACGTCTGCTACTCCGCATCCCATCGGAACGCCGCGTCGATCCAGTCGCCGATGCGGCCGTCCGGACGGGCCAGGCCGTACACTGCGGCCATCTCCTCGTCGGTCAGGGCGAAGTCGAAGATCGCGAAGTTCTCGGCCAGGCGGGCTGGGTTCTTGGTGCGCGGGATGGTGATCACGCCCTGCTGCACCTGCCAGCGCAGGGTCACCTGGCCCGGCGTCTTGCCGTACTTGTCGCCGATCGCCTTCAGCACCGGGTCGCCTGCGACCTTGCCCTGGGCCAGCGGCGACCAGGCGGTGATCGAGGCGCCCAGCTTGTCGGCCGCAGCCCGCAGGGTCTTCTGCGACAGATAGGGGTGGTACTCGACCTGGTTGGTGGCCAGCGGCGCTTCTGAAAGCTTGGCCGCCTCCTCCCACAGCGCCGAGGGGAAGTTCGACAGGCCGATGGCCCGCGCGCGACCGTCGGCCTTCACCGCGTTGAGGGCGGCGATGGTTTCCGACAGCGCCGGCTTGGGCTTGGGCCAATGCAGCAGCAGGAGGTCGACCTGGTCGACCCGCAGCTTCTTGAGGCTCTCGTCGACCGAGCGCTGCAGATCGCCCTCGGCGAACTTGTCGATCCACACCTTGGTGGTGACGAAGATCTCGCCGCGCGCCACGCCGGTGGCCGCCAGGGCCGCGCCGACGTCCTGTTCGTTGCCGTAGATCTGGGCGGTGTCGACATGCCGATAGCCCAGCTCCAGCGCCTTCTCGGTCATGGTCTGGGCCAGGCCGTTCTCCAGCTGGTAGGTGCCCAGGCCGATGGCGGGGATCTCGACATCGCCCGAACGGACGCCGGGGGTGGGGTTCGACATGGAAAGCTCCGCAAAATCTGGTCAGCCGGATATAGGCGCCCTCACGCGCCTTCGTCATGGGCTCTGGCCACCTTCTTGGGCACGCAGGCCCGCCAGTGACGCTTGAGCAAGCGGGTGACCGTCCCGGCCTCGACCGCCGACAGCCGCGCCAGCACCATCGGATAGTTGCGATAGTGATCGGTGAAATAGAACGCCTCGGGCGCCGCCTCGATCAGCATCTCGCGCTCGTCGAACGGCACGCCCGGCAGCACCAGGCTGTCGCCGTCCTCCTTCAGCCGGGTCAGGAACTTGCCGTTCGCCTTGAGGCAGGGATAGCCATAGGACGTCCCGTCCGCGACCAGCGGCAGGGCCAAGGCGAACGCGCGGACCTCGTCATAGGTGATCGGCATGGGCGAAGCTCCCCTGGCGCGACTATAGAGGGACCATGAGCGCGGAAAACACCCTGAAGACGCCGATCCTCGTGCTGGGCGCCACCAGCCTGATCGGGACCTTCCTGATGGCGCGGCTGCAGGCCGCCGGCCACGAGCCCATGGGCCTGTCGCGGAGACCACCCTATGGCTTTTCGGCGAGTGGAGACGCCTGCTGGATCGACGCCGACCTCAAGGGCGACGACCTGGCCGAGCAGCTGCCCGGCGCGGCCACGGTGTTCTCGCTGTCGCCGATCTGGCTGCTGCCCGAGGTGCTGCCGCTCCTGAAGGCGCGCGGCATGAAGCGCCTGGTGGCCTTCTCCTCGACCAGCCGCTTCACCAAGGAAAACTCGCCGGAGGCCTCCGAGCGCGCCGTGGCCAGGGCCCTGGCCGACGCCGAAGCCGCCGTCGAGGCCTTCTGTGCGGCGCAGGGCGTCGCCTGGACCATCCTGCGCCCGACCCTGATCTATGCCGAGGGCCGCGACGGCAATGTCAGCCGGCTGGCCGGCCTGATCCGCCGCTTCAAGGTGCTGCCGCTGTCGGGCGCTGGCGAGGGCCTGCGCCAGCCGGTGCACGCCGACGACCTGGCCGCCGGGGCCATCGCGGCGGCCGCCGCGCCGGCCGCCTTCGACCGCGCCTACGCCCTGGTCGGCGGCGAGACCCTGCCCTATCGCGAGATGGCCCGCCGGGTGTTCGAGGGCCTGGGCCGACGCCCGGCCATCCTCGTCCTGCCGCCCTGGCTGTTTTCACTGCTGCTGACCCTGGCCCGGCCGTTCTTCCCCGGCGCCACGGCGGCCATGGGCGCGCGGATGAGCCAGGACCTGACGTTCGACGCCGGCGATGCGGTCAGGGATTTCGAGTGGGCGCCGAGGGATTTCCGGCCTCGGTTCTAAGATGCTCCCCCTGAAGGGGGAGCTGTCGGCAAAGCCGACTGAGGGGGAAGTTTCAGCGGCGCGTCAGCAACCACTTCCCCCTCCGGCCCTCCGGGCCACCTCCCCCTTCAGGGGGAGGATCTTCAAGCCAGCCCCGCCCGGCCGTAATACAGCATCCCCGCCGTCGGCCGCTTCAGGCCACGACGGATGCGCGGCCCGAACTTCGTCGCCGACAGCAGGCGTGAAACCATCGCCTCGTCGCCGGCCCGGCGGAACGCCCGGGCCGAGGCCGACCACAGGGCCGTGGTCGCTGGATGCGGCAGGACGACGCCCGCCGCCAGGCCCAGGGCCAGAAGGCCATAGCCGGCGATACGGTTCGAGATCGGGTCGGGGCGGGTCATCGGGCATCTCCTTTCATGGGGTGGAGGAGGACCGCAGGGGCTGGGCGGGTGGCGGTCCTCCTCAGGCCGCCGAGCGAGCGTTTACTCGGCGGCGATGGGGGCCGCGTCGAACGCGATCCCCAGTCTTTGCGCGACGCCCGCGGCGTAGGCCGGGTCGGCGCGGTGGAAGTGAACCAGCTGGCGACGCACGATCGCTTCGGGCACGCCCTGCATGGCCGAGGCGATGTTGCCGAACAGCTGGGCCTGCTGGGCCGGGCTCATCAGCCGGAAGAGGGCCCCCGGCTGGGCGTAGTCGTCATTGCCCAGGCGGTGATCGAACCGGTCGGCGTCGCCGTAGAGCGGCAGCGGCGGCTCGGCCGCCGAAGGCTCCTGCACCGGCCCGCCGAAGCTGCTGGGCTCGTACCAGGCTTCGTTGCGCTTCGGCGCGTCGAAGCGCATGGCCCCGTCGGCGTGGTAGTGGTTCACCGGGCAGCGCGGCCGATTGACCGGCAGCGCCTCGTAATGCGTGCCCACCCGGTAGCGGTGCGCGTCGGCGTAGGCGAACAATCGCCCCTGCAGCACCTTGTCGGGCGAGAAGCCGATGCCGGGCACGATGTTCGACGGCGAGAACGAGCTCTGCTCGACCTCGGCGAAATAGTTGTCCGGATTGCGGTTCAGCTCCAGCACGCCGACCTCGATCAGCGGGAAGTCGGCATGCGGCCACACCTTGGTCAGGTCGAACGGATCGAAGGCCGTCTCGCGCGCCTGGGCCTCGGTCATCACCTGCACCTTCAGGGTCCAGCGCGGGTAGTCGCCGCCCTCGATGGCCTCGAACAGGTCGCGCTGGGCGCTCTCGCGGTCGCCCGCGATCACGGCGTTACCCTCTTCGTTGGTCCAGGTGCGGATCCCCTGCTGGGACTTGAAGTGGAACTTCACCCACACCCGCTCATTGGCGGCGTTGACGAAGCTGTAGGTGTGGCTGCCAAAGCCGTGCATGTGGCGATAGCCCTGCGGCAGGCCGCGATCCGAGAACAGGATCGTCACCTGGTGCAGGCTTTCAGGGCTTAGACTCCAGAAGTCCCACATCGCCGTCGGCGAGCGCAGGTTCGACACCGGATGGCGCTTCTGGGTGCGGATGAAGTCGGGGAACTTCAGCGGGTCGCGGATGAAGAAAACCGGCGTGTTGTTGCCCACCAGGTCCCAGTTGCCCTCTTCGGTATAGACCTTCAGGGCGAAGCCGCGCACGTCGCGCTCGGCGTCGGCCGCGCCGCGCTCGCCGGCCACGGTGGAAAAGCGCAGCAGCACTTGCGACGTCGCGCCCGGCTGCAGGGCCTTGGCCTTGGTGTAGCGGCTGATGTCGTGGGTGATGGTCAGCGTGCCGTAGGCCGCCGAGCCCTTGGCGTGCACGACGCGCTCGGGGATGCGCTCGCGGTTCTGGTGCGCCAGCTTCTCGATCAGCTGGTAGTCCTGCATCAGCAGAGGACCGCGCGGGCCGGCCGACAGGCTGTTCTGGTTGTCCGCGACGGGCGCGCCGGCCGTGGTGGTCAGGGTGTCTCGGGTCATCTGCGCCTCTTGGTCATGCCTTGACCCTGAAGGTGCCGCAGATGGATCTATTGATCTAATCGTTCGTTTTTTGCGTCGAAATCGAAATTGTCTATGGAAGCTGGTTCGCCGTCGCCTCCAGCCAGCGCTGCATCCGCACCCGCCTGACGCTGGCCCCGATCAGGACCAGGACCAAGAGCACGCCCGAGACCCCCGCCGCGAACGGCGCGAGCTCGCGACTGGTGAACCAGACCATGACGGGAAAGCCCACGAGCCACAGCAACTCCCCGGGCCACATCCGGTGCAGGCGCAGCACAAGGCTCGCCTCGCCCCGGTCAGGCTCGATGCTGATCACGCCCCGCTTGAAGCCCTTGAACAGCCCGCCGCCGATCCCTCCAGGCCGCCCGGCCGTGGGGAAGTAGGTCTGCCGGAAAACGACCTGGTCGTCGCGGACGCTGGCCCAGTTCACGCTGGCCTTCAGCAACCGGTCGCGCACCGCCAGCAGGGCCGTCTCGACGACGGGATCGCCGTACAGGGGCGCACGCAGGACAAGGCGGGTCCAGGGCGACATGGGCTCGCGATCTCCACAAGGTTGAGCTTGCATCGCCCCTTAGCCGATGCGTCCGGCGCGCGACAGGTTGCAGAGCGCCATCGGTGGGCGCTAAGCCTCCGCCATGACCGCCATCCTGCCCGACGCCGCCGCCGCCAACTGGGTCGACCGCTACGCGCCCGTGTCCTTGCGCCCCTGGCTGAAGCTGGGGCGGTTCGATCGTCCGGCCGGCATCTGGCTCCTGATGCTGCCCGGCTGGCAGGGCATCGCCCTGGCCGCCGCCGAGAAGGGCCAGCTGCCCAATCCCTGGCTGCTGATCGCCTTCTTCGTGGGGGCGGCGCTGATGCGGGCGGCCGGCTGCGCCTTCAACGACATCGTCGACCGCGACTTCGACGCCCAGGTGGCCCGCACCGCCCTGCGCCCGATCCCGGCCGGCCTGATCACCGTCAAGCAGGCCTGGCTGTTCCTGGTGGGATGCAGCCTGACCAGCTTCCTGATCCTGATCTGCCTGGGCTGGGTCGCCATTGGACTCGGCGTGGCCTCGCTGCTGCTGGTGGCCGGCTATCCGTTCATGAAGCGCATCACCTGGTGGCCGCAGGCGTGGCTGGGCCTGACCTTCAACTGGGGCGCCCTTTTGGGCTACGCCGCCGCCACCCACACCCTGTCGTGGTCGGCCGCCCTGCTCTACGCCTCGGGGATCTTCTGGACCCTGGGCTACGACACGATCTACGCCATCCAGGACATCGAGGACGACGCCCTGGCCGGGGTGAAGTCGTCCACCCGCCGCCTCGGCTCCAAGGTCCGCGAGGGCGTGGCGGCGTTCTACGTCCTGGCCTTCGTGCTGGCGCTGGCCGCCGCCTGGGTCGCCGGCTTGGGGCCGCTGTTCCTGCCGCTGCTGGGGCTCTTTGGCCTGCACCTGTCGCGCCAGGCCGTGGCCGTACGCGTCGACGACGGCCCCGGCGCTCTGAAGATCTTCAAGTCCAACGCCCAGGCCGGCGCGATCCTGGTCCTCGCCCTGGTGGCCGGGCTGTGGAGCCCGGCGGGGTTCTGAGGAAAGGCCCCCCTCAGTCGGCTTTGCCGACAGCTCCCCCTGAGGGGGAGCATCTTCAAGGAGCGCCGGCGCCAAGAAATCCTCCCCCTCTGGGGGAGGTGGCCCGGAGGGCCGGAGGGGGGACGTTCTCAGCTT
>CBINOL010000182.1:0-7663 GCA_966252285.1 uncultured Caulobacter sp.
CGCTATCAGCGCCGTGCCGGAGGGGGCGAGGGACAGAGCGCGGCGCCCGGTCTCGCCCCCTCCACCGCTTCGCGGTCCCCCTCCCCCGCAAGCGGGGGAGGAGCAGAACGCAGAGAAAGCTGCCCCCTCAGTCGCCTTTGGCGACATCTCTCCCAGAGGAGGAGGTTTCTCAGTGCGCCGGTTGCCAGAATTCCAGGTTGCTGATCTGGCGTTCGAGGATGGCGATGCGGTCGCGCAGGTCGCGGGTGGCGGTCAGGCTGGCGGCGGTGACCGGCTCTTCGCGCATGGCCAGGAGCGCGCGTTGGGCGTCGCCGACTTCGACGATGGCGGTGTAGCAGGCGGCCCAAAGGGCGCGGGCGCGCTCGCGCTCCATCTTGGGATCGAGGAACGGCGGCTTGAGGGTCTGGGCCAGGCGGTCGAGCTCGGCCAGCTCCTCGCCCCGGCCCTTGCGGACCAGGATGTCGCGGAACGGCGTGTCCTCGCCGATGTCGTCGATCAGGGCCTCGAAGATCTCGTGGGCCAGGCCCTTGAGGCGCGCTTCGCCAAAGCCGATCCGCTCCAGCGCCTCGTCATAGGGACGCGCCCAGGCCGGATGGTCGACGGCGGCGATGGCCACGGCCGCGTGGAAGGGGTTCAGCCGGCGGCCGATCTGCTCGCGGGCGACGCCGCGGATGCCAGGATCGGGCGGACCGCGCTCACGGCCTTTCCAGCCGCCGCCGCCACCGCCGCCGCGCGGCGTGAACGGTCGGTCACCCTGTCCGCCGCCTTGCCCGCCGCCATAGGCCGGCTTGGGAAACAGCAGGTCGAGCTTGGCGTAGAGATCGTCCTTGTAGGCGCTGGCCAGATCCTTGTCGGCGATGGTTCCGGCCGCCGCGCGCAGGCGCTGCTTGAGGCCGGCCTTGCGTTCGGGGGTGTCCAGCGGCTCCAGGTCGCGTTCGCGCACGAACAGCGCCTCGACGAAGGGCGTGGTCTGGGTGACCTGGGCCTTCAGCGCCGCCGGGCCCTGCTCGCGCAGCACGTCGTCGGGATCCTTGCCGCCGCTGACGATCGAGAAGCGGAACGAACGGCCGGGCTTGAGCAGGGGCAGGGCGCGGTCGATGGCGCGGCTGGCGGCGCGCTGGCCGGCCTTGTCGCCGTCGAAGCACAGGGTCGGCTCGGGATGCAGGCGCCACAGCGCCTCCATCTGCTCCTCGGTCAGGGCCGTGCCCATGGCCGCCACGGCCGCCAGACCGGCGCGCTGGCAGGCCACGACGTCCATGTAGCCTTCCACGACCAGCATCGGCGTCTGTTCGTTGGGCGCGGCGGCCTGGGCCGCGTGCAGGATCTTGCGCGCGTCGTAGAGGCCGTAGAGCACCCGGCTCTTGTGGAAGAGGCTGGTCTCGGGGCCGTTCAGGTACTTGGCGCGGGCGTTGGGATCCATGGCCCGGCCGCCGAACGAGACGACCTTGCCGCGCGTGTCGGTGATCGGAAAGATGATCCGGTCGCGGAAGCGGTCATAGGGCGCCCCGCCGTCCTCGGGCGCGATCAGCAGGCCCGCCTCGATCAGGTCGCCGGGCTTGGCGCCCTTGGCGACCAGATAGTCCTTCAGCGCCGTGCGGCCGTTGGGAGCAAAGCCGATGCGGAAGCGGCTCCACTGGTCCTCGGGCAGGGCGCGGCGGTCGAGATAGGCGCGGGCGTCCTTGCCCACGGGACGGCGCAACTCGGCCTCGAACCAGGCCGCGGCCAGCTCCATCCAGTCGCCCAGCCCCGCGCGCTTGCGGTCGTCCTGGGCGGCGCGGGCGTCGGGCTCGGGCAGGGACATGCCGGCCTCGGCCGCCAGCCGCTCGACGGCCTCGCTGAAGGTGAGGCGCTCGGTCTCCTGCAGGAAGCTGATGATGTCGCCGTGCTTGCCGCTGGAGAAGCAGTGGTAGAAGCCCTTGTCGTCGTTGACGAAGAACGACGGGCTCTTTTCCTTGGTGAAGGGCGACAGCCCCGCATACTCGCGACCCTGCCGCCGCAGCTTCACCGTCTTTCCGACCACGTCGGAGGGGCGAAGTCGGGACTTCAGTTCTTCAAGGAAGCGGTCGTCGAAGCGCATGGCGTTAGAGCGCCAACATAAGCTTCTCCGCGCGCGAAGGCACGCCTTGCTCACCGACAAACTACAGGCGGCGTGGGACTTATCCCTGCGTCTTCCACAGCTAGCTGGTCGCCGGTGCAAAGAAGCGTCGCATTAGGAACAGGCCTTTCGGCCCCTCCGTTCTCTCGGCCGTGGGACGCCTCGACGCGTCCCGACGCCACATGAGAGCCACGGAGAAGACCGATGCCCGAGTCCCGCTGGAACGACCGTGAAGGCCGCTTCGAGATCGACCGCGACCGAGATTTCGACGACGAGCGCGGCTACGGCTACGACGCCTCACGTCGCCAGGACCGCTACGCCCAGGATCCCGACTGGCGCGACCGCTACGCCGCCCGCGAGCAGCGCAGCTACGGCGAGCCGCGTCATCGCTCTTCAGGCCGGGCGGAATTGCGCCGGGCGGTCAGCCAGGGCGGCGACATCGGCTATGGCTCGATCCGCTCGGGCTCGGACTACGCCTCGGGCCGGGGCTATCGCGCGCCCGGCGACTACGGCCAGGTGGGCGGCTTCGACTTCGGCGGCTCCACGGCGGACTACGGCGGCGGCGGCTATCGCGGCGAGGCGCCCGACTATGGCGACCGCGCCTATTTCGACCGCCGCCACGAGCGCGAGCGCAACTACTACACCGATGGTCCGGGACGGGGCCGTCATGACCGGGAGCACTGGGCCTACGCCCGCCATCCGCGCGACAGCCACGACGAGGACCGCGGCTGGTTCGACCGGGCCCGCGACGAGGTGTCCGCCTGGATGGGCGACCACGACGCCCAGCGTCGCCGCGAACACGACGCGGCCATCCGCGCCGACCATCGCGGCCGGGGCCCCAAGGGCTATCGCCGCTCGGACGAGCGCATCCGCGAGGACGTCAGCGACCGGCTGACCGACGACGGCTGGCTGGACGCCTCGTCCATCGAGGTGGCGGTCAAGGACGGCGAGGTCACCCTGAGCGGCACGGTCCACGCCCGCGACGACAAGCGCCGGGCCGAACTGCTGGCCGAGAGCGTCTCGGGCGTCGACAACGTGCAGAACAACCTGCGCTTGGATCGCGGGCCGGAAGCCCGAAGCGGCGACTGGAGCCTGCAGGGCAATGCGCCCCAGCAGGGCGTGAGCGGCAAGGCCTGAGGCGTGTGTGGTCCTCGCCCTTCGACGGGCTCAGGGTGAGGACCATTTTGCAGGGCGTGCAGTAGAACCTCATCCTGAGCCTGTCGAAGGAAGAGGTTCGCCTCCCATTTTTCCGCTTAGGTACTGTTCCCTAGCTTGGCTGCCGGGCCGCTTGGGACCATCTAGGGCCCATGTCCGAGCCCGCCCTCCAAGAACCGACCTTCACCGACGCCGAGATCGACGCCCTGGTCGAGACCTTCTACGCCAAGGTCCGCCGCCATCCGCGCATCGGGCCGGTGTTCAACGGCCAGATCGCCGAGGACGCCTGGCCCCATCACATGGCCACGCTGAAGGACTTCTGGGCCACGGTGCTGCAGGGCTCGGGGCGCTACAAGGGCTCGCCCATGGCGGTGCACCAGCGCATCGAGGGCTTCCAGGAGTGGATGTTCACCCCGTGGCTGAACCTGTTCCACGCCACCTGCGTGGAGCTGTTCGACGCCCCGCGCGCGGCGATCGTCGGCCAGAAGGCCGAGCGCATCGCCCGCTCGCTGCGGCTGGGCCTGTTCTTCCGGCCGGGAGCGCCGGCGTGAGCGGGATCTCCAGGAGCATCGAGGCGGAGGGTTTCGCCATCGTTCCGGCCGCCGATACGCGCGCCTTGCTGGGCGGTCTGCCCGACTGGGACCTGTTCGCCGACAGCTGGAACGACCTGGGAGTCGACGGCTTCATGGCCGACGGCGGGCGCTATCGCCGCCGCCGCTTCGCCGCCTTCGCCGCGGCGGCGGACGGGACGATCACGCGCAAGCCGCACCAGCCGCACTATCAGAGCCGCGACTACAACGCCCTGAACGGCGGCGTGCAGCGGTGGTTCGAGCCGGTGACTCAAGGCGTCGCCGAGCATCCGGTGACACAAGGCGTGCTGAAGGCGGGCCTGGAACTCTTCCACCCGCTGACCGTCGATCCACCGCCGGCCTGGCACGTCGAACTGCACCAGTTCCGCATCGAGGCCCACGACGGCGAGGCCGGCCTGCCCACGCCCGAGGGCGCGCACCGCGACGGCGTCGACTGGGTGATCGTCATGCTGGTCGAGCGCTGCAACGTGGCCAGCGGCGTCACCGACATCTTCGCCCCCGACGGCCGGTCCCTGGGCTCGTTCACGCTGACGCAGCCGGGCGACGCGGTGTTCATCGACGATCATCGCGTCCTGCACGGGGTGACCGCGATCTCGCCGCTGGAAGCCGGGCGGGAGGCGCGGCGCGACGTGCTGGTCGTCACCTTCCGCCGCGAGGACTAGAGGCGGCCGGGGCGCGACCGTTTGTCTCACTCCACCTGCGGAGGTGGTCGTGCAAGCCTGCCGCTCCTTCGCGAAACGAGCGCCGTAATCCATGACCGACGACGCCCCTTCGCCCTCGCACGCCGGCCGACGGGACACCTTCTCGGCGACCATGGCCGACGCCGTGCCGATCCTGATCGGCTATGTCGACGCCGATCGCCGCTATCGCTTCGTCAATCGCGCCTACGAGACCTGGTTCGGCGTGCGTCGCGCGGACATCGAGGGCCGGTCTCTGCTCGAGGTGATGGGCGCGGACGCCTATGAGCGCGTGCGCGACCATGTCGACGGGGCCCTTGAAGGCCAGAGCCTGACCTTCGAGGGCGAGGTGCCCTACCAGGCCGCCGGCCTGCGCCATGTGGAGGCCAAGTACGTGCCCGACGTGGCGCCCGACGGCGCCGTGCTCGGCTACTACGTGCTGGTCACCGACATCTCCGCGCGCAAGCGGGCCGAGGCCGAGCTGGCGCGCCTGCTGGTGCGCGAACGGCGGCGGGCCCTGATGCTGGATCTGGGCCGGCAGCTGCGCGAGGAAAGCGAGGTCGCCGCCATCGCCGACAGGGCCTGCGCCGTGCTGGCCGAGCAGCTGGGCGCACAGCGCGCCGGCTATGCCGAGGTGGATCTGGCCGGCGTCTCCACCCAGATCATCGGCGAGTGGGGCGGGCAGGGCGTGCAGCCCCTGGTCGGACCCCTGTTCGTGCTCGACGACTTCGGCCCGGCGATGAGCGACGATTTGCGGGCCGGGGTGCAGGTGGTGATCGACGACGTCCGCGAGGACACGCGCACCCGCCACAGCCTGGAGGCCTATGTCGCGCTCGACATCCGGGCCTTCGTGGCCGTGCCGCTGGTCAAGGCCGGGCGGCTGGTCTCGTACCTGTTCGTCTGCCAGGAGCGGCCGCGCACCTGGAGCGTCGACGAGGCGGCCTTCGTCGGCGACGTGGCCGAGCTGATCTGGGCGGCCAGCGGCCGGGCCCGCGCGGACGCGGCCCTGCGTCAGGCCGAGGAGACCGAGCGCCTTCTGATCCGCGAGGTCGACCATCGGGCCAAGAACGTGCTGGCGGTGGTTCAGTCGCTGGTCCAGCTGACCCCCTTCGTCGACAAGCGCCAGTATGTCACCGCGCTCAGCGGCCGCATCGGCTCGCTGGCCCGCTCGCACAGCCTTCTGTCGACCACCCGCTGGACCGGCGCGGTGCTGCGCGCCCTCTTGGAGCAGGAGCTCGAGGCCTACAGCGTCGAGCACGAGAGCCGGGTGGTGCTGGACGGCCCGCCGGTGCTGATCCGCGCCGAGGCGGCCCAGTCGCTGGGTCTGGTGGTGCACGAACTGGCCACCAACGCCAGCAAGTACGGCGCGCTGTCGGCGCCCGGCGGGATGCTGGAGGTGGCCTGGGCCTGGGACGCGGGGCGCCTCGTCATCGACTGGCGCGAGGGCGGCGGTCCGCCGACCATCGCCCCGGCCCGGCGCGGCTTTGGCTCCACCCTGATCCAGAACGCCGGCAAGCAGCTGGGCGCGCAGGTCTCGCACGACTGGCGGGCCGAGGGCCTGCATTGCCGGATCGAGCTGTCGCGCGGCGCGCTGCCCCATGCGGGCGGCGGCGAGCGCTCGGCGGCCATGACCGGCGCCCCGCCCGATGGCGGCCTGCAGGATCAGCGGGTGCTGGTGGTCGAGGACGAGGCCCTGGTGGCCATGGAGCTGGCCCGCGTGCTGGCCCTGGCCGGCGCTCAGGTGGTCGGCCCGGCCGGCGACGTGGAGGAGGCCCTGGAGCTGATCGAGAGCAGCCTGATCGACCGGGCCGTGCTCGACGTCAATCTCGGCGGCCGCATGGTCACGCCGGTGGCCAAGGCCCTGGCCGAGCGGGCCATCCCCTTCGTCTACCTGACCGGCTACCAGGAACCCGGCCTCGACGACGGCCCGGTGCTGCACAAGCCCGCCGCTCCGGAGGCGCTGGTCAGCGCCCTGGCGGGGCGGCGCGTGGAGCGGGTCTAGGGCCGCACTCCCAAACTCCCGTCATTCCCGCCCTTGTGGCGGGAACCCCTGGTTCCTTTCGCATGTGAAGTGCAAGCGGATCGCTGGCGATCCGCCCCATCCGCCCTTGCGGCTGAGAGAGAGGTTCCCGCCACAAGGGCGGGAATGACGGGATGAAGGAGGAGGGGCAAGACACCTCCTGGCGACACCCCGCCGCATCTGGCGACCTTGACTCCGGCCTCCATCGGGATCAGAACAAAATGTGAACGGAGGTCGCCATGCCCGGCTCGCGCGAGGCGCGTATCGAGGCCCTGAGAGGTCGGATCGCCGCCATCGAGGCGGGGACTCGGACTCCGACTCCGGTCCTGCCGTTCGGTGACTGGCGTATCGACTCCCATCTGCCCGGCGGGGGTCTGCCCAGGACCGGCTGGCACGAGGTGGTCGGCGAGGGGCTGGAGGGCGAGAGCGGGGCGGCGACGGCGGCCTTCGCGGCGCTTCTCGCAAGGCCTCGCGCCGTGAAGGGGGCGGTGGTGTGGGTGCTGCGGCGCTCGGACCTCTACGTCCCGGGCCTGGTCAACCTGGGCTTTCCGGTCGAGCGGCTGGTGATGGTGCGGGTGCGCGACGAGGCCGAGGGGCTGAGCGTGCTGGAGGACGCCCTGGCCACGCCCGGCGTCGCCGTCGCCATCGGCGAGGCCGAGGCGCCCGACCTGGTGGCCGGTCGCCGGCTGCAGCTGGCCTGCGAGCGGGCGGGGGGCTTCGGGATCGTGTTGCACCGCCGGCCCTATGGCGGAGCGGCCAAGGGCGCGACCGGCTCGGCGGCTTTTAGCCGCTGGCGAGTGGCCCCCGCGCCGGGGCGCGCGCCGCCGGACGGGCTGGGGCTTGGCCCGCCCGCCTGGCGCGTGGCGCTGGAACGCTGCCGGGGCGGACGCCCGGGCGCGTGGATACTGGAACATTCGGAGGCCGACCATGGCCCGCATCCTTTCCGTGTGGTGTCCGAACTGGCCGATCACGACCTGGCGAAGACACCACCCGAACGCCTTCTCGCCGTCGGGTGAAGGGGGACCCCCTCAGTCGGCTTCGCCGACAGCTCCCCCAGAGTGGAAGCATCTTGGCGCCGCGCCTGCCAGATCCTCCCCCCCTGGGGGAGGTGGCCCGGAGGGCCGGA
>CBINOL010000183.1:0-7566 GCA_966252285.1 uncultured Caulobacter sp.
CCACCCCTGCCCCTCCCCCATCAAGGGGGAGGGGAGAGTTAGAGGTCCTTGAAGCCCTTGCCCTCGGCCGCCAGCCGCTCCAGCAGGGCCGACGGCTTGAAGTCGTCGCCGTGCTTTTCCTGGAAGGCCTTCATGCCGGCCAGCACCTTGTCGAGGCCGACGAGCTCGCCCCAGAACATCGGGCCGCCGCGATAGACCGGCCAGCCGTAGCCGTTGATCCAGACGATATCGATGTCCGACGCCCGGATGGCCTTGCCTTCCTCGAGGATCTTCGCGCCCTCGTTGACCATCGGATAGAGGCAGCGCTCCAGGATCTCCTGGTCGCTGATCTCGCGGCGCTGGATCTGGCGCTTCTGCGCGAAGTCGAGGATGACCTTCTCGACCTCGGGGCTGGGCTTGGCGACGCGGTTCTCGTCGTAGTCGTAGAAGCCCTTGCCGTTCTTCTGGCCGCGACGGTCCATTTCGCACAGCACTTCGCGCACCGTGGACGAGCTGGTCTTGGCCGGGTCCCAGCCGATGTCGAGGCCGGCCAGATCGCTCATGGCGAAGGGGCCCATCGGCAGGCCGAACTCGTAGAGCACGCGGTCGACGTCCCAGGGCATGGCGCCTTCGAGGATCAGCTTCTGGGCCTCGCGCTGACGCTGGGCCAGCATGCGGTTGCCGACAAAGCCGAAGCAGTTGCCGACCAGCACGGCGACCTTGCCGATCTTCTTGCCGATCTGCATCGAGGTGGCGATCACCGACTTGTCGGTCTTCTCGCCGCGCACGATCTCGAGCAGGCGCATGACGTTGGCCGGCGAGAAGAAGTGCAGGCCGATGACGCTTTCCGGACGCCTGGTGACGGCGGCGATGGCGTCGATGTCGAGGTACGAGGTGTTGGAGGCCAGGATCGCGCCTGGTTTGGCGATGGCGTCGAGCTTGGTGAAGACCTCCTTCTTGATCTCCATCAGCTCGAACACGGCCTCGATGATCAGGTCGCAGTCGGCGAGGTCTTCGAGGTGCATCGAGGGGGTGAGCAGCCCCATGCGCTTTTCGACGTCGTCCTGGGTCAGGCGGCCTTTCTTGGCGGTGTTCTCGTAGTTCTTGCGGATGATCCCGACGCCGCGGTCGAGGTTCTCCTGCTTGGCCTCGATGATCGTCACCGGGATGCCGGCGTTGAGGAAGTTCATCGAGATGCCGCCGCCCATGGTGCCGGCCCCGATGACGCCGACCTTCTTGATCGGGATCGTGGGGGTGTCGTCGGGCACGTCGGGGATCTTGGCGGCCTGGCGTTCGGCGAAGAACACGTAGCGCTGGGCGGCCGACTGGCTGCCGGTCATCAGCTCCATGAACAGGCGGCGCTCTTCCTTCAGGCCCTCGTCGAAGGGCAGGTTCACCGCCGCCTCGATGCACTTGATGTTGTTCTCGGGCGCCAGGAAGCCGCGGAACTTGCGGGCGTTGGCTTTGCGGAACTCGGCGAAGATCTCGGGCTTGCCGCGGGCGGCCTCGACCTTGGCCGACAGGTCGCGGACCTTGGCCAGCGGCTTGCCTTCGGCCAGCACCACGCGGGCGAAGGCGATGGCCCCGTCGCGCAGGGCGCCTTCCTCGACCAGGCTGTCGAACAGGCCCATGGCCAGCGCGGCCTTGGCCGGCACGTGCTGGCCGCTGGTGACCATCTCCAGCGCCTTCTCGACGCCGACGATGCGCGGCAGGCGCTGGGTGCCGCCGGCGCCGGGCAAGAGGCCGATGTTCACCTCCGGCAGGCCCGCCTTGGCCGAGGGCACGGCGACGCGATAGTGCGCGACCAGCGCCACCTCCAGCCCGCCGCCCAGGGCCGTGCCGTGGATCGCGGCGACCACCGGCTTGGGCGAGTTCTCGATGGTGTTCTGCACGTCCTGCAGGGAGGGGCCGGTCATGGCCTTGCCGAACTCGCTGATGTCGGCGCCGGCGATGAAGGTCTTGCCCTCGCAGATCAGCACGATCGCCTGCACGGCCGCATCGGCGATCGCCGCCTCGAAGGCGTTCTTCAGTCCTTCGCGGACCTGGGCCGACAGGGCGTTGACCGGCGGAGAGTTCAGCGTGACGACGCCGATGTCGCCTTCGACGGTCAGATCGGTGACGGCGTTGATCGCGGCCATGCGGTTCCACCCTTTTCGGTTCGTTTGAACGCTTGTTTGACTAAAGCCAGCACGACGGCGCGCCAGAGTCCAGAGGGCGCGGGCGGCGCCGCTTTTTCGGGCGCCGGAGGTTGACGTTCAAGGCGTCGTACTGGACATTCGAAGGGTTCAGTTTCGGTCGAGATGGCGCCTGCCGGCGCGGGCCGACGTGACATCGCGTCGGCGCGTAAGCCTACGGTCTTCCAAGAACAATCGACCAGACTGGGGAGGGAGTTCGCACCAGGACCGGCCGTCGGCCGCCGCTTGCAGGCGTGCGCGACATTCCAAGACCGTTTCAGGCGCGGGCGCGACGCGGTGCATACGACGCGTCGAAACTTAGAGGTGAAGCGCACCTCGGCGCGGGAGCGACAGGCTCCCGCGCCGCCTTGTGCGGGCTTGACCCTGCCGCGCCGCGAGCCGATGGAATTCCCATGACCGACACCACGCTCGAAGCCTTCGCCCGCGGCCTGCCCAAGGCCGAACTGCACATGCACATCGAGGGCAGCCTCGAACCGGAACTGATGTTCGCCCTGGCCGAACGCAACGGGATCACCCTGCCGTACAAGTCGGTGGAGGAAATCCGCGCGGCCTACGCCTTCTCGAACCTGCAGGACTTCCTGGACATCTATTACCAGGGCGCGGGCGTGCTGATCACGCGGGCCGACTTCAAGGATCTGGCCGTGGCCTATTTCGAGCGCCTGGCGGCCGATGGCGGGGTGCATGCCGAGATCTTCTTCGACCCGCAGACCCATACCGAGCGCGGCGTCGCCTTCGAGACCGTCATCGACGGCCTGCTGGACGGCATGGCCGAGGCTGAAGAGCGCCTGGGCGTCACCTCCAAGCTGATCCTCTGCTTCCTGCGTCACCTGTCGGAAGAGAGCGCCTTCGAGACGCTGGAGCAGGCCAAGCCGCATCTTTCCAAGATCGCCGGGGTCGGCCTCGACTCCTCGGAAGTCGGCCATCCGCCGGCCAAGTTCGCCCGGGTGTTCAAGGCCGCCCGTGATCTCGGCCTCAAGATCGTCGCCCATGCGGGCGAAGAGGGGCCGCCCGAGTACGTCTGGGAAGCCATCGATCTCGTCGGCGTCGACCGCATCGACCACGGCAATCGCGCGCTGGAGGATACGGCGCTGACCGCCCGTCTGGTGGCCGATGGCGTGACCCTGACGGTGTGCCCGCTGTCGAACCTGAAGCTGTGCGTGGTGCCGGACCTGACCGCTCACCCGATGCGCAAGATGCTGGATCTTGGCCTGAAGGCGACGGTGAACTCCGACGACCCGGCCTATTTCGGCGGCTACCTGCTCGACAATTACCTGGAGACCGCCAAGGCCGTGGACCTGACGCGGGAAGACCTGGTGGTGCTGGCCAGGAACAGCTTCGAAGGTTCGTTCCTCGACGAGGCCGAGAAGGCCCGGCGGCTGGCGCAGGTGGATGCCTACGTGGCGGCGAACTAGACGCTCTCCCTGAAGGGGGAGCTGTCGCGGAGCGACTGAGGGGGAAGGCGGCGAGTTCGGCGGAAGCTGAAAACGTCCCCCCTCCGGCCCTTCGGGCCACCTCCCCCGGAGGGGGAGGATCTTTGTCAGCGCGCCATCAGGCCCATCAGCAGCGGCCGGGCGAAGAGCCTGGCGGCGTCTTCGCGGGTGACGCCCGGCGCCCAGGCCTGCAGCGAGGCCGCCGCGTTCAGCATCGAGTTGATCATGTGCGCGGCCACCAGCGGGTCGACGGCGCGCACCGAGCCGTCGGCTATGCCGTCGGCGATCATGCCGGCGAAGCGGTTGGAGCCGCGGGCGTAGCCGTCGCTCATCTCGTGGCGGATCTCGATCGGCAGGGCCCCCATCGACGAGGCGCGTAAGAGCGGGCCGTGGTCCGACAGCTGGTATTCGACCAGGGCCGCCGTCGCCGCCGACACCGCCGTCCAGCCGTCGCCTTCAAGCGAGGGGGCGGCCAGGGCCAGGGCCGACAGCTGGGCGCGGCGGGTGACCGCGAAGGTGCGCTGGAAGCACTCGACCACCAGGGCGTCCTTGTCCTCGTGGTGGTGGTAGAATGAGCCCTTGGTGACGTTCAGCGCCGCCGAGATGTCTTCCACCGAGGCGCCGCGATAGCCGCGCTGGTTGATCAGGCGCGTGGCGGCGACGAGGAAGGTCTCGCGCCATTCCTGGCCTTCGTCGGACGCGGGCGTCGGGTCGGGCAGGGCCGGCGGCGTCCAGTCGCGGCCCACGCCGGCGATGCCGCCCACGAGAATGTCGTACATCCGCTCGCGCACCCGCTCGTAGTCGTCGAGGTCGAAGCGGCGCAGCCAGGCGCCGGTCCAGAAGACCTGTTCGAGCAGCAGGTGGGCGCGGGCGTTGCGCTCGGCCTTGTCGAGGTGGGCGAAGGCCTCGCCGTCGAAGAAGCCGCGCACCCGGCGGAAGATGTCGGCGAAGGCCGCCTGCACCGAGGCGCGCATCGGCTCCTTCAGTGCGCGGATCTCGGTGAAGCTGGCCAGAGGCGCGTCTTGCCCCGCGCGCACCCGGCGCGAGAGGTCGAGATACAGGGTCAGGAACTTGCGGATGCGGCCGGCGGCGTCGGGCTCGGCCGCGGCCTCGTCGATCATCGCGTCCAGCCGCTCGAGCCCCCGGATGAAGCAGGCGGCGGCCAGGTCGTCCTTCTTGCGGTAGTAGTAGGTGACGCTGGTGGTGATCAGCCCGACCTTGGCGGCGACGTCGGCCAGGGTCATGCCCTTGACGCCCTGGCGATTGAGCACGGCGGTGGCGGCCGCCAGGATGGCTTCCTTCTTCTGCGCGTAGCGCGCGGTCGCCGCGGTGACGGTGTGGCCGTCGTCCATAGTCTCGCCCCCTGCAACGCCGGACTTTCCGGCGCTGGACTCAAGCGGCCAATCTAGGCCTGGAAAGGGGCCGCAGAAAGGCCCGCCCCAAGTCTTTGTCGCTCAGTGGACGCGGTCGGGCAGGGCGGCGACCACGGCGCGGACCAGGGCGGCGGGCGACAGGGGCTTGGCCACAGAACCGTTCATCCCGGCCTCGGCATAGGCGGCGGTCTGGTGGGCCAGGGCGTTGGCGGTCATGGCTACGATCGGCGCGGCTCCGGCCGGACCGGGCAGGGCGCGGATGGCCCGCGTGGCCTCGACCCCGTCCATGATCGGCATCTGGATGTCCATGAAGATCAGGTCATAGCCGCGCGCGGCCGCCACGATGCCGGCCTGGCCGTCCTCGGCCGTGGCGACCCGGGCGCCGAGGGCTTCGAGCATGCGGGTGGCGATCAGGCGGTTGACCGCGTTGTCCTCGACCAGCAGCACCTCCAGCCCGTCGAGCATCGGGGCGTCGTCCTCGTCGGCCGTCGTGGCCGGGGCCTGGGCGGCGGGGGCGAGGATCTCCAGCCAGAAGGTCGAGCCCTGGCCCGGCGTGCTGGAAAAGCCGATGTCGCCGCCCATCAGCTGGGCCAGCCGCCGGGTGATCGACAGGCCAAGGCCCGCCCCGCCGAACCGCCGGGTGGTCGAGCCGTCGGCCTGGCTGAAGCGCTCGAAGAGGGTCGCCTGGGCGTCGAGCGGAATGCCGACGCCGGTGTCCTCGATCTCGAAGCGCAGGCGCAAGGCCTCCTGCGCCGGCGAGACGGACAGGCGGGCGGTCACCTGGCCGGCCAGGGTGAACTTCACGGCGTTGCCGATCAGGTTGAACAGGGCCTGGCGCAGGCGCACCGGATCGGCGGCGACGAAGGCATGGCCGGCGGCCGGGGCCTCGATGCGGATGGAGAGGCCCTTGGCCTCGGCCTGGGGCTCCAGCAGGTCGGCGACGCTGCGCAGCAGGGCCGACGGGTCCAGCGCTTCGGGGGTCAGTTCCAGCTTGCCGGCCTCGACCTTGGAGAAGTCGATGATGTCGTTGAGCAGTTCCGACAGCATGGCGCCGCAGCCCAGGGCCTCGGCCAGCAGGCGACGGCCGTCGGCCGACAGCGGCTCGTGCTTGAGGAGGTGCAGGACCCCGAGCACGCCGTTCATCGGGGTGCGGATCTCGTGGCTCATATTGGCCAGGAACTGCGACTTGGCCGCCGCCGCCGCCAGGGCCGCGTCGCGGGCGACCAGCAGCTCGGTGACGTCCTGGCTGATGCCTATGACGTCGAACAGCTCTCCCGCCCCGGCCCGCACGCCGCGCCAGTCGGTGCGCATCCAGCTCCAGCCCTCCCTGGAAGGACCGGCGTGGCGATAGACCAGCTGGGCGTGCTCGCCGGTCTCCTGGGTGTGCAGGAAGGCCCGGGTCATGGTCTGGCGGTCGTCGGGGTGGATGGCGGTCAGCATCTCGGCCACCGTCATCTGCCGGGCGTCGCCCAGCGGCGCGGCCAGGGTCGTGATGTCCTGCTCGAAGTAGTAGATGCCCTTGCGGGTCTCGAAGCGCCAGACATAGACGCCGGCGGCGTTGCGCAGCATCTCGTTGGCGCGCTCGGCCTGCTGGCGCTGGAGGCGGCGCAGGCGCTCCTCGGAGAAGTCCTGGAAGACGATCAGCAGCGCGCCGTCGGGCAGGATCTTGGAGCGCGAGCGCACCCACAGCCAGCCGCCGCCCTTGCGCGCCAGCCGGTGCTCGGACTGCACCTGGCCCTCGGCCCGCAGCACCCGGCCGGCCTGTTCCAGCACCTCGGTGTCGTGCAGGTGCAGAAAGTCGCGGATCGAGCGGCCCAGGGTCTCGTCGGGGCTCCAGCCGGCGATGGCGCTCCAGGCCGGATTGACCCGGACGATGGCGCGGTCCTGCAGCACCACGAACATGTCGAGGCTGTTCTGGAAAAACCAGTCGGCCGCCGCCCGATCGATGTTCGAGGCCGTTTCGCCCTCGGGACGCTTGCCCATCGCGCTCCCCTCGTCTTCAATCGATCAACGCAGGATGGGGTAAAGGTTGCGTTTCCCGTACCGCCTATTCGATCCGCGATAATAAGGCGACCGTGACTGAAGGTCGCGCCAGTAAGGGGGATTCCCGTTTGAGCACGCCCGAAGCCGTCGGCCTGTCGTCGCAGCGCCTGAAGCGCATCGATACCTTCCTGCAGGCCAAGTATGTCGAGCCCGGCCTTCTGCCCGGCGCCCAGCTGCAGGTCTGGCGCAGAGGGCAGCTGGCGCACGAGACCGTGCTGGGCCTGGCCGACCGCGAGCGCGGAACGGCGCTGAAGTCCGACACGCTGTACCGCATCTACTCGATGACCAAGCCGATCACCTCGATCGCCTTCATGATGCTGGTCGAGGAGGGCCGGGTGGCCCTCGAGGACCCCGTCCATCGCTTCATCCCGGCCTTCAAGGACCTGGGCGTCTTCGCCGCCGGCTCGCTGGGCATGTTCCAGACCAAGCCCTTGAACGAGCCGATGCGGATGATCGACCTGCTGCGCCACACGGCCGGCTTCACCTACGGTTTCCAGCAGCGCGGCAATGTCGCTCAGTCCGGGAGATTCCTGCGCCGCCAGCGTT
>CBINOL010000184.1:0-7554 GCA_966252285.1 uncultured Caulobacter sp.
GACCCTGGTGGACACGCCTGGTCACGGGCTGACGCTGGGCGCCATGCCGGCTGGCGCGAACACCTACGTCCACACCGGCTTCGCCGGTCAGGTGAACCTGGTGAACACCGCCGGCCTGACGCTGAACTACTGGGACGGCGCGGCCGGTCCGGGCTTCGACGGCCTGGTCAACGGCGGCGACGGCGTCTGGCGCGCGGCCGGCGACCTGAGCTGGACCGGCGACGCGGGCGCGGTCAACGCGGGCTATGCGAGCGGCGCATTCGCGGTGTTCGCCGGCGCGGCGGGCGTGGTGAGCATCGACGGCGGGCAGGGGGCGGTGAGCGCCTCGGGCCTGCAGTTCATGACCGACGGCTATCGCATCGAGGGCGACGCCCTGACCCTGACCGGGGCCCAGGCCAGCATCCGGGTCGGCGACGGCACGGTGGCGGGCGCGGGCATGACCGCCACCATCGCCTCGGCGATCGGCGGCGCCAGCGAGCTGGTCAAGACCGACCTGGGGACCCTGATGCTGACCGGGGCCAACAGCTACTCGGGCGGAACCACGCTCAACGCCGGCGTCCTCTACATCAACGGCGACCAGTCGGCGGCCGGCGGCCTGACGCGCGTCAACGGCGGCCTGCTGGGCGGATCGGGCGTCATCGGCGGCGCGGTCAGCGTGGCCGACGGCGCGATCCTGGCGCCGGGCGGCTCGGCCGGCGCGGCCGGAACCCTGACGATCAACGGCGGCCTGACGCTGGCGGGCGGCTCGATCCTGGACTTCCAGCTGGGCCAGGCCGGCGTCGCCGGCGGCGCGCTCAACGACCTGCTGGTGGTCAAGGGCGACCTGACCCTGGACGGCGTGCTGAACGTCTCGCAGACGGCCGGCGGAACCTTCGGGGCCGGCGTCTATCGCCTGATCAGCTATGCCGGGGCGCTGACCGACAACGGCCTGCGTATCGGCGCCACGCCGGCCGGAGACCCCAGCTATGTCCAGACCTCGATCGCCGGCCAGGTGAACCTGGTCAACACCGGCGGCCTGACCCTGAACTACTGGGACGGCGCGGGCGCGGGCTTCGACGGCGTGATCGCCGGCGGCGCGGGCGTCTGGCGGACCGGCGGGGCGGAGCTCTGGACCGACGCCGGCGGCGCGATCAACGCGACCTATGCCGACGGCGCCATGGCGATCTTCGGCGGGGCGGCCGGAACCGTGCGCATCGACGACACCGCCGGTCCGGTCATGGCCATGGGCCTGCAGTTCGCCGCGAACGGCTATCGCCTCGAGGGCGGCGACCTGACCCTGCTGGGCTCGCAGGCGGTCATCCGGGTCGGCGACGGCACGGCGGCCGGGGCGGGGATGACCGCCACCATCGCGTCCGACATCGTCGGCGCGGCGGGCCTGGCCAAGACCGACCTCGGAACGCTGGTCCTGACCGGGGCCAACACCTACGAGGGCGGCACGGCGATCAACGGCGGCGTGCTGCAGGTCGCCTCCGACGCCAACCTGGGCGCGGCCGGCGGCGGGCTGTCGTTCGACGGCGGGACCCTGCGGACCACGGCGACGATGGAGACGGCGCGCGCGACGACCTTCGCCGGCGCGGGCGGCTTCGACGTGGCGGCGCAGGCCACGCTCTCGCTGAAGGGCGCGATCTCGGGGGCCGGCAGCTTCGTCAAGAGCGGCGCGGGGACCCTGATTGTCGCCGGCGACGGCTCGGCCTTTGGCGGCCGAACCTCGGTGACCGCCGGCGTGCTGCGTGTCGACAGCGTGCTGGGCGGGGTGACCGACGTGATGAGCGGCGGCCGCCTGGAGGGCGTCGGCCGGGTCGGCGGGCTGATCCTGCGGTCGGGCGGCGTCGTGGCGCCGGGCGGCGAGGGGTTCGGCCTGCTGAACGTGGCGGGCGACTTCGCGGCCGACGGCGGCCTGATCGAAATCGACGCCGTGCTCGGCGGCGACGGCTCGCAGGCCGATCGCCTGGTCGTGGCCGGCGCGACCTTGGGCGCGGCGCAGATCAGCGTCGTCAACCGCGGCGGCCTGGGCGACCAGACGCAGGAAGGGATCAAGATCGTCGACGTGGCGGGGGCCTCCAACGGCCAGTTCACGCTGCGCGGCGACTACGTCTTCCAGGGCGACCAGGCGATCATCGCCGGGGCCTACGCCTACCGGCTCTACAAGAACGGCGTGGCTTCGCCGGCCGACGGCGACTGGTACCTGCGCTCGTCGCTGGTCGATCCCGGCGAGCCCGAGACCCCGACCCAGCCGGAGGAGCCGCAAGGCCCGCTCTACCAGCCCGGCGCGCCGGTGTACGAGGCCTATGCCGCCAGCCTGCTCGGCCTCAACGGCGTCGGCACGCTGCGCCAGCGCACGGGCGACCGCGTGTGGGGGCAGGGCGCGACCGCGCTCGGCGGGGCGTGGGGGCGGATCGAGGGCGAGCAGAGCCGCTCGAAGGACGCGCCGCGCTCGAACACCGGCGCAGACCTGAAGACCGACCGCTGGGCGGTGCAGATGGGCTACGACCGGGCGCTGCCCGACCAGACCTGGGGCGGGACCCTCGTGCTGGGCGCCAGCTGGCGCTACGGCGAGGCCGACACCAAGGTCCGCTCGGTGTTCGGCGACGGCGCGATCGAGACCAACGCCTACGGCCTCGGTGCTTCCGCGACCTGGTACGGGCAGGGCGGCGCCTATGTGGACGTTCAGGCCCAGAACAGCTGGTACGACAGCGACCTGCGCTCCAACCTGCTGGGCGACCTGGCCAAGGGCCAGGACGGCTCGGGCGTCTCGCTCGGCGTCGAGGTCGGCAAGCCCAAGGTCCTGGCGGAGGGGCTGCAGCTGACCCCGCAGTTCCAGACCGTCTATTCGCGGATCCGCTTCGACTCCTTCGAGGACGGGGCGGGGGCGCAGGTCTGGGGCGATCGCGGCGAGAGCCTTCGCTCGCGGGTGGCCGCGGCCCTGGCGCGCGAGACGGAAGGCGAAAAGGGCGCCGGACGACTCTACGGCCAGGTGGGCGTCGCCTACGAATGGCTGGGCAGCCCCAGCGTCATGGTCTCGGGCGCGCAGCTGGCCCGCAACGACGGCCGCCTGTGGGGCGAACTGGCCGTCGGCGGCAGCTATCGCTGGCGCCAGGGCCTAAGCCTGTTCGGCGAGGCTTCGGCCGCCAGCGGCCTGAACAGCCTCGGCGACGCCTACAGCGTGCGGGCCAACATGGGTCTGCGCCTAGCTTTCTAAGGTGGCGGCGCCGGAGCTCTCGGGTTCCGGCGCCGGCTCCGCGTTGCGGGCTTCAGCGGCCTTTGGTATCGATTGAAACGTTCGTTTGAATCGCGATGGGCCGCCATGTTCCGCTTCACGACCTCCGACGGTCTCTCGATCGCCTGCCATGAATGGGGCGACGACACGGCCGCGCCGCCGGTCGTGCTGCACCACGGCTTTTCGGCGAGCGGCCCGATCAACTGGAAGGCGCCGGGGATCGTCGACACCCTCGTCGCCGCCGGTCGTCGGGTAATCGCCATCGACGCCCGGGGCCATGGCGCTTCGGACAAGCCGCATGATCCGGTCTTCTACGGCGAGGCGCGGATGGCGCGCGACGTCTCCGAACTGATCGACCATCTGGGCGTCCCGGCCATCGAGCTGGCCGGCTACTCGATGGGGGCGATCGTCAGCCTGATCTGCGCCAGCCAGGAGCCGCGCGTGCGCCGCCTGGTGACCGGCGGGGTGGGCGAGGGCGTGGTGGCGACCGGCGGTGTCGACACCCGCCACGTGCCCAGCGACGCGATCGTCCAGGCCCTGCTGGTCGACGACGTCTCGGCGATCGAGCACCCGGCCGCCGCGCCGTTCCGGCTGTTCGCCGACGCCATCGGCGCCGACCGCAAGGCCCTGGCGGCCCAGGCCAGCGTCGTCCACGCCACGCCGATCCCGCTGGACCGCATCACGGCGCCGACCCTGGTGATCGCCGGCGACGACGATCCGCTGGCCGTGCATCCCAAGCGGCTGGCGGCAGCGATCCCGGGCGCGCGCTCGCTGGTGGTGAGCGGCGACCATCGCTCGGCCGTGGCCGCGCCGGCCTTCGCACAGGCGATCGTGGCGTTCCTGGCCGGCTAGGCCTTGCCCGGCCGATAGCGGTCGATGTCGATGCCGTGGCGGCGCAGCTTGTCGTAGAAGGTCTTGCGCGGGGTCTGCAGCAGCGCCATCGCCGTGCGGGCGTCGCCGCCGCAGGCCGCCAGGGTCTCGCGGATGACCATGGCCTCGTAGCGGCCGGTGCGGTCGGCCAGGCTTTCGGCCGGACCTTGCGCGGCGCCGTCCTCGGCGACGAGCGCGGACGGCAGGCCAAGCGCCACGCGTTCGGCGTAGTGCGCCAGCTCCCGCACATTGCCCGGCCAGTCGTGACCCAGCAGGTGGTCGCGGATCGTCGCCGTCAGGCGCGGGGCGGGGCGTCGCAGCCGCGCGGCGGCCTCGGCCAGGAAATGGCCGAACAGCGCCGGCACGTCCTCGCGCCGCTCGCGCAGGGGCGGCGCCACCAGGGTGACCACGTTCAGGCGGTAGTAGAGGTCGGCGCGAAAGGCGCCGTCGCGCACGGCCTCGGCCAGGTCGACCTTGCTGGCGGCGATGATCCGCAGATCCAGATGCCGGGGCTCGGCCGCGCCGACGGGCCAGATCTCGCGCTCCTCGACCACCCGCAGAAGCTTGGCCTGCATGGAGGGCGACAGGCCCTCGATCTCGTCGAGGAACAATACGCCGCGATCGGCGCGCTCGATGCGGCCGATGCTGGGCCGGGCCGAGCCGCCGGCCGCGCCGAACAGTTCGGTCTCGAACACCGCCTCGGGCAGGGCGGCGCAGTTGACCGTGACCATAGGCCTGCCGCGCCGCGCCCCGCCGCGATGCAGGGCGTGGGCGACCAGGCCCTTGCCGACCCCGGTCTCGCCCTGGATCAGCACGTCGACCTCGGCCTCGGCCAACTGGGCGACGGTGGCGCGCAGCCGCTGCATCACCGGCGTGTCGCCCAGCAGCGGCGAGCCGCCGCTGGCCTGGGCGGCGGCCTCCAGCCGGCGGTTGTCGAGCACCAGGCTCCGCTTTTCCACGGCCCGCGCCAGG
Source organism: uncultured Caulobacter sp. (assembly GCA_966252285.1). GTDB lineage: Bacteria > Pseudomonadota > Alphaproteobacteria > Caulobacterales > Caulobacteraceae > Caulobacter. The sequence continues at coordinate 5,060 of CBINOL010000184.1, forward strand.
GCGGCGGTCAGGCGCTCCATCGGGAAGGGTTTGGAGACGAAGTCGTAGGCCCCGTCCTGCAGCGCCGCCACGGCCATGGCCACGTCGCCGTGGCCGGTGATCAGCAGCACGGGGATGTCGGGATCGACGGCCCGCACGCGCTCGAACAGCGCCAGGCCGTCCATGCCCGGCATGCGCACGTCGGTGACCACGGCGCCGTCGAAGTCGCGGGTCAGGGTCTTCAGCGCCGCGGGCGCGTTGTCGAAGGCCGCCACCTCGAAGCCGCGCAGTTCCAGGCCCTGGGCCACCGCGCCGCGCAGGGCGTCGTCGTCGTCGACGAGCAGGATCTTGCCGGCGGGGGAACTCATGGAACGGCCTTGCGCAGGGTCAGGGTGAAGGTCGCGCCGGCCTCGGGCGTCGAGGCGGCGGTCAGTTCGCCGCCGAAGCCGGCGGCGATGTCGTGGGCGATCACAAGGCCAAGGCCCAAGCCCCGGGGCTTGGTGGTCAGGAACGGCGTGAAGAGGGCGCGCTCGACCTCGGGCGCGAGGCCGGGCCCATTGTCGGCGACGGCGATCCGCACGGCGTCGTCGGTCTCGCTGACGGTCAGGGTGACGGCGCCGTCGGGACGGTCTTCCACGGCCTCGAAGGCGTTCTGCAGCAGGTTGACCAGCACCTGCTCGAGCCGGACCCGTTCGCCCAGCACGGCTAGGCCGGGCGTCTCGCCCTTGCGGACCAGGCGGGCCTGCTGCCGGCGCGAGCGGCTGGCGGTCAGCAGCACCGAGCCGTCGATCACCTCGCTGACCAGGGTCGGCTCGACCCGGCCGTCGGCCTTGCGCGAGAAGGCGCGAAGCTCGTCGGTGATGCGGCCGATGCGCTCAGTCATGGCGGCGATGGCGGTGAGGTTCTCGCCGGCGGCTTCGGCGCGGCCGCGTGCGATCAGCAAAAGGCCGTTGTCGGCGTTGGCGCGAATGGCGGCGACCGGCTGGTTGATCTCGTGGGCGACGCCGGCGGCGATCTGGCCCAGCGACGCCAGCTTGTTGGCCTGCACCAGGTCGGCCTGCAGCGAGCGCAGCCGCGTCTCGGCGTGCTGGCGCTCGTCGACCTCGTGCGAGAGGGCGCGGTTGGCCCGGGTCAGCTCATGGGTGCGGGCCTCGACGCGGCGCTCCAGCTCCAGGCGGGTCTCGCGGTCGCGCTGGGCGGCCAGCTGCACGCGGCGGCGGCGCACCCACAGCCACAGCAGGGCCGCGCTGAGCAGGGTCCAGACCAGGGCGGTGATCCAGCGCGCGGCGTCGGCGGCCTGGTCGGCCGGGGCGGCGGGGCTGAGGAGATGCAGCGTCCAGCCGGGGGCGACGTGGGGCAGACGGGTCTCGATCTGGCGGTCGGCCGGGGCGACGTCGGTGCGGGCGACGCCGTCGCCGCGCCGGGCCCGCAAGGGCAGGGGATCGAAGGTCGCCTCGCCGAACTGGCCCTGGGTCCGCAACGCCTGGCGGGCGGCCGGCGAGAGGGGCCACCGGGTGTGGAAGCGCCACTGCGGCTCGCTGGTGATCATGACGAGGCCCTGGCGGTCGACGACGAAGGCCGGCTCGCCGATGGCGCGCCAGGCGGCCTCGACGGAGTCGAACTCCAGCTTGACCACGACCACGCCCAGCGGACCGTTCGGTCCTTCGACACGGCGGGCCAGATAGAGGCCGGGCTTGCGGCTGACCGTGCCCAGGGCGAACTGCTCGGCGTAGCCGCTGCGCAGGGCCTCCGCGAAATAGGGACGGAAGCCGTAGTTGGAACCCAGGAAGCTGGTCGGCTGGCGCCAGTTGCTGGCCGCGGCGGTGAAGCCGTCGGCGGCCACCACATAGATCACCGCCGCGCGGGTCTGGGCGCCCAGCGCCTCCAGCTTGCGCGACAGGGCTTCCAGCCGACGCGGATCGCGGGTGGAGAGCGCCGTCTCCAGGTCGGCGTCGTCGGCCAGCACCAGGGGCAGGGCGCGCTGCTTGTCGAGCTCGCTGCGCAGCACCGCCGCGTGCAGGGCGGCCGAGGCGTTGGCGCGGGCGCGCAGGCTGGTCATGGCGCGATCATGCGCCAGCGTTCCCACGGCCAGGACCAGCACGGCGCCGATCAGCACGGCGATCGCCGCGAACACGGCCAGCCCCTGGCGCGAGACGCTGCGCTCGGGCGCGGGACGCGCTTCGGCGGCGCTTGGATCGGCTTGTGTCATATTCCACACGAGTGCGGTTCTGTGTGGGTGAAATATGGCACGAAGGCCGTGGGTATGACGAGGTGGAATCTGAAATTTCCCTCGCACATTCATGGGTTTGGGCCGGAATTTCGAAATCGGCTCACGGTGGCGGGGAAATCCCGCACTCTTGACCCAAGCGCCCGACCTTCAAAGGACGCGCGAGGAAACGAGAGCCAGGAGCCGCCCGATGATCCCGCAGACGACCCCCGCCGGCGCCGCGCCGCCTCGCCCGGGGCCCTGGTACGCCCACCTCTATGTGCAGGTGCTGGTCGCCATCGTGGCCGGG
>CBINOL010000185.1:0-7491 GCA_966252285.1 uncultured Caulobacter sp.
AGCTGGCGGTCTTCTGGGAGCTGACCAGCCTCTTCTCCTTCCTGCTGATCGGCTACTGGCACCAGAACCCATCGGCCCGCGAGGGCGCGCGCATGGCGCTGACGGTCACGGCGCTGGGCGGGCTGTGCCTGCTGGTCGGCATGATCCTGATCGGGTCGATCGCCGGCAGCTACGACCTCGACGACGTCCTGGCCGCCAAAAGCCTCATCCTTGCTGATCCCCGGTCCGTGGTGGCCCTCGCGCTTGTGCTGATGGGCGCCCTGACCAAGAGCGCCCAGTTCCCGTTCCACTTCTGGCTGCCGCGCGCCATGGCCGCGCCGACGCCGGTCAGCGCCTATCTGCACTCGGCGACGATGGTGAAGGCCGGGATCTTCCTGCTGCTGCGCATGTGGCCGATCTTCGGCCAGACCGAGCTCTGGTACTTCGTGGTGGCCGGCGCCGGGGTGGCCACGCTGCTGATCGGCGCCTGGTGCGCCATCTTCCAGCACGATCTCAAGGGCCTCCTGGCCTATTCGACCATCAGCCACCTGGGCCTGATCGTGCTGCTGCTGGGCCTGGGCTCGCCGCTCGGCGCGATCGCGGCGATCTTCCACACGGTCAACCACGCCACCTTCAAGGCCTCGCTGTTCATGGCCGCCGGCATCATCGACCACGAAGCCGGCACGCGCGACATGCGCAAGCTGAGCGGCCTCTACAAATTCATGCCCATCACCGGCACGCTGGCCATCGTCGCGGCCGCCGCCATGGCCGGGGTGCCGCTGCTCAACGGCTTCCTCTCCAAGGAGATGTTCCTGGCCGAGGTGGTGGCCGGCAGCGACGGCCATGCCCTGAACGCCGCCCTGCCGGTGCTGGCGACCTTGGCCAGCGCGTTCGGCGTGCTCTATTCGCTGCGTTTCATTCTGGCGACCTTCTTCGGCCCGCCGCCCACGGCGCTCGACAAGGTTCCGCACGAGCCGCCGGCCTGGATGCGTCGCCCGGTCGAAATCCTGGTCGCGCTTTGCCTGCTGGTCGGCGTGCTGCCGGCCCTGACCGTCGGGCCGTTCCTGCGCAGCGCCGCCGTCGCCGTGCTGGGTTTCGATGATCTGCCCTACTACAGCTTGGCGCTCTGGCACGGCTTCAACATGCCGCTGCTGCTCAGCGTGCTGGCGCTCGCCGGCGGCGTGCTGGCCTATGCCGTCTTCGGCAAGAAGCTGAACAACAATCCGCGCGGCGGACCCTGGGGGCTCAAGCGCCTCAACGGCGGCTACCTCTTCGAGAAGGCCATGACGGGCATCGTCAAGGGCGCGCGCTGGGTCGAGAGCCGCCTGGGAACCGAGCGGATGCAGCCGCAGCTGCGCCTCGTCGTCCTGGCGGCGCTGGCGGCCGGCGCGGCGGCGGCCTTCGCCGGCGGGGTGGCGATCCGGCCGTCGTGGTCGACGCCCGGCGCGGCCGAGTTCGTGTTCGCGGGCCTCTGGCTGACCGGCGGCGCGTGCGCCATCGCGGCCGCCTGGCAGGCCAAGTATCACCGCCTGGCCGCGGTGGTGCTGATGGGGGGGGCGGGCCTGGTCAGCTGCATCACCTTCGTCTGGCTGTCGGCGCCGGACCTCGCCTTGACCCAGCTGCTCGTCGAGGTGGTCACCACCGTTCTGCTGCTGCTGGGCCTGCGCTGGCTGCCCAAGCGGCGCGAGGACATCCAGGCCTCGCAAGCCGAGCTCCAGCGTTCACGCCGCCGGCGGCGAACGGACCTCGTGATCGCCGCCGTCGTCGGCCTGGCCCTGGCCTTCGTCTCCTACGCGGTCATGACCCGGCCGATGGTCGAGGGCATATCGCGCTTCTTCGTCGAGCGGGCCTACAGCGAGGGCGGCGGGCGCAACGTCGTCAACGTCATCCTGGTCGACTTCCGGGCCTTCGACACCTTCGGTGAGATCACGGTGCTGGGCATCGTCGGCCTGACCGTCCTTGCCCTGCTGCGCCGCTTCCGCCCGGCCAGCGACAGCCTGCCCGCGCCCAACCAGAAGCAGGCGCGTGAGCGCACCGGTCCCGTCGCCGAAGGCCGCAAGGCGGTCGACGCCCTGCGCGACACCATGCTGATCCCGCGCGTCGTCATGCGCTGGATGTTCCCGTTCGTCATCGTGCTGGCCGTGCACCTCTTCCTGCGCGGCCACGATTTGCCGGGCGGCGGCTTCGCGGCGGGCGTGGCGCTGTCGATCGCGGTGCTGCTGCAGTACATGGCCAACGGCGCGCGCTGGGTGGAGGAGCGGCTGCTGCTGCGCCCCATCCTCTGGATCGGCTGGGGGCTGACCATCGCCGCCGGCTGCGGCCTGGTGGCGATCGGCTTCAACCGGCCGTTCCTGACCTCGGCCTTCAAGTATGTCGAGCTGCCGCTGCTGGGCCGCGTGCCGCTGGCCAGCGCGGTGGTGTTCGACCTCGGCGTCGTGCTGCTGGTGGTCGGCGCCACGGTGCTGATGCTGGTGGCCCTGGCCCACCAGTCGCTGCGCCGCGCCAAGGACGACGCCGAAACCGAGCAAGCGGAGGAGGGCGCATGACCGAGTTCGTGCTCGCGGCCGCCATCGGCGTCCTGTCCGCCGCCGGAACCTGGCTGCTGCTGCGGCCCCGCACCTTCCAGGTGATCATGGGGCTGTCGCTGCTGTCCTACGCGGTGAACCTCTTCATCTTCTCCATGGGCCGCCTGCGTTCGGGCATGCCGCCGATCACGGTCAAGGGCGCCGAGCGGCCGGAGCTCTACGCCGACCCGACGCCCCAGGCCCTGGTGCTGACGGCGATCGTCATCAGCTTTGCTCTGACGGCCCTGTTCCTGGTGGTGCTGCTGGCCTCGCGCGGCGCGACCGGCAGCGACCACGTCGATGGACGGGAGCCGGCCGAATGAGCCTCTGGGACCATCACCTGATCCTGTTGCCGATCCTGCTGCCGATGGTCATGGCCTCGGCCATGCTGCTGTTCGATGAGCGCCGCCGGCGACTGAAGAGCGTCATCAGTCTGACCGCCATGGCCGCGATCCTGCTGGTCGCCCTGGCCCTGCTGCACGAGAGCATGACCGGCGCGGCCGACGGCGGCGACACCGCGCGCGTCTATCGTCTGGGCGGCTGGCACGCGCCGTTCGGCATCGTGCTGGTGGCCGACCGGCTGTCGGCCATGATGGTGGCGCTGACCAGCGTGTTGGGCGCGGGCGTCCTGGCCTTCGCCCTGGCGCGCTGGGACCGGGCGGGACCGCGTTTCCACGCGCTGTTCCTGTTCCTGATCATGGGCGTCAACGGCGCCTTCCTGACCGGCGACCTGTTCAACCTGTTCGTCTTCTTCGAGATCATGCTGGCGGCATCGTATGGCCTGGCCCTGCACGGCTCGGGCGAGGCGCGGATCCGGGCGGGCCTGACCTACATCGCCATCAACCTGACGGCCTCGCTGCTGTTCCTGATCGGGGTGTCGCTGCTCTATGGGGTGACCGGCACGCTGAACATGGCCGAGTTCGCGCTGAAGGTGCGGACCATCGCGCCGGACGACCGCGGCCTGCTGCACGTCGGCGCGGCGATCCTGGGCACGGCCTTCCTGATCAAGTGCGCCGCCTGGCCTCTAGGCTTCTGGCTGGCCCCGACCTACACCGCCGCCAGCGCGCCGTCGGCCGCGGCCTTCGCCATCCTGTCCAAGGTCGGCGTCTATGTCGTGCTGCGGCTCAGCCTGCTGGCCTTTGGCGACGGGGCGGGGGCTTCCGCTCATTTCGGCCAATCGTGGCTGCTGGTCATGGGCCTTGCCACCCTGGCCTTCGGGACCCTGGGCCTGGTCGCCGCCCGCGACCTGTCACGCGCCGGCGCCTATGCGGTGATGGTCTCGTCCGGGACGATCCTGGCCGTGGCGGGCGTGGGCGACCAGGCCGTGCTGGGCGGGGCGCTGTTCTACCTGATCGGCTCCACCCTGGCCTGCGGGGCGATGTTCCTGCTGGCCGAGGTGCTGCAGCGGGGCGTCGACTCCGGCGCCCAGCGCGAGCGGGCGGTGTTCGACGACGAGTACCGCGACCCGTTCGACGACGACGAGCGCAACGAGCCCGGCCTCGTGATCCCCGCCGCCGTCGCCGCGCTGGGCGGCGCCTTCCTGATCTGCACCCTGATGATCGCCGGTCTGCCGCCGCTGTCGGGCTTCGTCGGCAAGCTGGCCATGCTGGACGCCCTGGCCCGCTCTGTCGGACCGGCCAGCATCGCGGTGATCGTCGGCCTGTCGCTGTCCAGCCTGGGCGGCCTGATCGGTCTGACGCGCCTGGGCGTCGGCGCATTGTGGGCGCGTGACGAGGACGCGCCCGAACTGGTGGTCGGCGCGGCCGAACTGGCCGGCATGGGCGGTTTGCTGGCGGCTTGCGTGCTGCTGGCGATCTTCGGCGGAGCGGGACTTGGGTTCGCCGAACACACCGCCGAGTGGCTGGGTCGTCCCGACGCCTATATCCGCGCCGTCTTGGGGACCACGCCATGATCCGCGCGCTTCTTCCTCACCCCTTGCTGGCGCTGGGCCTGTTCGTCACCTCGCTGCTGATGAGCGGTTCGGTCGAGCCGCCGGCGATCGCGCTGGCGGCCGTCCTGGCGCTGGCCACGCCCCAGGTGATGCGGGCGCTCGACGCCCAGACCATCCGCATCCGCTCGCCTCGGGCTATCCTCGCCCTGGCCGGCTGCGTCGTGATCGACGTGCTGCGCTCCAACTGGGCGGTGTCGGCGATCATCCTGGGCCGACGCCGGAACGAGCGCCGGTCGGGCTTCATCCACGTGCCGCTCGACCTGAAGGACCGCTACGCTCTGGCCGTGCTGGCCGTGATCCTGACCGCCACGCCCGGCACGCTGTGGGTGGAGTACGACAGCGCCACCGGCCGCCTGCTGCTGCACGTGCTGGACCTGGTCGAGGAGGACGAGTGGATCCGCCTCATCAAGGACCGCTACGAGCGCCGCCTGATGGAGATCTTCGAATGAGCCAGGCGATCCTGTTCTGGTGCCTGACCCTGGCCCAGGCGCTGCTGGTCGCGGCCATGGCGATGGCCGCCTGGCGCGCCGCGCACGGACCCCGCGCCCAGGACCGCGTGCTGGGGCTCGACACCTTCTATCTCAACGGCATGCTTCTGCTGCTGGTGTTCGGGGTGCGGACCGGCGGCGCGATCTATTTCTACGCGGCGCTGATCATCGGCATGCTCGGCTTCGCCGCCACCGTCGCCCTGGCCAAGTTCCTGATGCGCGGCGAGGTGATCGAATGAGCGTCGCCGATCTTCCCGCCTGGGCCTGCGTGACGGTGGGCCTGCTGGCCGTCGCCGGCGCGGCGCTGTCCTTCCTCGGCGCCGTCGGCCTGTGCCGCTTCAAGACCTTCTACGAGCGCGTGCACGCCCCGACCTTAGGCGCGACGCTTGGGATGGCGCTGATCGTCGCCGCCTCGATCCTGTTCTTCACGCTGATCGAGGGACGGTTCATGCCGCGGGAGCTGCTGATCGGCGTCTTCCTGACGGTGACCACGCCGGTGACCCTGATCCTGCTGGGACGGGCGGCGCTGTTCCGCGACCGCACCGAGTTCGCCCGCGACGAGACGCCGGAAGACCCCTAGCCGTCCTTGACCACCAGGGTGTCCGCCGCGATGCGCTGCAGAAGCGAAGAGACGACGCTGCCGAGCGCGGCCTGGACCAGGCCGCTGATCCCGCGCGCGCCGATCACCACCAGGTCGGGCCAGACCTCCCCGGCGACCTCGTCCAGCACGATCCCGGGCTCGCCCGCCGCCAGGTGAGGCTCTACACGGCCGCGCAGGTCCTCGGGCAGCTCGGCCAGCAGGGCGTCGAGCTTCTGCTGCGCCTCCGAACGGGCGATGTCGCGGACGTCGTCGGACTTGATCCGGCTTTCGAACGGCACGTGATAGGCGTGGACCAGATGCAGTCCGGCCTCGGGGAACAGCGCCGCCGCGGCCAGCAGCGCGGCTCCGGCGCCTTTCGAGAAGTCCGACGCCACGAGCAGGCGTCCATACGGACCGTGCACCCTCTGCTTGACCACCAGGACCGGGCAGGGGGCGTTGCGCACCACGTGGTCAACCGCCGTTCCCAGCAGGTAGTCGCCAAGGTCGTTGTAGCGGGCGACGCCGGTGACCAGCAGGTCGGCCTTCAGTTCGCGCGCGGTGTCGGTGATGGCCTTGGGCGCGGGGCCGTAGGGCAGGCTGACGCCGGCCTTGGCGCCCGGATCGGGCAGGACCCGCCGGACGTCCAGCGCCGTGGTCGGGGCGTCCCGCTCGATGGCGTGCACCACGTGGACGTCGGCGTTCCACTCGCGACCCAGTTCCAGCGCGCGGTCGACGGCCCGGTCGCTGCGAGCGCTGAGGTCGGTGGCCACCAGGATCGAGCGGACGGGGTGGGTCATCGGTGAACTCCTCACTGGCTGGCTGCGTCGAGGGTGGCTTCGGCTCGCGAGCGTTGCAATCCAAAAGGCCGGTCATCTGGGGTTGCGGCAGCCTGCGCTTTGTCTTTGCTCGACTATTTCGGCGCCTGCATGACGGGCAGTTGACGCGCCGGGCGTCCGCTTGCAGAGCTAGGGCGTTGACGGATCGGCGCGCCGGAACAGAAGAAGCGCGCCACCGAGGGCGGGCAGAGGCGAGCGGTTTTGAAGGACGAGGGGTGGCGCGGGCTCGTGCGCCGGATCACGCGCATCACCCGTGATCCTTCGGGCGCCGAGGATGTCGTGCAGTCGGCGATGGTGCGCATGCTGGAGTACCGGCGCGCCAACACGCTCAGCAATCCGGAAGGCTTCGTCGCCCGCGCCGCGGTCAATCTGGCGATCGACGAGCGACGCCAGCGCGCTCGCCGCCCCGAAGAGGCCCTGGATTTCGTCGAGGACGCCCTGGCTGACGCGGGCCCGCTGCAGGACGAGGTTCTGCGGGCGCGGGAGCGCCTGGCGCGGCTCAAGCTGGGGTTGGCGCGGCTCAGTCCTCGGACACGCGAAGTCTTTTTGCTTCACCGGCTGGAAGGGCTGAAGTATCGGGAGATCGCCGAACGGCTGGGCATCACGGTCAGCGCGGTTGAAAAGCACGTGGCCAAGGCGGCCCTGTTCCTGACGAAATGGACCGAGACGTGGTGAAGCCGCAGCGCGATCTGGAAGCCGTTCGCCGTGAAGCGGCCGACTGGCTGGCGCGCCTGAGAAGCGACTCACGCACTGCGGGCGACGAGGCCGGCTTCAAGGCCTGGCTGGATCGCTCGGAAGACCATCGCACCACCTTCGACGCCCTGACCTCGACCTGGGAACTGGCCGGGGCCCTGCGCCACGATCCGGAGATCGCCGCGGCGACGCCGCGCAGGCCGGCGCGCCTTGCCCGCCGCGCGGTGCTGGCCGGCGCCGGCGTCTCGGCCGTCGGCCTGGGCTGGCTGGCCTTCGCGCCGGAGGTCTACGCCACTGGCGTGGGCGAGACGCGCACTCTGCATCTGGACGACGGCTCGTCGGTTTTGCTCGACGCCGACAGCCGGCTGAGCGTGCGCATCGACGGTCGCCAGCGCCGGGC
>CBINOL010000186.1:0-7447 GCA_966252285.1 uncultured Caulobacter sp.
GGCGGGTGTCCCGGAAGACGCCTCAAGCTATCAGCCTTCCAACAGACAAGGGGTCGACAGACCTCGAAACTGTGTACGGCGGTCAGATCGGGCGGAAGTTTCTCGTGTTTGAGAGACCCCTCATCCGTCGGCCTTCGGCCGCCACCTTCTCCCGCAAGGGGAGAAGGATCACTGCCATTCATCTCATAAATCGCACCTTCTGCGTTGACGGCGCTGTCAGCCGCCACTACGCCGGTATCAGGAAATGATAGCGGTAACTTAGTGGAGGAATCGCATGGCTTGGCTGGGTAACGGCGCAAAGGCGCGCGTCCTGGGTCTGGTTTCGGGCCTGGCGCTCAGCGTCGGGGCGGGCATGGCGGTCGCCGCGCCGCAGACGACGGTCGACCGCAACGGCGCCTATGTCTCGGTCGAGACCTACGCCCCCAACGTGATCCGCGTGACCATCAGCCAGGACAAGGACCGGGCCAAGGCCGCCCCGGGCTACGGCGTCAACGGCGTGGCCACCGACAAGGGCTGGCGCCACGACCAGAAGGCCGGCGCCGACATCTTCACCTCGGCCGAACTGTCGCTGGAAGTCGTCGCCCAGCCGTGGCCGGGCGCGCCCAGCCTGCAGGAGCGCTATTTCGCGCCGGCCCTGCCGCCGGTGTCGATCAAGGTTCGCAAGCCCGACGGGACCTCGCTGGTCGACATGACCGGTTGGGAGATGGCCCCGCACGTGGTCAGCGGCGAGAAGACCTTCCGCGCTGGCGCCAGCTTCTCGACGACCGCCGACGAGCACTTCTACGGCCTGGGTCAGAACCAGGAGTCGGAAAGCGCGCTCGACCTGCGCGGCCGCACCATCGACTGCAAGCACGACTACGACGCGCCGCACGGCGAGAGCGTCTGCGTGCCGTTCCTGGTGACGTCCAAGGGCTACGGCATCCTCTGGGACAACCCGTCGGCCACCAAGATCTATCCGGGCGTCAACGGCCGCACCCTGTGGCAGTCCAATGTCGGCGAGCGCGTGTCGTTCTTCGTCATCACCGGCAAGACCAGCGACGAGATCTATGCCGGCTACCGCGCCCTGACCGGCGTGACGCCGCTGCCGCCCAAGGCCGCCTTCGGCTACATCCAGTCCAAGGCCCGCTACGAGAGCCAGGCCGAGTTCATGGCCGTGGCCGACGGCTACCAGAAGCGCCAGCTGCCGCTCGACATCATGGTGCTGGACTGGTTCCACTGGACCCGCATGGGCCAGATCGACATCGATCCGGCGCAGTTCCCCGATCCGGCCGGCATGAACAAGATGCTGCACGACCGCGGCATCCACACCATCATCAGCGTGTGGCCCCGCTTCGAGCAGGAAGGCCGCTACTTCAACTATCTGGCCAACAAGGGCTGGTTCCTGAAGGACGAGAACGGCAATCCGGTCGACGGCCTGCCGTTCCGCAGCGACCGCACCGGCGCGCTGATCGACAGCACCAATCCTGAGGCCCGCGACTGGTTCTGGGGCAAGATCCGCGACAACATCATCTCGCAGGGCTTCGACTGGCTGTGGCTGGACGAAACCGAGCCGGACCTGGTGCCGTCGGGCTTCTACTTCCACGCCGGCACGGGCGACCGCATCCGCAACGCCTTCCCGCTGATGCACGCCCAGCTGGCCGCCGACGGCTCGCGCCGCGATCGTCCCGACAAGCGCAACCTGATCCTGGCCCGCGCCGCCTATACCGGCGCCCAGCGCAACGGCTCGCTGTTCTGGTCGTCCGACATCCAGCCCACCTGGGAGGCCCTGCGCCGCCAGGTGCCCACCGGCCTGAACTTCACCGCCTCGGGTCTCGCCTATTGGGGCAACGACATTGGCGGCTGGCAATGGCTGCCCTCGACCACCACGGCGACCAAGGCGCCGCTGCTGGATCCGTCGGACGCCCGCGACGTGGTCGGCCAGAACAACGACTATCCCGAGCTCTTCACCCGCTGGTTCCAGTACGGCGTGTTCACGCCCACCCTGCGGGTGCACGGCATGCGCAAGGGCAACGAGCTGTGGTCGTTCGGCAAGGAGGCCGAAGGCGTCCTCTCCAAGTACCTCAAGCTGCGCTACGCGCTGATGCCGTACCTCTACTCGATGGGCAAGACGACCTACGACACCGGCGCGCCCTTCATGCGCGGCCTGTTCATGGACTTCCCGAACGATCCGCAGGTGGCCAACATCGGTGATCAGTACATGTTCGGCCCGGCCTTCCTGGTGGCCCCGGTGACCGAGCAGGGCCAGACCGAGCGGGACGTCTACCTGCCGGCCGGCGCCGACTGGTACGACTACTGGACCAACCAGAAGTACACGGGCGGCCAGACGATCCGCGTGAAGGCGCCGATCGACGTCATTCCGCTGTTCGTCCGCGCCGGTTCGATCGTGCCGATGGGCGCGCCGATCACCAACACCAGCCAGGCCCAGGCCATCAGCGCCGTGAAGGTCTATCCGGGCCGCGACGCCGAGTTCTCGCTCTACGACGACGACGGCGTCACCAACGCCTACGAGAAGGGCGTCGGCAAGACGGTCAAGCTGCGCTGGGACGACAAGGCCGGCAAGTTGACGGCCACGGGCGACAAGGCCCTGGCGGCCCAGGCCCAGGCCGCCGTGCAGGTGGTGAAGTAGGACGGCGAAGAGGGGAGGGCGCAAGCGTCCTCCCCTTTTTTTGACCCTCTCTCTAAGAGAGAGGGATTCGGGACAGCGCCCTGGCCACATCCTTCAGCCGCGCCTCCCAGGTCTGACCATCCGGCTGAAACGCCCTGACCGCCGGGTACCAGGGATACCCCGCCGTCCCCAGCGCCGGCCAGTTCGGGTTGGCCGAGACGATCCAGGTTTTCGCCCCGAGCGCGGCGGCTAGGTTGGTGGTGGCGGTCGGCGGGCCGATGACGAGGTCGAGCGCGCGGCAGAGGGCGGCGACGCCTTCCAGGTCCTGCATCAGGTCCAGGCCCGGCGGCCGCTGGATCGTCAGGCCCAGGGCCTGCGCGTGGGCCAGATCCGGCTCGGCGTCGCCGTACTGCAGGTTCACGAACAGCGCGCCCGGCGTGGCCAGCACGGGCCGCCAGGCGTCGAACGGGGCGAAGCGGCGCGAGCGCAGGCCGGCCATCAGGCCGCTGCGCCACATCACCCCGACCTTGGGCGCGTCGCCAAGGCTCGAGAGCCAGCCGCGCCAGTGCGCCACCCGGGCCGGATCGGGCGCCAGGAAGGCCTTCGCGCCCTCGAAGCGCTCCGGCGCCCCGCGCAGCAGCGTCAGCAGATCGCCGATCGGGGCCCAGGCCTGAACGGGTCCAGCATCAGGGACGGTGCGGCGCAGGCGACCGGCGAGGCTGGTGGTGGCGTGGCCGATCACCCGCACTGTCGGGCAGGCGCGGGCGAACAGCGCGACGAGCCGCGGCTCCACGGCCAGCGTCAGGCGCCCAGAAGGCCCCAGGGCGGCCAGGGCGTCGCCGATCATCGAGCCGAACATCACCTCGTCGCCCAGGCCCTGCTCGCCGACCAGCAGCAGATGCAGGCCCGGCAGAGGCGTCGCCGGCGTCCAGCGCGCGCCGGAAATGTCGAAGGTCAGGGCCTCGCGCCGCTCGGGGGCGAGGCGGGCGGCGTAGTCGTCCCAGCCGCCGAGGTCGCCCAGGCACAGGCGGGCCGTGGCGCGGGCCAGCCGCACGGCGGCGGCCTGGGGCGGCGTCGGCCTGGCCGCCAGGGCCGCCTCGCAGGCTTCCCTGGCGGCCGCCGCGTCGCCGACGTCGAGACGGGCCAGCGCGGCGTTGGCTAGGATCGGCACGTCGCGCGGGGCCAGGCGCAGGGCCTCGTCGTGGAACACCCGGGCGTCGGCGTCATCGCCCTTCTGCGCGGCGATCGAGCCCAGCAGGCTCCACAGGTGCGGGGCCTGCGGCGCGCTCGCCATGGCTTCGCGGACGATCGCCAGGGCCTCGTCACAGCGGTCCAGGTCGCGCAGCACGGCGCCCAGGTCCTGGGCGTCGGCCAGGTCGCCGGGGCAGGCGGCACGGACGCGGGCCAGCAGGTCGGCCGCCAGCGCCGGCTGGCCCATGCGCCGGGCCAGGCGGGCCAGGTCGCGCACGCCGTCGGGATCGCCCGGCGCCTTCAGGTGCGCCTCCCGCAGCGCCTCGAAGGCCTGGGGCAGGGCGCCGGCCCGCTCGCGCACCAGGCCGATCAGCCGCAGGGCCAGGCTCCCGCCCTCGGGCAGGGTCGCGGCCGCCAACTGTTCCGCGCGGGCGAAGTCGCCGTCCGCCAGCGCATCCCCGGCCGCGACGAGGCGCTTGCGCGCATGCGAGGGAACCTCGTCCAGCCGGGCGGCGATGCGGTGCAGGGGCGACAGCGGCCGTGCGGCGGGGCGGGTCTTGAGCGCGGCGGTCATCGGCGGGCCTTGGCGAGGAGGAAGCGTCGCCGCATTGAACGAAACCGCGCCGTGAAATTGGTCGCTCTTTCCCCCTTTTCATCCTCGCTTCGATCCCCTATATCGGCCCGTTCACGAAGACATTTCGGCGGAGTGCGTCCACGCACGTCCGCTCTTCAACGCCCCGAGGCGCGATCAGCCGCCCTCCGATACGCGCGAAGGGGCGCCCGACAGGCTTCCGGTCCCGGTCGCCAGTCAGGGGAATTCCAGCGTCCAGCGCTTCCCGGCATGGGGAGCGGCGAGGGTGGACGCGACGGACATTCGAACTCACGCGCGGAGTCCATCCGCGCCGCAGGGAAAAAACATGGCGCAATCCTTCACCGGCAAGAAGCGGATCCGGAAGTCGTTCGGCCGCATTCCCGAGGCTGTGCAGATGCCGAACCTCATCGAGGTTCAGCGCTCCTCCTACGAACAGTTCCTGCAGCGTGAGGTCCGTCCGGGCCAGCGTCGCGACGAGGGCGTCGAGGCGGTCTTCAAGTCGGTGTTCCCGATCAAGGACTTCAACGAGCGCGCCGTGCTCGAGTACGTGTCGTACGAGTTCGAAGAGCCGAAGTACGACGTCGAGGAATGCATCCAGCGCGACATGACCTTCGCCGCGCCGCTGAAGGTCAAGCTGCGCCTGATCGTGTTCGAAACGGAAGAAGAGACCGGGGCTCGATCCGTCAAGGACATCAAGGAGCAGGACGTCTACATGGGCGACATCCCGCTCATGACGGACAAGGGCACCTTCATCGTCAACGGCACCGAGCGCGTCATCGTCTCGCAGATGCACCGCTCGCCGGGCGTGTTCTTCGACCACGACAAGGGCAAGACCCACGCCTCGGGCAAGCTGCTGTTCGCCGCCCGCGTGATCCCGTACCGCGGCTCGTGGCTCGACTTCGAGTTCGACGCCAAGGACATCGTCTACGTCCGTATCGACCGTCGCCGTAAGCTGCCGGCCACGACCTTCCTCTATGCCCTGGGCATGGACGGCGAAGAGATCCTGACCACCTTCTACGACGTCGTTCCGTTCGAGAAGCGCGCCGGTGGCTGGGCCACCCCGTACAAGCCCGAGCGCTGGCGCGGCGTGAAGCCGGAAGTCGCCCTGATCGACGCCGACACCGGCGAAGAGGTCGCTCCGGCTGGCCAGAAGATCAGCGCCCGCAACGCCAAGAAGCTGGCCGACGGCGGTCTGAAGACCCTGCTGCTCGGTCCGGAAGCCCTGACCGGCCGCTACCTAGCCCGTGACGCCGTCAACTTCGAGACCGGCGAAATCTACGCCGAAGCCGGCGACGAGCTGGACGTCACCACGATCCAGGCCCTGGCCGACCAAGGCTTCGACACCATCGACGTGCTCGACATCGACCACGTGACGGTCGGCGCCTACATGCGCAACACCCTGCGCGTGGACAAGAACGCCGTCCGTGAAGACGCGCTGTTCGACATCTACCGCGTCATGCGTCCGGGCGAGCCGCCGACGGTGGAAGCCGCCGAAGCGATGTTCAAGTCGCTGTTCTTCGACGCCGAGCGCTACGACCTGTCGTCGGTGGGCCGCGTGAAGATGAACATGCGCCTCGAGCAGGAAGTCTCGGACGAAGTCCGCGTCCTGCGCAAGGAAGACGTCCTGGCCGTCCTGAAGCTGCTGGTCGGCCTGCGCGACGGCCGCGGCGAAATCGACGACATCGACAACCTCGGCAACCGCCGGGTGCGTTCGGTCGGCGAACTGCTGGAAAACCAATACCGCGTCGGCCTGCTCCGCATGGAGCGCGCCATCAAGGAACGCATGTCGTCGGTCGATATCGACACCGTCATGCCGCACGACCTGATCAACGCGAAGCCGGCCGCCGCCGCGGTGCGTGAATTCTTCGGCAGCAGCCAGCTGTCGCAGTTCATGGACCAGACGAACCCGCTGTCGGAAATCACCCACAAGCGTCGTCTCTCGGCCCTCGGCCCGGGCGGTCTGACCCGTGAGCGCGCCGGCTTCGAAGTCCGCGACGTTCACCCGACCCACTACGGCCGGATCTGCCCGATTGAAACGCCGGAAGGCCCGAACATCGGTCTGATCAACTCGCTGGCCACCCACGCCCGCGTCAACAAGTACGGCTTCATCGAGAGCCCGTACCGTCGCGTGAAGGACGGCAAGCCGCAGGACGAAGTCGTCTACATGTCGGCGATGGAGGAATCCAAGCACGTCATCGCCCAGTCGAACATCAAGGTCGATAGCGGCGAGATCGTCGAAGAGCTGGTTCCGGGCCGCATCAACGGCGAACCGACCCTCCTGCAAAAGGAGACGGTGGACCTGATGGACGTGTCGCCGCGCCAAGTCGTGTCGGTGGCCGCCGCCCTGATCCCGTTCCTCGAAAACGACGACGCCAACCGCGCCCTCATGGGTTCGAACATGCAACGTCAGGCCGTGCCGCTGGTGCAGTCCGACGCCCCGCTGGTCGGCACCGGCATGGAAGCGGTCGTCGCCCGTGACTCGGGCGCCGTGGTCATCGCCAAGCGCACCGGCGTCGTCGAGCAGATCGACGGCACCCGTATCGTCGTGCGCGCCACCGAAGAGACCGACCCGGCTCGCTCGGGCGTCGACATCTACCGGATGTCGAAGTTCCAGCGCTCGAACCAGTCGACCTGCATCAACCAGCGTCCGCTGGTGAAGGTGGGCGACAAGATCAGCGCCGGCGACATCATCGCCGACGGTCCGTCGACGGAGCTGGGCGAACTGGCCCTGGGCCGCAACGCGCTCGTCGCGTTCATGCCCTGGAACGGCTACAACTTCGAAGACTCCATCCTGATCTCCGAACGCATCGTCCGTGACGACGTCTTCACCTCGATCCACATCGAGGAATTCGAAGTCATGGCCCGCGACACGAAGCTCGGTCCGGAAGAAATCACCCGCGACATCCCGAACGTCGGCGAGGAAGCCCTGCGCAACCTCGACGAAGCCGGCATCGTGGCCATCGGCGCCGAAGTCCAGCCGGGCGACATCCTGGTCGGTAAGGTCACGCCGAAGGGCGAAAGCCCGATGACCCCGGAAGAGAAGCTGCTGCGCGCCATCT
>CBINOL010000187.1:0-7364 GCA_966252285.1 uncultured Caulobacter sp.
GCCGCTTCCCCCTCCGGCCCTTCGGGCCACCTCCCCCTTCGGGGGGAGGATCTGGCTCAACTCCGCACCAACTCCACGAACTCCTTGAGATGCCGGCGCAGCGCTTCGATCGTGCGCTCGTCGGTCAGCACGCCGTCCTCGATCTTGGTGTGGGCCTGGCCGACCAGCACGTCGCCCTGCGGCTCGGTGCGGGCGCCGGCGCGGCGCAGGGACAGGCGCAGGGCGTCCTGGGCGCGGACGGTTCCGGTCATCCCCGGCGAGGCGCCGACCAGGCAGCACAGCTTGCCGGCCAGCGGCGCGGGCTTGCCGCGCGAGGCCCAGTCGACGGCGTTCTTCAGCACGCCGGTGATCCCGCCGTTGTACTCCGGGCAGGCGATCAGCAGGCCGTCGGCGGCGCGCACGGCTTCCTTCCAGGCGACGACGGCGGCGGGATCGCCCTCGGCCTCGACGTCCTGGTCGAAGAACGGCAGGTCGCGCAGCGAGAACAGGGTGATCGACACGCCGTCGGGCGCCAGGTCCTGCGCCGCGCGGAGGAGGGCGGTGTTGAACGAGCCGGCCCGCAGGCTGCCCGAAACGGCGAGGAGGTTCATGCGCGACTCCAAAACTCTAGGAGCCGCGACCATGCCCGCCGTCGGGCGGGCCGGGCAAGGTTCAGCTGGCGCGGGCGGCCGGGACGGCGACCGGCAGTGCCAGATGGCCGGCGACCTGGCTCCACAGGCGGCTGATCTCCTGGGCGGCGGCGCCGGCGGGCTCCCATTCCAGCACCGAGCGGCCGTGGGCGATCGACTGCTGGAACGCCGCGCGCGAGCGCAGGCCGACGGCCGCCAGCGGCAGGCCGCAGAAGCGCAGGGCCTCGGCGGCCTTGACCACGCTGGCCGGCTCCTGCCCGCCGCGCTTGGCCGGCGCCTGGTTGATGACGATCAGGCCGTTCTTGCCCAGGCGCCGCACGGCCTCGGCCGACCGCGCCACGGCGGCGATGTCGAGAAAGGTCGGGCGGCAGACCAGCAGGCACAGGTCGGCGGTGTTGATGGCGGTGACCACGTCGGCCTCGGGCGAGGCGGGCGTGTCGATCAGCATCAGGTCCACCCGCTCGTGCTCGGCGTGGTAGCGGGCCTGGAACAGCTTGCCGGCGCTGCTTTCCAGCAGGGCCGGGCCGTCGGCCTCGCGGCCGCGCAGCACGTCCGACGCCGAGCGCTGCGGATCGATGTCGGCCAGGATCGTGCGGCAGCCGGACAGATGGGCGGCGATCGACAGGTTGACGGATAGAGTGGTTTTGCCCGCGCCCCCCTTGCGCGAGATGACGGCCAAGGTCTTCACGTACGTTTCCTCACCAAGCGCCCGCGTCCCCCTGCAGGCCTGTGGATAAGTAGCGTCGCTCTACGACGTTATCGCAACGTAAATGTCGCGAAGGGCGAATCCGCTCGCCGGCGCCCGCCTGAACGGCGAAGTTTGGCCCCGAATGCGCAGCGGCCACGCTTTTGACGCCATCGGGGCGCTTGACCCGGCGATAGCCATGCGCGAGGCAGGGGCCGTGATCATCCGCCGTCTCATCGATTTCTTCACCAACATGGACGCCCGCGCCTGGCGCGCGGTGGCCGTCTCCTTCGTGCTGTTCGGCGGGGTGGGGATCGTCTTCCTGTTCGGCGCCCAGCTTCTGGGCCTGGATGGCGAGACCACGGTCGAGCACTGGCTGAGCGCCGCGCACGGCCCCTGGGCCCTGCCGGTCGCCGTCGGCGCCTTCGCGGCCCTGGCCTTCGTGGGGGTGCCGCAGTTCGTGCTGATCGCCGCGGCGGTGGTGGCCTTCGGCCCGTGGAGCGGCTTCGCCTACAGCTGGATCGGCACTCTGGTTTCGTCGATGGTCGGTTTCTGGGTCGGCCGGGCGTTCGGCGGCAAGATGCTGGCCAGCCTGCCCAGCGACGGCGTGCACAAGTTCATGAAGCTGATCGGCAAGAACGGCTTCATGGCCAGCCTGATCGTGCGCCTGGTGCCGTCCGCGCCGTTCATCGTCGTCAACATGGCCGCCGGCGTCACGCCGATGAAGGTGCGCGACTTCGTCGGCGGCACGGCCATCGGGATCATTCCGAAGATCGCCCTGACCGCCTTCGCCGGCAACACCATCGTCCAGGCGATGCGGGGCGGGGGCGTGCAGCACATCGTCCTGCTGGTCGTGGCGGCCGCGATCTGGATCGGAGCGGGTTGGGTCGCCCGCAATTGGCTGAAGGCCAAGGAAGAACAAGCCGATCAATAATCGGGTTTGGGGCATTTATTGCCCCTGGCGCGGCGAATTGACTGCCTTGTGAGCAAACGGCTTGCTGGAATTGGCGGGGTTCGGTAATACAACCCGCATGTGCCGCGAACGCGACAACCTTCTTCTCCTTGCGCTGGGGCTTAGCCGCCCCTGGGCGTCCGTCTAGCCGCGCGTACGTATCGTCGCGGCCGGTCGCTCAGGGGACAACAGCCCTTCAGCCCTCCGGACCTCGCGAAAGACACCCCCATGACCGCCCCCATCTCGCCCGTCGCCGCTGATTCCAAAATCGGGTCGGGCCGCGACAACGTCGTCATCTTCGACACCACCATGCGCGACGGCGAGCAGTCGCCCGGCGCCTCGATGTCGCTGGAAGAGAAGCTGGAGCTGGCCAAGATCCTCGAGGAGATGGGGGTCGACATCATCGAGGCCGGCTTCCCGATCGCCTCGAACGGCGACTTCCAGTCGGTCAACGAGATCGCCAAGATCGTCAAGAACAGCACGATCGCCGGCCTGTGCCGCGCCCACCAGGTGGACATCGACCGCTGCGCCGAGGCGCTGAAGCCCACCCAGCGCGGCCGCATCCACGTGGTGATCGCCACCTCCGACCTGCACATGAAGCACAAGCTGCAGATGGAGCCGGACGCCGTCATCGACGTGATCGCCCGTTCGGTCACCCATGCCCGCAACCTGCGCGACGACGTCGAGTGGTCGGCCGAGGACGCCACCCGCAGCGACCGCCAGTTCCTGCGCCGCGCCATCGAGACCGCCATCAAGGCCGGCGCCACGACGATCAACCTGCCCGACACGGTGGGCTACACCTATCCGTCGGAATACGCCGATCTGTTCAACTGGATGGTCAACAACGTCGAGGGCGCCGACAAGGTGATCTTCTCGACCCACTGCCACAATGACCTGGGCCTGGCCGTGGCCAACAGCCTGGCCGGCGTGCAGGGCGGGGCCCGCCAGATCGAGTGCGCCATCAACGGCCTGGGCGAGCGCGCCGGCAACGCCGCGCTGGAAGAGGTGGTGATGGCCCTGAAGGTGCGCGGCGACAAGCTGCCCTTCCAGACGGGCATCGACACCACCCACATCACCCGCGCCAGCCGCTACGTATCGGCCATCACCGGCTTCCCGGTGCAGTACAACAAGGCCATCGTCGGCAAGAACGCCTTCGCGCACGAGAGCGGCATCCACCAGGACGGCATGCTCAAGAACCGCGAGACCTACGAGATCATGACCCCGGAATCGGTCGGCCAGGCGCCGTCCAGCCTGGTCATGGGCAAGCACTCGGGCAGCCACGCCTTCCGCGCCAAGCTGAAGGACCTGGGCTACGAGCTGGGCCAGAACGCCCTGAAGGAGGCCTTCGGCCGCTTCAAGGACCTGGCCGACCGCAAGAAGCACGTCTACGACGACGACATCATCGCCCTGGTCGACGACGCCCTGGCGCGCGGCTCGGAGAAGATCCGCGTCTCGCACCTGCGGGTGGTGGCCGGCACCGAAGGCCAGTCGGCCGAGCTGACCCTGGACGTCGACGGCCAGGCCAAGAGCGCCGAAGCCTCGGGCGACGGCCCGGTCGACGCGGTGTTCAACGCCATCCACAAGATCGTACCGCACAGCGCCGCCCTGCGCCTGTTCCAGGTGCACGCGGTCACCGAAGGCACCGACGCCCAGGCCCAGGTCTCGGTGCGTCTGGAAGAGGACGGCCGCATCGCCACCGGCGCGGCCGCCGACACCGACACCCTGACCGCTTCGGCCAAGGCGTACGTCAACGCCCTCAACAACCTTTTCGCCCGCAAGGAAAAGAGCGCGCCGGCGGCCATCGCCAGCGGCTTCTGATCGGAGCGCCCAAGGCGCCGTCCTCGCCCTTCGACAGGCTCAGGGTGAGGACGAATGTCGACGGCGGTGCAATAGAAACCTCACCCTGAGCTTGTCGAAGGGCGAGGTTTCGAACCCTCAGGCCGCCTTGCGCCAGCCCCAGCGGCGCGTCGCCAGGATTTCGGCGGCGAGGTGCGCCTGCGGCTGCACGTCCATGCCCAGCTGCGCCAGGCCTTCGCACAGGGCCGCGCGCTGCTCGGCGTCGACCAGGGCGCCCACGTCGATCACCATCACCCCGCCCGGGCGCAGCAGGCCCAGGGTCGAGGCCGCGGTCGCGCGCATGTCGTCGGCCGTGGGGCTGCCCACGACCAGCAGCACGTCGCTGCGCTCGTCGGCGGCCGCGCAGGTGGCCCGTCGGGCGATTTCCACGCGCTGGTAGCCGCGGCGCCACAGCTGTCCCATGGCCTCGGCGGCGTCCGGTCCGGTCACCGCCACGAAGCACAGCGGCGTGGCCTGGGCCAGTTCCAGCATACGGTCGAGCGTCGGATCGATCCCGTCGGTCGGGACGCCCAGCAGAAACTGAGCGGCTTGACGGAGCGGATGGAGAGACATGGTGAACGCCTTGTTAGGAAACGCAGCTTATGTGCGCCAACCCCGCTGTTCTGACGCCGCCCCGCGTCAGGGCGCCATTCGTAAACCAGCCGCCGGCGTAAGGGCGGCATAAGGAGCCGATCGATGGGTTCGACCTTGGAAAACAGCGTTGCTTCGCCGCCCCGCTGGCACGAGATCGCCAGGCGCACCATCGAGGCGGGCTTCGACATGTCGTCGGAAGCGCGCATCGGCGAAATGCTCCGCACGCTCGCCGTCGGCCGCAAGGCGCTGCTGGAGATGGGCACGGGCACCGGCTCGGCCACCGCCTGGCTTCTGGACGGCATGGACGAGGACGCCCGCCTGGCCACCGTCGACAATGATCCCCAGGTCCAAGCCGTGGCGCGCGAAGTGCTGGGCGAGGACCCCCGCGTCGATTTCATCACCGAGGACGGCGCGGCCTATCTGGCCGGCCAGAGCGACGGCGGTTTCGACCTGATCTTCGCCGACGCCATGCCGGGCAAGTACGAGGGGCTGGAAGACGCCCTGCGCCTGCTGCAGGTGGGCGGGGTCTACGTGGTCGACGACATGTCGCCCCAGCCGAACTGGCCCGAAGGCCACCAGGCGCGGGTCGACGATCTGGTCCTGCGCCTGGCGGGCGATCCGCGTTTCGCGATCGTCGGCATGGACTGGGCCTCGGGCGTGCTGGTGGCGGCCAAGAGAGCGGCATGATCTGGATCCCCATCACCATCGCCGCCGCGGCCCTGCAGGTCGCCCGCAACGCGGCGCAGCGCTCGGTGATGGGCGGGGCGGGCCCCTGGGGCGCGACCCTCGTGCGGTTCCTGTTCGGCCTGCCGTTCGCGATCGTCTTCGCCGGGATCGCGTTCCTGGTCACCAAGGACCCGCAGGCGCACCTGACCATGCGCTTCTGGCTGGGCGCCTTCGCGGGCGCGGGCCTGCAGATGGCGGCCACCGCGGCGCTGCTGGTCGCCATGCAGCGGTCGTCCTTCGCCCTGGGCACGGCCATGCAGCAGAGCGGACTGCCGTTCGCCCTGGTCTGGGGCGCGCTGCTGTTCGGTGATCGGATCACCGCCATGCAGTGGGGCGGGGGACTGGTGGCCACCGCGGGCCTGGCCGCCCTGTCCTGGCCGCGCGGCGCGGTCACCCTCAAGCGCGGCGCGGTGCTGGCCGGCCTGGGCTCGGGCGCGATGTTCGCGCTGAGCGCCAACTGCTTCCGCCAGGCCTCGCTGACCTTCGATCCCGCGCACCTGGCCTATTCGGCGTTCGTCACGGTCATGGTCGTCCAGGCCATCCAGTCGGCGGTGCTGACCTCGATCCTCTTGGTGCGCAACCCCGACGCGGTGGTCGCCGTGCTGGCCGCCTGGCGCAAGTCGCTGGGCGCGGGCTTCTGCGGCGCGGCGGCTTCCGGCCTGTGGTTCACGGCCATGGCGTTGTCGCCGGTGGGGCCAGTGAGGGCGGTGGGCGTCGTCGAGATGCCGATGGCGGCCCTGGCCGGAAGGCGGCTTTTCGCCGAACGGTTGACCCTGTTTCAGGTCCTCGCCGGGGCCGTTACGGCGGTCGGAGTCGTCATGGCCGCGCTCGGCTAGAAATAGACACTTTTATGCGTTCCCCCTGCCGGCTCGCACACGAGTTTGAAACAGGTGAGAAGGCTTGGCGAATAGACCTTGAAATCAACGCTTTCGCGGTGCAAACGGGCGGCGTCTCCCTCACTCTTCCGGTGGTTGGACGACGGCGCGGCCCGGCGGCGGCGCTCCCGTCGCCACAAGAAGGCGCAAGGCGGGAAGGGACGATGATCCGCGTACGCGGGGAATCATGTTGTCCTCTTCCTGATTTGCAGTAGGAGCCTTTTTCTCGCCTGCTCCTCCGGTCATTCGGCGGAATAGGCTCCGCACCGCGGCGTCCGCCGTGGTTTTTGACGTCTCGCCCCTTCTACCCCTCAGTCAGGGTTTTCGATGTTCTCTTCCCTCTTCGGCGTCATCTCGAACGACATCGCCATCGACCTGGGCACCGCCAACACCCTGATCTACCAGAAGGGCAAGGGCATCGTGCTGAACGAGCCGTCCGTCGTGGCGCTGCGCAACGTCGGCGGCCGCAAGGTCGTCCACGCCGTGGGCATCGAGGCCAAGCAGATGCTGGGCCGCACCCCGGGCCACATGGAAGCCATCCGCCCGATGCGCGACGGCGTCATCGCCGACTTCGAAGTCGCCGAGGAGATGATCAAGTACTTCATCCGCAAGGTTCACAACCGCAAGGGCTTCGTGAATCCGAAGGTGATCGTGTGCGTGCCGTCGGGCGCCACCGCCGTGGAACGCCGCGCCATCAACGACAGCTGCCTGAACGCCGGCGCCCGCCGCGTCGGCCTGATCGACGAGCCGATGGCCGCCGCCATCGGCGCTGGCCTGCCGATCCACGAGCCGACCGGCTCGATGGTCGTCGACATCGGCGGCGGCACCACCGAGGTGGCCGTGCTGTCGCTGTCGGGCATCGTCTATTCGCGTTCGGTCCGCGTCGGCGGCGACAAGATGGACGAGGCGATCATCAGCTACATGCGCCGCAATCATAACCTGCTGATCGGCGAGACCACCGCCGAGCGCATCAAGAAGGACATCGGCACGGCCCGCATCCCCGCCGACGGGGAAGGCCTGTCGATCGACGTCAAGGGCCGCGACCTGATGCAGGGCGTGCCGCGCGA
>CBINOL010000188.1:0-7218 GCA_966252285.1 uncultured Caulobacter sp.
CACCAGCAAAGCCAGCAATCCCTTCCCCCTCAGTCGCTCCGCGACAGCTCCCCCTGAAGGGGGAGCATCTGGGCGCCGATAGATCCTCCCCCTGAAGGGGAAGGCGCCCCGGAGGGCCGGAGGGGGTCGTCGCAGGCGCCTAAGCCGCCGCTGGCTCCAGTTCCGCCGGCTTCGCCCGCCAGCCGCGCTCCAGGCTCCAGGCGGCTATGCCCAGCCACAGGAGGCCCAGGAACGCATGGCCGCGCTGCCAGAAGCCGACGTCATTGCCCGTGCGCACGTTCCACACGCCCGTCAGCAGGGCCAGCACCAGGAGGAGGCCGAAGAACCAGCCCAGCGAGAAGTGCGCCAGGCGCCGGTAGCCCGGCTTGCCCCACAGGGCCCAGGCGGTGAACAGCGGCGCGAACTGGATCGCCAGGCCAACGCCGCAGGCCCGATGCATGGGGTCTGGCCAATGGAAGATTCCGGCGAAGAAGGCGCCCAGACCGGTCATCGCCACCCACAGGCCGGCGAAGGCCGAGACCTGGCGGCGGCCGCCGGCCTTCTCCAGGGCATGGGCGAAGCCCGCGCCGGCGAACAGGCCAGCGACGCCGGCCAGCATCAT
The DNA here is from genome assembly GCA_966252285.1 of uncultured Caulobacter sp. Classification (GTDB taxonomy): domain Bacteria; phylum Pseudomonadota; class Alphaproteobacteria; order Caulobacterales; family Caulobacteraceae; genus Caulobacter. Next base: position 602 of record CBINOL010000188.1, read on the forward strand.
GCCCAGGTTGAAGATCTCGGGGGACGGGGCCGCCGGGCCGCCCAGCTCGCTGATGAACTGGGCGCCGGGGTCGAAGCCGGGGAACAGCCTCTGGGCCAGCCACACGTCGGCCACCATCACCAGCGGCGTGATCACGCCGAGCCTCAGGAGCGCGCCCACGCTGGCCACCAGATTCCCTCTCGATAAAGACGAAGGGGGAAAATCGGCCTCTCCGTCCCTCCGGTCAATGGGTCGCTCAGCGCGCGGCCGAGGACGGATGCCCCTTGGGCGCGAAGGTCGAGCCGAAGAAGTCGCCCGGGTTCCAGGTCGGGCGCTCGGCGGCGTCGGCCAGGTCGTGGGCGATCTCGTAGTTGACCAGGGCGAACTTGGCGGCCGCCTGATAGTCGATCGGCTGCTTCAGGTCGTCGTTGGGCTTGTGATAGTGCGTGGCCAGGAAGTCCTTGAAGGCCTTCTCGCCGCCGTTCCTGAAGCCGGTCATCAGGAACACCGACGGCACGCCCTGCTCGACGAAGCGGTAGTGGTCGCTGCGGGTGAACAGGCCTTCTTCCGGCATCGGGTCGGGCGACAGGGCGATGTCGACGCGGCCGGCGGCCCTGGCGACGATCGGGCCGATGCTCGAGCGGGTTGCCCCGAACGCCACCACGTCGGTGAACGGGTACAGCAGCACCGGCATGTCCAGATTGACGTCGGCGGCCAGATTGGCCTTCGGCACGGTCGGATTGTGCGCGAAATATTCCGAGCCGATCAGGCCCTTCTCCTCGGCGGTGACGGCCAGCAGCAGGATCGAGCGCTTGGGCCGGTCCTTGCCCTGCGTGAAGCCCCGACCGACCTCCAGCAGGGTGGCGATGCCGCTGGCGTTGTCCAGGGCGCCGTTATAGACCGCGTCCTCGCCGGGCTTGGGGTTCTCCTTGATCCCTTCGTGGTCGAGGTGGGCGCTGAGCACGATGGTCTGCGCCTTCAGCGTCGGGTCCGAGCCCTCGATCAGGCCGGCGACATTGCTGCTGCGACGCTGCTGGATCTCGCTCTTGAGGGCGATGCTGGCGGTCGTCGGCAGGGCGAAGCCCTCGACCTTGCCCTCCTGGGTGTCGGCGGCCGTGTAGGCGGCCTCCAGGCGCGCGGTGGCCGAGCCGAACAGCTTGTACGCGCCCTTGACGCTGATCGAGGCCAGACTGGGCGCCGAGCCGCCGCGTACGAAGGGCGCGCCTTCCGGGGTGCTCCAGGTCATGCGCCAGTCGCGATTGCCGGCCACGCCGCGCGCGAACGGACGACGCTTTTCTCCCGTGGGCGTGCCCAGGGTCAGAACGCCGATCGCGCCGCGACGGGCCGCCTCGGCCCGCTTGACGCCGACCGAACCGTAGTGGGCCCGTTCCTCGGTCTGGAAGCCCTTGGGGGCCCCCGACAGCACGACGACGATCTTGCCGGCCACGTCCAGGCCCGCGAAGTCGTCGCGGCCGCGCTCGGGCGCGTTGACGCCGAAACCGACGAACACCAGCGGCGCGTTCAGGGCCAGTTCGGCCTTGTCGGCCTGGGGGCTGGGCAGGAAGTCCTCGCCGAACACCAGCGAGGCGGGGGCGCCGCCGCCTTCGCTGATCCTGATCTCGCCGTCGCTGGCCGGCCGGTAGGCGACCAGCGGCACCGTCTGCAGGTAGGAGCCCGCGTCGCCGGCCGGCTTCAGGCCCAGCAGGGCGAACTGCGCGGCCACGTAGTTGGCGGCCAGGTCGTAGCCGCGCGTGCCGGCCTCGCGGCCTTCCATCAGGTCGTCGGCCAGGAAGGTCATGTGGGCGCGGATGGCGTCCGCCGAGGGAACGAAGGCGTCCTTGGGCGCGGCGAGGGCGGGATGGGCGACCAGCAGGAGGGCGGCGCTCAGGCAGGCGGCGCGGCGCGAGAAGGGCATTCGGACAGGTTCCAGGCGCGGCGGATCCGCGGAGCCGGCGACCTTGCAGAGGGGAGGGCGGCTTGTCGAGCAAGCTCTACCTGAACGTTTTGTAATGTCGGCGATCAGAGCGTTCGCGCGGGTAACCTTAACGAGAAAAATTCTCTACATAATTGGGTAAGGGCGATGGAAATTCACCCTATTTATGAAGATCCGCTTAACCGAACCCCGTCAGCTTCGCGATACGACAGGGGAAACGGTTTATGCAGGCCTTCTCGATCTCCGCCGCGGGCATGGGCGCCGCCGCCGGCCGCTTGGCCGCCAGCGCTCAGCGCGTGGGGAGCGATGCGGGCCTTTCGGCCAAGACGGATCTCGCCGCCGAGCGCGTCGAGCAGGTCTCGGCGCGAACCGACTTCTCCGCCAACGCCGCGGTGCTTCGCACCGCCGACGCCATGACCGGCGTCCTGCTCGACCTTCTGGCCTAGCAGTCCTCCGGTCATTATCCGCGCCCGCCTCGCGTCCCCCCCTGCGAAGGGCGCGGATACGCCGCCTCCTGGATTTTCCCCTAGTCTTTCCAGGAGGCGGCGACCCTATCCGCCTTTGAATTCAGTTCAGCGCCAGTTGCTCTTCAGGGCCTGGGCCTCGCCGGCCGCGTCCAGCGGCGCGCCCGAGATCATGCCGTCGACCACGGCCATCACCGCCGCCGGCGTCTCCGAGGCGGCCTGGCGATACTCGCCGCCGGCGGCCGGAGCCGTCGCGGGCGAGGAGGCCAGAACCCGCCAGCCACCATCGGCCCGGCAGGCGACGCCCGCCTGGTCCTGGCCCTGGAAGGTGCGACACCAGCGGCCGGCCTGGCTCTTGAAGGTCACGCCGATCCGCACCGGCCCCTGGCCTTGCGCGGCGGCGCCGTCCTCCAGAGCCCGGGCCAACGGTCCGACGGCCATCGGCAGCTCGGCGGCGCGGCCGTCGGCGGTCGGCGGCGAGGGCAGGGCCAGGCGTCCGATCGCCAGGCCGGCCACCAGGCAGGCGGCCATGGCGGCCCAGGCGGGCGGCTTGCGGAAGGCCGGACGGCCGGCCACGGGCGTCGCCGGCTTCTGGGTCTTGGCCTTGTCCTTGAGCTTTTCCTTTGGCTTGGGCTGCGGGAAGGCGATCACCTCGGCCGGCTTGCTCCCGGCGGTGACGGTCGCCTTCAGGCCGGGGGGGACCGCCTCGCGCAGCACTCCGGCATGGGCGCCCGACAGCAGGCGGCGCAGGTCGCGCTGGGCCTGGATCCTGGCGGCCAGGGCCGGGTCCTTGGTCATGGCCGCGGTGATCCTGGCCATGGTCTCGGGCGGCAGCTCGCCGTCCACATAGGCGAAGACCTCTTCGTCGCTCACGGTCATGGCCTGGCTCCTTGGTCGATCAGCGCGGCCTGCAGGGCCGTGCGGCCGCGGGCGAGGCGGCTGGTGAGGGTTCCCATCGGGATGTCGAGACTGTCGGCGGCTTCCTGGTAGGACAGGCCCTCGATCAGCACCAGGGCCACCGCGATGCGCTGATCCTCGGGCAGGGCGTCCAGCGCCGCCTCGACGGCGGTCAAGGCCAGGCGGCCGTCCAGCGACGGCGCGGCGGGGTCGGCCGCATGCACGCCGGCCTCGGGCGGGGCCAGGACACGGCCGTGGCGGGCCCTGCTTCTGCTCTCGTCGATCCAGGCGTTGCGCATGATCCGAAACATCCAGCTGTCTTGTCGCGTGCCCTCCCGCCACTGATCGCGACGCGCCAGGGCGCGCTCGACGGTCAGCTGCGTCAAGTCGTCGGCGTCGGCGGGATCCCGGGCCAGCACCCGCGCCATGCGGCGAAGCCGCGGCAGGAGGTCCAGCATGTCCTTCTGAAAAGAATCCAAGGTCCGCCTACGTCGCCTAAGGGAAGAAACGCGCCGCTTCCGGCGTTTAATCCATGAACCGGATAATTATTCCACTCCGCGCGGGTTCCGGCCATCGTTCTCGCGCGGCAAGCCACGGAGATCGCGTTGCGGAAGAAAGTCCACCTCCTGGTCGTCGCGGTCTGCGCCCTGGCCCTCGCGCCGGCGGCGGACGCGCAGCTGCTGCCGGGCGGCCTGCCCTCGCTGCCCGGACGTCTGCCGGTGGTCTCCGACGTGGTCGACGGCGCCGAGGACCTGACCACGCGCACCGCTCAAGGCGTGCGGGACCTGGCGGGGCTGGATCGGCTGAAGGCACTGCTGCGCGCCAATCCTCGTGTTCTCGAGCCCGACGACCAGGGCCGTCCCGTCGTGCGCGGCGAGGTGCTGGCGGTCTCGCCCAGCCCGGAGGCTCTGCAGCGCGCCTTTGCCGCCGGCTTCGTCGAGGCGCGGCGCGAGCGGTCCGGCGATCTCGGTATCGAGCTCGTGACCCTGACGCCGCCGCGCGGCATGGACGCCCGTCAGGCCGTTCGTCGGCTTCGGGCGCTGGATCCGTCCGGCGACTACGACTTCAATCACATCTATGCCGGCGCCGGTGCCGGCGTGGTCGCCGTGGCGGGGCTCGCTGGAACGGCCCAGTCGGCGGGCGGCGCGGGCGGCGCGCGGGTTGGACTGGTCGACGGCGGGCTCGACGCGGGGCATCCCGACTTTCGCGGCGTGGCCATCGAGCAGCGCGGGTTTGCCAAGGGCGCGCCCAAGGCCGGGGCGCACGGCACGGCCTCATCGTCGCTGATCGCGGCGCGGGACTACGGCGCGGCCGGACCGGGCGCGCGGCTGCTGGCCGCCGACGTCTATGGGGTGGGACCGACCGGCGGCTCGGCTTCAGCGATCGTCGGGGCGCTTTCCTGGATGAGCGCGGCCAAGGTCCCGGTGGTCAATGTCAGCCTCGTGGGGCCCGACAACGGCGCGTTGCGGGCGGCGGTGAAGGCGCTGGTCGGGCAGGGCGTGCTGGTGGTGGCGGCGGTCGGCAACGACGGCCCGGCCGCGCCGCCGCTGTATCCGGCTTCGTATCCGGGGGTGATCGCCGTCACGGGCGTCGACAAGCGGGGCAGAGCGCTGCCCGAGGCCAGCGCCAACGGCCAGGTGGCGTTCGCGGCTCCGGGAGCCGAGGTGCGGGCCGCCGCGCCGGGCGGACGCAAGGCGACCTTGCGCGGCACCTCGTTCGCCGCGCCCGTGGTGGCCGGCAGGCTGGCGCGGCTGACGTCGAGCCCAGACCCGGCGAAGGCCCGGGCGGCGGTGGCGGCTCTGGGCCGTCAGGCCAGGGATCTGGGCGCGCCGGGACCGGACAGGACGTTCGGCGCGGGCGAGGTCGACGCGGGGCGCTGAAAAAATTTCGGCGGCGATGGAAGAAAGCCGCGAGCGGCGTCGTTGGATGGGTCAGGAGGCGGAAAAGACGCCCCGCGAAATGACCTCAAGGAGACGTCCTATGCGTAAGATCTCGTTCCTCGTCACCGCCGCCTCGGCCGCCGTTCTGCTGGCCGCCCCGATGGCCCAGGCCCAGTTGCTGGGCGGTTCGGGCGCCGGCGGTCTGACTGGCGGCCTCACCGGAGGCATGGGCGGCCTCGGCGGCCAGATGGGGGGCGCCGGCGGCCTGGGCGGCGGTCTGACCGCTCCCGACGCGAGCGGCCTGGGCTCCAGCGTCCGTGGGACCACGAGCCGGATCCGCGACCGGGCCGGAGAGACGACCTCGACCGTGCGCGGCAAGGCCCGCGACGCCGCCGGCCGCACGCGCGGCGCCGCCGAAGGCGCGGCCTCGACGGCTCGCAACACCGCTTCGAGCGCCAAGGCCGACGGCTCGGCCGAAGGTTCCGGCTCGGGCTCGGCCTCGGCGAGCGCCGGCCAGCTGACCGGCGCCCTGGCCGGTTCGGGCTCCGGCGCGGGTTCGGTCGGCATGCCCGACACCAGCGGCCTGACCTCGACCGCCTCGGGCGCCGCCTCGAACGCGGCCTCCCGCGCCCAGGGCGTCGCCGGTTCGGCGCGTGACCGGGTTGCCGGCGCGGCCGGCCGTGCGAGCAGCGTCGCCCGCAACGCCGCCGGCTCGGCCCGCGACGCGGCCGCCTCGACCAATGCGACCGGCGACGGCGCTCTGACCGGCGGCGGTTCGGTCAGCCGTGACGGCGCCTCGGGTTCGGCCAATGGTTCGGGCTCGTCCAGCGCCTCGAGCAGCAAGGGCGGGGCCGGCCAATCCGGTTCGCTGGGCCTGTCGGGCTCGGCTTCGCGCAGCGGCGTTTCGGGTTCGGCCACCGGCGCCGGCTCGGCCGACGTCAAGACCGGCAACAACTAGGCCGCCCCGCTCCTCAGCGGGCTCCAAAGAAAAAGGCGGCGTCCTCGCGGGCGCCGCCTTCGTCTTGTCTGGCCTGGAAGCCGATCAGCTGTCGAGGAAGCTGCGCAGCTTGCGCGAGCGGCTCGGGTGCTTGAGCTTGCGCAGGGCCTTAGCCTCGATCTGGCGGATGCGTTCGCGGGTCACCGAGAACTGCTGGCCGACTTCTTCCAGCGTGTGGTCGGTGTTCATGCCGATGCCGAAGCGCATGCGCAGCACGCGCTCTTCACGCGGGGTCAGCGAGGCGAGCACGCGGGTGGTGGTTTCCCGCAGGTTCGACTGGATGGCCGCGTCGATCGGCAGGACCGCGTTCTTGTCCTCGATGAAGTCGCCCAGGTGGCTGTCTTCCTCGTCGCCGATCGGCGTTTCGAGCGAGATCGGCTCCTTGGCGATCTTCAGGACCTTGCGCACCTTTTCCAGCGGCATGGCCAGCTTTTCGGCCAGCTCTTCCGGGGTCGGCTCGCGGCCGA
>CBINOL010000189.1:0-7200 GCA_966252285.1 uncultured Caulobacter sp.
GAGATCATGGGCACCGGCCCGATCCCGGCCACCAAGAAGGCGCTGGAAAAGGCCGGCTGGAGCGTTTCGGATCTCGACCTCGTCGAGAGCAACGAAGCCTTCGCCGCCCAGTCGATCTCGGTGGTGCGCGAGCTGGGCCTCGACCCGGCCAAGGTCAATGTCAACGGCGGCGCCATCGCCATCGGCCACCCGATCGGCGCTTCGGGCGCGCGGATCCTGACCACCCTGGTGCACGAGATGAAGCGCTCGGGCGCCCAGAAGGGCCTGGCCACGCTGTGCGTCGGCGGCGGCATGGGCGTGGCCCTCTGCGTCGAGGCCGTCTGACCCCGGAAGAAGTCTTCGTGACAAACTGCGTCCGGGGCTTGCGCTCCGGACGCGACCACGTGCAACCATGACGTAGCGGAAGCGGGAGACTACTGTATGGCTAGAGTTGCGTTCGTGACCGGCGGCACCCGGGGCATTGGCCGGGCGATCTGCGAGCGGCTGGTGGCCGACGGTCTCAAGGTGGCGGCCGGTTATTCCGGCAACGAGGCGGCCGCCGAGGCCTGCGCCAAGGAGCTTGGCGTGATGGTGGTGAAGGGCAATGTCGGCTCGTTCGACGACTGCCAGGCCGCCGTGGCCAAGGTGACGGCCGAGCTGGGCCCGGTCGACGTGCTGGTCAATAACGCCGGCATCACCCGTGACGGCTTCCTGCACAAGATGACCTACGACCAGTGGTCGGAAGTGATCCGGGTCAACATGGACTCGGCCTTCAACATGACCCGTCCGGTGATCGAGGGCATGCGCGAGCGCGGCTGGGGCCGGATCGTCAATATCAGCTCGATCAACGGCCAGAAGGGCCAGGTCGGCCAGACCAACTACTCGGCCGCCAAGGCCGGCCTGATCGGCTTCACCAAGGCCCTGGCCCTGGAGAACGCCAAGAAGGGCGTCACCGTCAACGTGATCTGCCCCGGCTACATCGACACCGAGATGGTGGCCGCCGTGCCGGAAACGGTGCTGGCCGGCATCATCGGCGGCATCCCCGTCGGGCGCCTGGGCAAGGGCGAGGAGATCGCCGACATGGTCTCGTTCCTGGCCGGCGAGCGGGCCGGTTTCGTCACCGGCGCCACCCTGTCGCTGAACGGCGGCCAGTACCTGGCCTGAGGCCTGAACAGGTCTTGTGTCTTGACCTGGCGGTCCCGGTTGGCGTCAATCGCGCCAACCGGGAGCGCGTGGCGACGGCCGCGACCTTCCTGTTTGGGACGAGCCTGCTTGTCCGTTGCGGGTGACCGAAGCGGGCGGGCGCTATGGGGAGCGAGCGGCGGGGGCCGCGCGCGAAGGGAAGCGTTGCAGAAAAGTCGCACGGCGACGCTTGCCAGGAAGCGCCGCCTCCACGTCCAAGATTCGCCCCAGTCGGGGACCATCACCGTTCGCATGATACGACCGACGGTGGAAAGGATGGGGCCGGGAGGCTGCGCGGCAACGCTGATGCTCGCCCTGGCAGGCCTGACCATCGCCACGCCCGTCGCGGCCCAGTCCAAGCATAACCTGCGCGACGCCCTGTTCGGCGACCGCGCCGCTGCCGAGGCCCGCAAGGCGCCGCCGCCGCCGGTGGCCCGCTACGTCTCCGACGGCGGCGGGGCGTTCGTGCTCGACCGCGCCACCCCGACGACCCTGCTGAAGTTCGAGAACAGCAGCGAGGTGTGGGTGCTGTCGCCCCACGCCGGTCCGCGCGGCGACGTCATCTACAAGAACGAGCTGGGCGAGCCGGTGCTGCGCGCCACCAAGCTGGGCGGCATGACCCTGTTCACCGCCGACCGTCCGGCCGGCGCCGCCGCGGCGCTGATGGGCCGGGCCCCGACCATCCAGCCGCCGGCCTTCATCACGCCCAACGCCCTGTTCCAGCGCATGCTGCAGGCGGCCGACCGCGCCAGCCGCGCGGCCCGCCACCGGGTCAGCTTCGAGACCGTGCAGGACGCCCGGCCCGAGACCTCGGTGCTGGTCGCCGAATGCGCCAACGTCACCGCCGAGGCCTTCGAGCGCATGGCCCGCAACGGCGACCGCAGCCTGCTGAACCGGATCGGCCGCGTGCTGCTGGCCGAGGGCCGCAAGCCCGGCGCGTCGATCAAGGACGACGCCCTGATCGTCACCTACGCCGCCGGCAAGGGCCTGGCCGGCCGTCCGTCCTCCGACCGCATCATCAAGGTGGTCGACAAGTAGGAGGCGGAACCCGGGCGCCTGATCCACGTTCCAGATGCTTCACGCATACGGCCAAGCTCCTAGAGGCGCTTTTCCCGTTTCGGAGCCTGCCTTGCCGACCGACACCTTCACCGTCGACCTGACCAACTGCGATCGCGAGCCGATCCATATCCTGGGCGCGATCCAGCCCATCGGCTTCCTGATCGCCCTGACCGCCGACTGGCTGGTGGCGCGGACCTCGGCCAACATCGCCGACTTCATCGGCTTTCAGCCGGACGAACTGTTCGGCAAGCCGCTGTTCGAGCTGTTCCAGCCCAAGGCGGTGCACGACCTGCGCAACCGCTCGACCCTGCTGCGCGGCGCCGACGCGGTGGAGCGGATCTTCGACCTGGAACTGGTGGCCGGCCGGCCCAACTTCGACGTCGCCCTGCATTTCTCCGGCGGCCAGATCGTCATCGAGGCCGAGCCCGCCTCGGGCGAGCATGGCGACGCCACCGGCATGGTGCGTTCGATGATCGCCCGCCTGGACGGCGCGCCCGACTTCGCCGCCTTCTACCGCGAGGGCGCGCGCCAGGTGCGGGCCCTGATCGAGTTCGACCGGGTGATGGTCTATCGCTTCGCCGCCGACGGTTCGGGCGAAGTGGTGGCCGAGGCCGTGCGCTCGGGCATCGGCGCGTTCATGGGCCTGCGCTACCCGGCCTCGGACATCCCGGTCCAGGCCAGGGAGCTCTATCGCCGCAACCTCCTGCGGGTGATCACCGACGTCAACGCCACGCCCGTGCCGATCGTCCCGCAGCGCGACCAGCACGGACAGCCGCTTGACCTGTCGCTGTCGGTGCTGCGGTCGGTTTCGCCGATCCACATCGAGTACCTGAAGAACATGGGCGTGCAGGCGTCCCTGTCGATCTCGATCATCGTCGAGGGCAAGCTCTGGGGCCTGTTCGCCTGCCATCACTATGCGCCGCGCTGCCCGACCTTCGAGCGCCGCTCGGTCAGCGAACTGTTCGCCCAGATGTTCTCGATGCGGCTGGAGAGCCGTGAGCGGCAGGAGACGGTGGAGTACGAGCGCCGGGCGCGCGACATCTCCGACCAACTGCTGGGCGCGGTGGCGTCCGACGAGACCCTGCTGAAGGATCCCGACTGGCTGGGCGACATCCTGACCAACGCCATCCCGGCCGACGGGGTGGGGGTGTGGCTGGGCGGCAATCACGCTTTCTCGGGCACGGTCCCGCCGCTGGACGACTTCCGCCGGATCGTCCGGGCGCTGAACGGCACGGCGGCCGGCAAGGTGTTCGCCACCGACCATATCGGCTCGCTGATCGACGACGCCCACGGCTTCGCCTCGGATGCGGCAGGCCTGCTGGCGATCCCGATCTCGCGCTCGCCGCGCGACTATGTGGTGCTGTTCCGCAAGGAACTGATCCATTCGGTGCGGTGGGCCGGCGACCCGCACAAGCCGATGGAGTACGGTCCCAACGGTCCGCGCCTGACCCCGCGCGCAAGCTTCGCCGAGTGGAAGGAGCTGGTCGAGGGCAAGTCGCAGCCGTTCTCGGGCTCGGAGATCCGGGTGGCCGAGACCCTGCGCGCGACCCTGATCGAGGTGGTGCTGCGCCTGGCCGACGAGGCCTCGGCCGAGCGCCAGCAGGCCAGCGCCCGCCAGGAGCTGCTGATCGCCGAACTGAACCACCGGGTGCGCAACATCCTGGGCCTGATCCGGGGGCTGATCCGCCAGTCGCTGCCGGCCGGCGGCGACATCGCAGAGTTCGTCAAGGTCGTCGACGGCCGCATCCACGCCCTGGCCCGCGCCCACAACCAGATCACCGACGACCACTGGGGTCCCGCCCCGCTGCAGGCGCTGATCGACGCCGAGGCGGCCGCCTTCGTCGACGAGCGCGACCGCATCGTCGTGCAGGGCGAGCCGGTGTCGCTGAACCCGCAGGCCTATTCGACCCTGGCGCTGGTGTTCCACGAGCTGGTCACCAACTCCAACAAGTACGGCGCGCTGTCGGCCGAGGGCGGCCGGGTGACCATCGGCTGGCATCACAAGACGGGCGGCGACCTGGCCGTGGAGTGGCGCGAGGCCGGCGGTCCCCCGGTGACGCCGCCCACCCGCAAGGGCTTCGGCACCACGATCATCGAGCGCTCGGTGCCCTACGACCTCGGCGGCAAGGTCAAGGTGGACTACGACCCGCGCGGCTTCCACGCGGTGTTCAGAATCCCCGCCCGGCACCTGTCGCAGCCGCGCCAGGGCGGCGGGGCGCGACCTGTCCGCTTCCCCCGCCCCGCGCCGGGGCACGCCCATCCCGCGCCGTCCAGGATCCTCGAGGGCCAGGACGTGCTGCTGGTCGAGGACAGCCTGATCATCGCCCTGGACGCCGAGGACATCGCCAATCGCCTGGGCGCGCGCAGCGTGACAACGGCGGCGACGGTGCAGGGGGCGCTCGACAGCATCGAGGCCCATCGCCCGACCGTGGCCGTGCTGGACATCAACCTGGGCGACCGCAACAGCTACGCCATCGCCGACCGGCTGGCCGAGCTGAAGACGCCGTTCCTGTTCGCCACCGGCTACGGCGAGCAGGCCAACCTGCCGCAGAGCCATCGCGGCCGGCTGGTGGTGCAGAAGCCCTACACCCTGGAGAACCTGGCCCGAGCGCTGGACGCGCTGGGCGTCGGGCCGGGCGAGGCCTGACGAGCCGCGAAGAAAAAAGGACCCCGGCGCGAGCCAGGGTCCTTTCGCAGTGGCCGCTTCTGTCCGCTGGGGTTGGGGACCGAGAGGCGCGGGCGGCGGCCTTGTTTTTCTGCTGTCCGGCTCAGCCCCAGGTCTGGCGCAGGCGGAAATAGATGAACGGGTCGAAGTCGACGCGGCGGTCGTCGAGATAGGCGAAGTCGCCCGGCGCGCGCACGCGCCCCTCGAACACCTCCCGCTGGCGGTTGAGGCCGCGGCCGGTGAGGTTCTGGGCCTCGACCCGCAGCGACAGCCCCTGGCGCGGCTTGACCTCGGCATAGGCCAGGAGCCACGGCTCGATCTCGAAGCGGCTGACCTCGTTGAAGGCGTAAGACGTCTCGGTCTCGCCCGAGAACAGCTCCACGCCCCATTGCAGCTTGCGCTTGGGCAGGTCCTGCGAGAACCGTAGCTCGCCCTCGAAGGGCTCCTGGTCGCTGATCCGGCGCTTGCGGCCGGTGATCGGGTCGACGACCTCCGACCGGGTCCAGGTCCCCTTGCCGCGCAGCAGACCGCCGGGGACGAAGCGCCCCAGCGGCAGGTTCACCGACAGCTCCAGCTCGTCGCCCGTGGCGTCGCCGATATTGCCGGGAGCGTCGTAGAGGTTGCCGGCCTTGTCGACCACCAGGATGCGGTCGGCGACGTCGCTGATCTCCTTGTGGCGGGCGGTCAGCACCACGGCGCCGTCCTTGCCGAACTTGCGCTCCCAGGCCGCCTCGAACACCCAGGTCCGCTCGGGCACCAGCTCGGCGCCGCCGGCGGTGTCGCGTCCGGTGGAGAAGGTGGTCGAGGAGACGAAGTCGCTGAAGTCCAGCTGGCCGACCTCGCGCTCGACGCGGCCGCGGAACTGGTCGTGGGCGCTGGGCGACCAGGTGACCGACAGGCGCGGCTTGGGATAGGTGAACGACTTCTCCAGGTTGGTGTCGCCGGTCTGCGAGATGGTCGAGCGCTCCAGCCGCAGGGCGCCTTCCAGGGTCAGCTTGGAGTGGGCGCGCCAGGTGGCGACGCCGAAGGCCTCGCCGCGCTTTTCCTCGACCCGCACATTGGCGGCCGGCAGCACCTGGGGCGTTCCGTTGACCAGATAGCCGATCTGGCTCTCCAGGAAGTTCAACGCGATCTCGCCGCCGCCCTCGAACGACAGGGTCGGGCTGAGGGTATGGCGCAGCACGCCGCGGGCGATGCTCTCGCCGCTGTCGCGGGCCGAGGTGAAACGGCCGGCTTCGCCCGCTTCGGTGAAGGTGCTGGCGTAGTCGACGTGCTTGCGGCGCAGCAGGCCGGTCAGTTCGACGCGTGATTTGGCGGTCAGGGGGCGTTCCCAGCCCAGGCCGACCTCGCCTTCCTCGCGGTCGTCGGCGTCGATGACCTTCAGGCGGTCGCCGCCGGCCGGAGGGATGTCCTCCAGGCTCCAGTCGTAGATCTCGCGCTCGTAGACGGTGTTGACCGACAGCCGGCCGCCCAGCAACGGGCGCTTCAGGTTCGCCTTGGCGGTCAGGCCGTCGCCGCCGCCGGTCTCGTCCAGCCAGGAGGGACTGACCGTCCCGTTGGCCCGGCGCACGACCTTTGGGCCCTCTCCGGCGCCGTCGTCGACATAGCGATAGGACAGCAGCGACCAGTCGAAGGCGTTGACGCCGTACTGGCGCGAGCCCTCGAAGCGCATGGCCGGGGTGGTGCGGCCGTCCTGCTGGAACGAACTGGCCACGGCCAGCAGGGTCGAGCCCTTGGCGTCGGCCCGCAGCACGACGTTGGCCACGACGTTCTTGCCCTGCATGTCGATGCCCGGCGCGCCGCCGACGATGATCTCGACGCGGTCGACCTGGCTGGCCTGGATGCGGCGCAGGGCGTCTTCCAGGGACTCGCTCTTGGTGGCCGGCCGCTGGCCGCCGATCAGCACGTTGCCGGCCGCGCCGCCGAAGCCGCGCACGCTGTCGCCGCCGTCGAAGGTGAAGCCGGGCACCCGCACGACCATGTCGTAGGCCGACAGCGGCTGGCGGTCGGCGAAGAAGGCGGCGGGATAGCGGGTGACCCCTTCCGTCGCCGCGGCGACGACGGGGGCCTGGGCCGCGGCCTCGGGCGTTGCGGCCGCGAGGGCCGCGAAAAGCGATCCGAACTGCATGTCTTTCCGTCCCCTGGCCCCCGCCAGTTGCGTGGCTGGCAAACTGGGCCTTTGGCTGTCGGGAGGGAAAGTTACAAGCTTGAAATGTGGATTAAATAATGGACATCAATGGACGGAAGCGTCCAGGTTTCGAGATCCTCCCCCTGAAGGGGGAGGTGGCCGCGAAGCGGTCGGAGGGGGAAGTTTG
>CBINOL010000190.1:0-7086 GCA_966252285.1 uncultured Caulobacter sp.
CCCTCACCCTCCCAGGCTTCGCCTGGGCCCCTCCCTCTCCCTCTGGGAGAGGGTTTGGGGAGGGCGCTTCAGTCGCTGGTCGGGCCTTGCGGCGTCGCCGGCTGGGCCGGCTGCGGGGCGGCGGGGGCGATGGGGTAGGCGGGCTTGCGCTTGCCCTTGGCGGTTTCGGGCGCGGTTTCCGCGGCCGGCGGGGCGTGGACGTCGGGGATCGGCTCGACGGTGGGGCCGACGACCGAGGGCGCCGGCTTGGGCGGCGGCGGGGGCGGGGCGTCCTTGCCGCCCATGAACGGGAAGCGGCGCTTCTTCACCGGTTCGGGCTGGGCCTCGCCGCGGTGCTGGGGCGTGGCCGGCGGCATGCAGCCGCGCGCCTCGCCCAGGCCCTTGAGATAGGCGCGGCGCACGGCGCCGGCGGCCATGGCCGACTGCACGAGGCGGTCGTGCTTCTCGGCGCCCGACAGCTTGCGGACCCAGCCTCGCATCGGGATCAGGTCTTGCGCGGCGCTGGCCATGGCGCCGAGGGCCGCGTCGCCGGCCGCCTTGCGGCCCCGGTCCATCAGGTCCTCGTCCTCGCCCGGCGGCACCTGGTCGAGGTCGATGCCCAGGGCCGCGTCGAGCGGCTTCACCAGCGCCGTCAGCTGGCCGCAGCTGGAGGGCTGGGGCCGGGCGTAGGGGTCCTGCATGGCCTCCAGCAGCACGGGCGGGATCTTGGTGCGCATCAGGTTGACGTCGCGCAGCGGGGCGGTGACCGCGCCGGAAAGGCCGTCCTTGTTGGCCTCGGAGGTGGTCTGGATCTTGTCGGGGTTCTCGACCTCGGCCTGCGGTTGGGGCTCGGCAGCCCGCGTGGTGGCGCAGGCGGCCAGCAGGGGCAGCGCGGCGGCGAGGAGGAGCAGACTTCGCATGACTTGACCCTAACGCGCGAGAAGCCGTGTCGTCATCCGCCGTGTCGCGTACGAATCGAACAGCCCCCCGAAGAGGTCGCGGAGGTTGCGGGCCGACTGCGGCCTAGATTGGGCGGATGGATGAACGAGGCGGCGCCGGCCCCCGCTGGAGATCCAGGTCGGGGCTGATTTCGTTCAGGTTTTCGAGAAGAGTTTGGTAGGCCGGCTGGGATTCGAACCCAGGACCATTCGATTAAAAGTCGAATGCTCTACCACTGAGCTACCGGCCCGCTGTCGACACGGAAGGCCGTGAGAAGCGGCGCGGACCATAGTCGGGCGTCGGCTGCGTCGCAAGCCGGGTTTCGACCGTGGCTGTGGATGGGATGGTGATTGAATCCCATATCATGGGCTTGCGTGGCGATATGTGAAATATCTTGCGTCTGGGCCCGTTCTTCGGGATGGTCCGGCCCAGAATGACGGCCGCGGGTCGCGGTACGAAGGGGGAGACGAAACCAGGATGCAGCTCGCGCGACGCAGTGTTCTGGCCGGCTTGCTGCTGGCGCCCGCGACCGCCGCCACGGCGCTGGAGGCGCAGATGACCGCCCGCAGGTTCGACTTCACCGCCAAGCCGCGCGAGGGTTTCACGCCCGTCGCCGCCGATCGCCTGTACGACGCCGCCAGCGGATATGGCTTCGAGCCGGGCGAGGGGCGGTCGTTCTCGGTCGCCGTGCCCGAGGGCGACTGGCGCGTGACGCTGGAGGTCGAGGGCGGCGCGGACCTGACCGTCAAGGCCGAGTCCCGCCGGCTGATGGCCGAGCAGATCCGCACCAAGGCCAAGGAGCGCCGCGAGGTGACGTTCGTGGTCAACACCCGCGACGCCTCGCTGCCGCCGCCGCCGAAGAACGCCCCGGGCGGGACCGGCGTGATCCTCAATCCGCGCGAGAAGGGCACGCCCAACTGGGACGACAGGCTGACCGTCGAGTTCTGCGGGCCGGCCCCGAAGGTGGCGCGCATGACGGTCGAAGCCGCCAGCGTGCCGCGCGTCTTCCTGCTGGGCGACTCCACGGTCACCGACCAGCCGTTCGAGCCGGCCGCCGGCTGGGGCCAGATGCTGCCCCGGTTCTTCGCCCCGACCGTGTCGGTGGCCAGCCACGCCGAGTCCGGCGAGACCATGAAGTCGTTCCTGATGGAGCACCGGCTGGACAAGGTGCTGAGCCAGACGCGGGCCGGCGACTTCGCGCTGATCCAGTTCGGCCACAACGACCAGAAGGAAAACTGGCCGCAGACCTATGTGGCGGCCGACAGCACCTATCGCGACTACCTGCGGGCCTATGTCGGCGAGTTCCGGCGACGCAAGGCGACGCCGGTGCTGGTGACCTCGATGCATCGTCGCCGCTTCGACGGCGAGGGCAGGATCATCAACACCCACGGCGACTATCCGGCCGCGGTGCTGGCGGTGGGCCAGGAGCTGGGCGTGCCGGTCATCGACCTGGCGGCGATGAGCAAGGCGTTCTACGAGGCCCTGGGGCCCGTGCAGTCGCCCAAGGCCTTCGCCGACGGGGGCAAGGACATCACCCACCACGACAACTACGGCGCCTACGAGCTGGCCCGCTGCATCGTGGAGGGGATCAAGGCCGGCGTGCCCGAACTGGCGCGCCATCTCGCCGCCGACGCCGGGTCGTTTGATCCGGCCAGGCCGACGCCGCCCGACAGCTTCGTCATGGCTCCCAGCGCGGCCCGCAGCAATGCGGCCCTGCGCGGCAACTGACTTCTCGCGAGGTTTTCCGATGATCGACCGTCGCTCCCTGCTGGCCCTGGCCGGCGCGACCGCCGCCAGCCCCGCACTGGCCCAGGCTCCGCAAGGCATCAAGCCGATGCTGGAGATCCAGCCGATCTGGCCGGGCAAGGCCCCGGGCGGCGAGAAGGTCACCGTCAAGGAGCAGGTGATCCTGCGCACCCCGGGCGGCGATCCCAACGACACGGCCTTCCTCAACATCACCGACCCGGTGCTGATGATGCGCCGACCGGCCAAGCCCAACGGCGCGGCGATCCTGATGATCCCCGGCGGCGGCTACAAGCGCGTGGCGGTCAGCAAGGCCGGCGGCGCGATCGACAAATGGATCGCCGACCAGGGCGTGACCGCCTTCGTCATGACCTACCGCCTGCCGGCCGACGGCTGGGCGGCGGGACCGGACGTGGCCCTGCAGGACGCCCAGCGGGCCATCCGCATCATCCGCTCGCGGGCCGGGGAGCTCGGCCTGGATCCGGCGCGCGTCGGCGTCATGGGCTTCTCGGCGGGCGGGCACCTGGCGGGCCGTCTGTCGACCCAGTTCAAGCGCGACACCTACGCGCCGATCGACGCCATCGACACGCTGTCGACGCGTCCGTCGGTGGCGGGACTGTTCTATCCGGTGGTGACCATGCTGCCGCCGTTCGCGCATGGCGCTTCGATGAAGGAACTGCTGGCGGGCGACGCCTCGGACGCGCGCCGCAAGGCCGCCTCGCTGGAGCTGGACGTGCCGGCCGACACGCCGCCGACCTTCATCGCCACCGCCGCCGACGACAAGGTGGTGCCGGCCGACAACAGCTTGCTTCTCTATTCGGCCCTGCGCGCGGCCGGCGTGCCCAGCGAGCTGCATATGTTCGAGAAGGGCGGCCACGGTTTCGGCGTGACCGGTCCGCAGGGCATGGACATGGGCTGGCCGCAGCTGTTGCCGCCGTTCCTGCGCCGCCACGGCCTCTACACGTGATCTTCGACGTCACGGGGTTCGGCGCCGTTGGCGACGGCGAGGCGCTGGACACCGGCGCGATCAACGCCGCCATCCAGGCCGCGCAAGCGGCCGGCGGCGGGACCGTGCGGCTGCCGGCGGGGCGGTATCTGTGCTTCTCGGTCCGGCTGGCCAGCGGCGTGACGCTGAAGCTGGAGGAGGGCTGCGTGCTGGTCGCCGCCGATCCGGCCCGGCACGGCGGGAGCTATGATCCACCGGAGGAAAACCCGCACGACCTCTACCAGGACTTCGGTCACAGCCACTGGCGCAACAGCCTGCTCTGGGGCGAGGACCTGGAGGACGTGGCCGTCGAAGGCCCGGGCCGCATCGACGGCGAAGGCCTGACCCGCGAGGGCCCTGGCTCGCGCTGGCGGCGGCAGGCGGGCGAGTTCCCGCTGAGCATGGTCGGCCTCTCGGCCGAGGCCATGGCGGAACTCGTGCCCGAGCGGGCGGCGATGATCGGCCAGGGCAACAAGGCGATCGGGCTGAAGCGCTGCCGCAAGGTGCGGCTGTCGGGCTTCACGCTGGTGCGGGGCGGGCACTTCGCGGTGCTGGCCACGGGGTGCGAGGACCTCGTCATCGAGAACCTGCTGGTCGACACCAACCGCGACGGGCTGGACATCGACGGCTGCTCGCGCGTGCGGATCAGCGGCTGCCGGGTCAACACGCCCAACGACGACGCCATCGTGCTGAAGGCCTCTATGGCCCTGGGCGAGGCTCTGCCGACCCAGGACGTCGAGATCACCGGCTGCCACGTCTCTGGCTTCGATCCGGGCACTGTGCTGGACGGCACGCTGGGCCGCGAGCAGCGGCTGTCGCCCGACCAGGACCGGGTGACCGGCCGCATCAAGATCGGCACCGAGAGCAACGGCGACTTCCGGCGGATCCGCATCGCCGACTGCGTGCTGGAGCGCTCGCGCGGTCTGGCCTTGGAGACCGTCGACGGCGGGACCATCGAGGACGTCGAGATCGACAACGTGCGGCTGGTCGAGATGACCAGTTCGCCGCTGTTCCTGCGCCTGGGCGCACGGCTGCGTGGGCCCGAGGGAACGCGGCCGGGCGCGCTGCGCCGGGTGAGCGTTCGCAACCTGGACGGCGAGGGCGCCTTCGCCGACCTGCCGGTGATCCTGGCGGGCCTGGCCGATCATCCGATCGAGGACGTGCGGCTGGAGAACCTGACCCTGTCGTTCCTGGGCGGGGCCGAAGAGGCGGGCGTCGAACCGCCGGAGCTGGAGGACGCCTATCCCGAGCCCCGCATGTTCGGCGATCCGCCGGCCTGGGGCCTATGGGCGCGGCATGTGCGGGGGCTGGAGGTGACGGGGCTGTCGCTGGATGGAAACGCCGACGCCCGCTCGCCGGTGCGGATCGACGGCCAGTCGGTCGCGCCCGAAGCGCTGGCCGGGCGCCGAAACGGTGCGGCTTAGCGTCGCGAGACGTAATTAAACCGCGCGCGACGCGTCGATTTTAGCACCTTCGCCTCATAGATGAGCGACAAGGGACGGGATCGAGCCGTTTCGATCCGGCGTGACGTCGACCCTGGGGCCATGTTTCTAGCTACGTTCCTGAGAACCGTTGCGACTGTCGTGCTGGCCGCGCTGATGGCCGTGACGACGGACTACTGCGTCAACATCCTGATCCTGAAGCGGGCCGAGGTCTTCACCCCGTGGATGACGATGGTGATCGTCGTCATCGTGGGCGGACCGCTGTTCTATGTCCTGCACAGCCAGCGGCTGAACCTGAAGGCCGCCAAGCTCGATCTCTCGCAGAGCCTGAAGATCCAGCGCCAGACGGCCGAGGAGGCCGAACGCCGGCGCCGCGAGGCCGAGCAGACCCTGTCGCGTCTGCGCGAGCACGAGTCGCTGTACCGGATCCTGGCCAACAACCTGACCGACGCCCTCTTGATGTGGTGGCCGGACGGGCGGCGGCGCTACAACTCGCCGGCCATTGAGCGGCTGACGGGCTACACCCCCGCCGAGTTCCTGGTCGCGCCCAACCTGCTGGGCGTCAGCGAGGAGGACGGCGCCAAGGCGCTGGCGGCCATCCGCTCGCTGCAGACCCCCAGCGACAGCAGCACGCTGGAGTACCGGTTCCGCCGCAAGGACGGCCAGACCATCTGGATCGAGAGCACCTACTCGCTGGTGCCCAAGGACGAAGGCGGGGGCTTCATCGCCACCAGCCGCGAGATTACCGAGCGCAAGCGCCTGGCCGAGGAACTGGCCCGCGCGGCGGAGGAGGCCCAGGCGGCCGCCGCGGCCAAGGCCGACTTCCTGGCCAACATGACCCACGACCTGCGTACGCCGCTGACGGCGATCATCGGCTTCTCGGGCCTGCTTCGGCAGTCGTCGGCCCTGGACGAGACCGACGCGCGGCAGGTGCGGCTGATCCATGAGGCCAGCAACACCCTGCTGGGCGTCATCAACGACGTGCTGGACTTCTCGCGCCTGGAGGCGGGGCTGGAGCTGGACGCCGAGCCGTTCAAGCCGTGCGACATCGCCCGCTCGGCCGCGGCCCTGATCGAGAGCCAGGCACAGGCCAAGGGCTTGCCGGTGCTGATCGAGTTCGGCCCGGGTCTCACGCCGCTGCTGGGCGATGCTGCAAGGCTCAGCCAGGTGATGCTGAACTTCCTGTCGAACGCGGTTAAGTTCACCAGCGAAGGGCAGATCGTCATCAGCGTCGAGCAGACCGCGACGAACCTGGGGCAGCGCCTGCGGATGGCGGTGCGCGACAGCGGCATCGGCCTGCCCGACGACATGCACGAGGCGGTGTTCGAGCGCTTCATCCAGGCCGACGCCGGGGTCGCCCGCCGGTTCGGCGGCACGGGCCTGGGGCTGGCGATCTGCAAGCGGATCATAGAGGCCATGGGCGGACGCATCGGCGTCGAGAGCGCGCAGGGCCGTGGCTCGACGTTCTGGTTCGAGGTCGAGCTGCCGATCACCGAGACCGTGGCCAACGATCTGCCCGCCGCGCCCCAGCCGGCGCCGCTGGAGCGGCCGGTGCGGCTGCTGCTGGTCGAGGACAACGCCGCCAACCGCGAGCTTATCGGCGCGCTGCTGGCGCCGTTCGAGGTCGAGCTGGACATGGCCGTGGACGGCGTGGCGGCGGTCGACGCCTTCAAGGCCGGCAAGGCCTACGATCTCGTCCTGATGGACGTGCAGATGCCGGTGATGGACGGCCTGACCGCCACCCGCCGCATCCGCGCCCTGGAGCCGATGGGCGTGCGCACCCCGATCGTGGCCATGACCGCCAACGTCCTGCCCGAGCAGATCGCCACCTGCATGGCGGCCGGCATGGACGACCACCTGGGCAAGCCGATCAATCCCGGCCGGCTGCTGGAGATGGTGGCGCGCTGGGGGCAGGCGGAGGCGGCTTGATGAACCCTCTCCCCGAAGGGGGAGGTGTCGGCGAAGCCGACGGAGGGGGACGTGGCTGCCGAGCCCGCG
>CBINOL010000191.1:0-7006 GCA_966252285.1 uncultured Caulobacter sp.
GGGCGGGGGGGGGTGGGCCCTGGTGGACCGCCGCGCGCGGGGGGGGTTGTTTTTAAAAATTGAACGCCCCCCCCCTGGTGGGGGGTGGTTGGGGTGGGGGGGGCCAGGGCGGTGGCGGCCGAACCGCCGCATAACCCCCATCCCCAATCCTTCCCCCATCGAGGGGGAAGGGAGAGAGGCTTAGGCCCGCCGCCTCACGGCCGGCACCCCCGTCCCGCCGCTGCTGACCTCGAAGCGCGACACCAGCTCCGCCAGTTCGCCGGCTTCCAGCTTCAGGCTGGCCGAGGCGACGGTGGCTTCCTCGACCATGGCCGAGTTGCGCTGGGTGACCTCGTCCATGCGGTTGACGGCGGTGTTGACCTCCGACAGCCCCGTGGCCTGCTCGCGCGAGGACTGGGCGATTTCCAGGATCAGGCCGTCGATCTTGCCGACCTTGTCGACGATGGTGGCCAGGGCCTCGCCGGTCTCGCCGACCAGCCGCACGCCGCGGCCGACCTGCGAGGTGCTCTTGGCGATCAGGGCCTTGATCTCCTTGGCGGCTTCCGCCGAGCGCTGGGCCAGGGCCCGCACTTCGGAGGCCACGACCGCGAAGCCCTTGCCCGCGTCGCCCGCCCGCGCCGCTTCGACGCCGGCGTTCAGCGCCAGCAGGTTGGTCTGGAAGGCGATCTCGTCGATCACCCCGATGATGCTGGTGATCTTGCCCGAGCTTTCCTCGATCTCGCCCATGGCGGCGACGGCCTCGCCGACGATCTCGCCCGAGCGGGTGGCGTCGATGCGGGCGGCCGAGGCCACCTGCGAGACCTCGCGCGCGCCCTCGGCGCTGCGGTTGACGGTGGCGGTGATCTGGTCGAGCGCGGCGGCCGCCTCCTCCAGGTTCGAGGCCTGGATTTCGGTGCGGCGCGACAGGTCGTCGGCGGCGATCGAGATCTCCTGCGCCCCGGCGCCGACGCTCTGGGTGGCCGAGGCCACCACGCCCATGGCGCCGTCCAGGGCGGTCATGGCGCTGTTGAAGTCCTCGCGCACCTTGGCGAACTGCGGATCGACCGGCCTGTCGATGCGATAGGTCAGGTTGTTGCGGGCCAGCTGGTCCAGGCCCGTGGCGATGGCGTTGACCGCGTCGACGCGCCCGGTGACCACGGTGGCGAACTTCACGACCTTTGCGATGCGGCGCTTGTGGTCGAAGATCGGGTTGTACGAGGCCTGGATCCACACCGTCCGGCCGCCCTTGCCCAGGCGCTTGAACTCGGCGGCGACGAACTCGCCGGCGTTCAGGCGGGCCCAGAAGGCGGCGTAGTCGGGCGAGTTGGCCTCGGCCGGCTCGACGAACATCCGGTGATGGCGGCCCTGGATCTCGCTCAGCGAATAGCCCAGGGCGTCGAGGAAGTTCTGGTTGGCGGTCAGGATCTCGCCGGCCGGGGTGAACTCGATCACCGCCTGAGCCCGGCCGATGGCCTCCATCTTGCCGTGCTGCTCGGCGGCGCGGCGCTTCTGCTCGGTGATGTCGGTGGCGATCTTGACGATCCGGGTCACCACGCCGCGCGCGTTGCGGATCGGATTGTAAGAGGCCTGGATCCACACCTCGCGGCCGCCCTTGCCCACCCGCAGGTACTCGCGGGCGTCGAATTCGCCCCGCCCGAGCTTGGCCCAGAAGGCCGCGTAGTCGCTGCTGGCCGCGTAGTCGGGCTCGACGAACAGGCTGTGATGCTGGCCGACGATCTCGGCCAGATCGTAGCCCATGGCCGAGCAGAAGTTCTCGTTCGCCGTCAGGATCCGGCCCTTGGGGTCGAACTCGATGGTCGCCAGCGACCGGTCGAGGGCCGCGAGGGTCTCGACGGCCTGCACTTGCGAGCGGTTGAACATGGAAGCCCTTCCAATGCCAATCTCGGGTTTTCCCTAGATCGTTTCAGGCAAGAAGAAGCTTCCGGACGGTCAATAAATGATTGATACTTTCAAGGCCGAAGGTCGCACCGAGTATATCCTGCCTCGGTTCCGCGATTTCGCACAAAATGCATCGTATCTAAGTCGTTGTTTTTCCGAGGCTCGCCGCACGGCGGTCGGCGATCGCAGCAATACTTCGTCACAGAGTGCGGCATAAGCGCCCCCGCGGCGACAACTGCACAATCGCAGCGCACAAACCGTTTCGTCTCGCGATTGGAGTGAGCGCTAACATCGTTATCTCGCCCCTCGCCCGGCGCTCAACGCCTTGCCAGCCAGGGGCTGTGGACGATTTGCCAAAAGATCAGGCTTTTCGATCGTTCGGCCCAGGAAGGCGGCGCCGTTGTCCGTTCGGACAACGGATCGAAAATATGGGGGCGCCTTATCGTCCAAGTGCGGTTGCGCCTGCGAAATCACGCTCCTATAACGCCGCCACATTCAAGAACCGTCGCGGAAGACCGGTCCCCTCATGAACATTCACGAGCATCAAGCCAAAGCCGTCCTCGCGGAGTTCGGCGCCCCCGTCCCGCGTGGCTTCGCGGCGTTCACCGTCGATGAAGCCGTCGCCGCCGCCGAGAAGCTGGGCGGTCCGGTCTTCGTCGTGAAGAGCCAGATCCACGCCGGCGGCCGCGGCAAGGGCAAGTTCGAGGGCCTCGGCCCCGACGCCAAGGGCGGCGTCCGCGTCGTCAAGTCCGTCGAAGACGTCAAGACCAACGCCGCCGAAATGCTCGGCCGCGTGCTGGTGACGCACCAGACCGGCCCCAAGGGCAAGCAGGTCAACCGCCTCTACATCGAAGAAGGCGCGGCGATCGCCAAGGAATTCTACCTGTCGCTGCTGGTCGACCGTGAAACCTCGATGGTTTCGGTGGTCGCCTCGACCGAAGGCGGCATGGACATCGAAGACGTGGCCCACGCCACGCCGGAGAAGATCCACTCGTTCTCGATCGACCCCGCCACCGGCGTGTGGCCGACCCACCAGCGCGCGCTGGCCAAGGCCCTGGGCCTGACCGGCGGCCTGGCCAAGGAAGCCGCCGTGCTGCTGACGCAGCTCTACACGGCGTTCCTGGCCAAGGACATGGCGATGCTGGAGATCAACCCGCTGATCGTCACCGCCGACGACCACCTGCGCGTCCTCGACGCCAAGCTGTCGTTCGACGGCAACTCGCTGTTCCGCCACCCGGACATCCGCGCCCTGCGCGACGAGAGCGAAGAAGACCCTAAGGAAATCGAAGCCTCGAAGTACGACCTGGCCTACATCGCCCTCGACGGCGAAATCGGCTGCATGGTCAACGGCGCGGGCCTGGCCATGGCCACCATGGACATCATCAAGCTGTACGGCGCCGAGCCGGCCAACTTCCTCGATGTCGGCGGCGGCGCTTCCAAGGAGAAGGTCACTGCGGCCTTCAAGATCATCACCGCCGATCCGGCCGTGAAGGGCATCCTGGTCAACATCTTCGGCGGCATCATGCGCTGCGACATCATCGCGGAAGGCGTCATCGCCGCCGTGAAGGAAGTCGGCCTGACCGTCCCGCTCGTCGTTCGCCTGGAAGGCACCAACGTCGAACTGGGTAAGAAAATCATCTCGGAAAGCGGCCTGAACGTCATCGCCGCCAACGATCTGTCTGACGGCGCCGAGAAGATCGTCGCGGCCGTGAAGGGTGCTCGCTAATCATGTCGATCCTCATCGGTTCTGAAACCAAGGTCATCACCCAGGGCTTCACCGGCGCCCAGGGCACGTTCCACTCGGAACAAGCCATCGCCTACGGCACCAAGATGGTCGGCGGCGTCACCCCCGGTAAGGGCGGCCAGACGCACATCGGCCTGCCGGTGTTCGACACCGTCGGCGAAGCCAAGGAAGCCACCGGCGCCGACGCCTCGGTGATCTACGTCCCGCCGCCCTTCGCGGCCGACTCGATCCTAGAAGCCATCGACGCGGAAATCCCGCTGATCGTCTGCATCACCGAAGGCATCCCGGTGCTGGACATGGTGCGTGTGAAGAAGGCCCTGCAAGGCAGCAAGTCGCGCCTGATCGGCCCGAACTGCCCGGGCGTCCTGACCCCGAACCAGTGCAAGATCGGCATCATGCCGGGTTCGATCTTCTCGGAAGGCTCGGTCGGCGTCGTGTCGCGTTCGGGCACCCTGACCTACGAAGCGGTTTTCCAAACCACGAACGCTGGTCTGGGCCAAACCACGGCTGTCGGCATCGGCGGCGACCCGGTCAAGGGCACCGAGTTCATCGACGTGCTGGAACTGTTCCTGGCCGACGAAGCCACCAAGTCGATCGTCATGATCGGTGAAATCGGCGGCTCGGCCGAAGAAGAAGCGGCTCAGTTCCTGAAGGACGAAGCCAAGCGCGGCCGCAAGAAGCCCATGGTCGGCTTCATCGCCGGTCGCACGGCTCCTCCGGGCCGTCACATGGGTCACGCCGGCGCCATCATCTCGGGCGGCAAGGGCGGCGCCGAGGACAAGATCGCTGCGATGGAAGAAGCGGGCATCCGCGTCTCGCCGTCGCCGGCGAAGCTGGGCGAGACCCTGCTCGAAGTCCTCAAGGGCTAATAAGACTACCGAAACCCCGCCTCGCGCGGGGCCCAGGTTTTTTGCGACCGCCAGTCGACGATCCGAAAAAATCACCTGGGCCCGCCGCAAGGCGCGGGCGACGGGAGATTGAGAGACTATATTTACGGGACCGGTGTCTAAACCGGTCCCGTAAACGGATCCGAAGCGCAGCGGCCGAAAATGGATAGCGGCCAACCGGTCGTCGCGCTTCATGTTTGAAACGAGCTCGTGATCCCGCCGGATGGCCTCGGCGGGCGAGCATCGAGGCGAAGACGATGGCGGACGACGCAGGCATCATCAATCAGGTCTTGACCGAGACCTCCTTCCTCTACGGCGCGAACGCCGCCTTTGTTGAGGACCTCTACGCCCAGTGGGCGGAGAACCCCGGGTCGGTCGAGCCCTCTTGGAACGCCTTCTTCTCCTCGCTGGCCGAGCAGGCCGATCAGGTCAAGCGCGCCGCCAAGGACCCGGCCTGGACGCCCAAGAGCGTTCCCGCCGCCCGCCCCGACTGGCTTTCGGCGCTCGACGGCCAGTGGGCCAGCGTCGCCCCAGCCGTCGAAGCCAAGATCGCCAAGGCCGTCGAGGGCAAGGCCCCCGGCGCTTCCGCCGAAGCCGTCCGCGCCGCCACGCTGGACAGCCTGCGCGCCATCATGATGATCCGGGCCTACCGGATGCGCGGCCACCTCGCCGCCAACCTCGACCCGCTGGGCCTGGATCCCGCCAAGGACGCCAGCGAGCTCGACCCGGCCACCTACGGCTTCGCCGAGGCCGACTACGACCGCCCGATCTTCCTCGACTTCGTGCTGGGTCTGGAGACCGCCACGATCCGCGAGATCCTGTCGATCCTGCGCCGCACCTACTGCGGCAACGTCGGCGTCCAGTACATGCACATCTCCGACCCGGCCGAGAAGGCCTGGCTGCAGGAGCGCATCGAGGGCCGCGACAAGGAAATCACCTTCTCGAAGGAAGGCAAGGTCGCCATCCTCAAGAAGCTGATCGAGGCCGAAGGCTTCGAACGCTTCCTGCACAAGCGTTTCCCCGGCACCAAGCGCTTCGGCCTCGACGGCGGCGAAGCCATGGTCCCGGCCATGGAACAGATCATCAAGCGCGGCGGCTCGCTGGGCGTGAAGGACATCGTCCTGGGCATGCCGCACCGCGGCCGCCTGAACGTTCTGGCCGCCGTGATGGGCAAGCCCTACCACGTGATCTTCCACGAGTTCCAAGGCGGCTCCAGCGTCCCCTCGGACGTCGAGGGCTCGGGCGACGTGAAGTACCACATGGGCGCCTCGTCGGACCGTGAGTTCGACGACAACAAGGTCCACCTGTCGCTCACCGCCAACCCGTCGCACCTGGAAATCGTCAACCCGGTCGTCATCGGCAAGGCCCGCGCCAAGCAGGCCTTCACCCTGCGCGAACAGCCGGACGCCGGCCGCGGCCACGTGCTGCCGCTGCTGCTGCACGGCGACGCCGCCTTCGCCGGCCAGGGCGTCGTGGCCGAGTGCTTCACCCTGTCGGGCCTGAAGGGCTACCGCACGGGCGGCACCATCCACTTCATCGTCAACAACCAGATCGGCTTCACCACCAGCCCGCGCTACTCGCGCAGCTCGCCCTACCCGAGCGACATGGCCCTGATGGTCGAGGCCCCGATCTTCCACGTGAACGGCGACGATCCCGAAGCCGTGGTGTTCGCGGCCAAGGTCGCCACCGAATATCGCCAGATGTTCGGCAAGGACGTGGTCATCGACATGGTCTGCTACCGTCGCTTCGGCCACAACGAAGGCGACGATCCGACCATGACGTCGCCGCTGATGTACGCGAAGATCAAGGGCCACCCCTCGACCCGCGAACTCTACTCGACCCGCCTGGTCGGCGAAGGCCTGATCAGCCAGGCCGAGTCCGACGCCTGGGTCGGCGAGTTCGAGACCTTCCTCGACAAGGAATTCGAGGCCGGCAAGAGCTACAAGGCCAACAAGGCCGACTGGCTGGACGGCAAGTGGAAGGGCCTGGCCCAGCCGGGCGACGAAGAGCGCCGCGGCAAGACCGACGTGCCGCTCGCCAAGCTGCAGGAACTGGCCGCCAAGATCACGGCCATTCCGGAACGCATCGACGCCCACAAGACCGTGCGCCGCGCGATCGAAAACCGTCGTGACGCCTTCACCAAGGGCGAAGGCCTCGACTGGGGCGCCGCCGAGCACATGGCCTTCGCCACCCTGCTCGACGAAGGCTTCCCGGTTCGCCTGTCGGGCCAGGACTCGGTCCGCGGCACCTTCACCCAGCGCCACTCCGACGTCATCGACCAGAAGACCGAAGAGCACTACACGCCGCTGAACAACATCCGCCCCGGCCAGGCCAACTACGAAGTCATCGACTCGGCCCTCTCGGAAGAGGCGGTGCTGGGCTTCGAGTACGGCTTCTCGCTGGCCGACCCGAACACCCTGACCCTGTGGGAAGGCCAGTTCGGCGACTTCGTGAACGGCGCCCAGGTGGTGATCGACCAGTTCATCAGCTCGGGCGA
>CBINOL010000192.1:0-6993 GCA_966252285.1 uncultured Caulobacter sp.
GCCCAGTCGCCCACCGCGCCGTAGTTCTGCGAGAAGCCGGCGAAGGCTTCCAGGCCAGGGCTGACCCGATAGAGCGCGCCCAGGCTGAACAGCACGTCGGAGTCGGCGTTCAGTGCGGTCTTCAGCGGCGCGGTCGACTTGCCGTAGGCGTCCCAGCCCTCGGTCTGGCCTTCGATGTCGATCAGGTACTTCTGGACGCCGCCGGTCAGGGTCAGGTCGCCCAGGATCCAGGTATCTTCCGCGTACAGCTTCCACTGGTCGGTGGTGAAGTGCTGCATGAAGTCGATCAGCTGCGGCGCCTTGTAGTAGTCGGGCGCCTTGCGGACATCGATGATCTGCCGCCAGGCGCGGCCGAAGTCGCGATCGAGCTTCTCGTACCAGACGCCCGCCTCGATCTTGTGCTGGCCAAAGGCGAACTTGCCCTTCGAGGTGAAGCCGTGGCGGTCGTGGCCGTAGAGGCTGGTGCGGTAGGTCTGCAGCGGCGTGCACGAGGCCAAGACAGCGCCGCCGGCGCCGTAGCACAGAGACGAGGTGATCCGGGTCCCGTCGACGTCGGTGTAGTCGACGCCCTGAACGACCGCCCGCTGGCGGCCAGAGGCGTCGGTCCAGCCGTAATAGGCGCGCTTGCGGCTGGAGCCCGGGGCCGTGCCGCCGGCGATGGTGCGCAAGCCGTTGGGATCGATGGCGATCTGCTGGTACGGCGGGGCCCAGTCCCCCTGCCCTTTCTGGTGATGGTAGTAGGGCGCGACCTCGAACTGGATCGCGTCGCTCAGCGCATAGTCGAACTTGACGTAGGCCAGGGTGTTCTTGCGGTGCGCCGACCAGGCATGGGCCCAGTTCTCGTTCACGCCGGCCGGCGTGCTGGTCCAATTGGGCACGGAGGCGTCGCCGGCGGTCGTGCTGTCGAGGAACGACCGCGAGGCCTCGATCAGCGGATCGTCGACCGCGTCGTCGTAGGAGGCCCGGGCGGTGATCGTCAGCTTGCCGAGCTCCGTCACCGACTTGGCTTCCGCGTGCCATTCGTCGAAGCCGCTGCCGTCGCTGCAGCCATAGACCCAGCGGCAGGCGGTGAAGCGGGCCAGGCCCACATAGGCCCGGGTGGTGTCGCCCAGCACCCGGCCGGTGTCGTAGACGCCGGCGTAGCGGCGGGCCTCGTTGTCGCCCAGCGTCACCGAGATCAGGCCGCCGGCCTCTTCCTTGGGGTCACGGGTCACATAGGCGATGGTGCCGCCCAGGGCCGAGGCCGAAGCCGAACCGACGCTGGTGGTGCCCTGGTCGATCTGGATGCGCGCGACGTTCTCGCTCATCAGGTACTTCTGGGCCGGCGCGCCGCCCAGATAGTACGAGGCGTTGTAGGCCGGCATGTCGTCGATGGTCTGGCCGATCTTCGACGAGCGCAGGTTGATGTCGAAGCCCCGGATGTTGACGCCGTAGGTCCACGGATCGGCGTTGAAGGCGTCCGAGCCGCGGATGGCCACGCCCGGCACGTCCTGGATGGCGTTGATGATGTTCATCGCCGCCGGCTGGGCGGAAATGGCGGCGGCGGTGACGATGGCGTTGCCGCGCGCCACCGGCGCGGCGGTGACCGCCACGGTATCGACGGTGTCGACCGCATCGGCGGCGGGCTCTTCGGCCGCCCAAGCCTGGCCGGCGGTCAGCGCGATCGAGGCCGCCCCGCAGCTCAGCAGCGTCCTGAACTGGATCTTCATCGGTGTCCCCTGGTCTCCGGTGAGCGGGGACGTCCTGCCGTCCCGGCGGCCGCTTCATGGGGCGCCGGGCGGCGGCGAGGCCAAGCGTTTGGTTGGATGGGGGGCATAGGTCGCGCCTATGCCCGCCGTTCATGACGTTTCGAACCGTCGCGCCGTCGTCACATCCCGCGCCTATGGAAACCCTCCGCCATGGCCGCCAACTACCAGCATCTGCGCGCCTTCCACGCGATCGCGCTCGAAGGCAGCGTCACCCAGGCCGCACGCCGCCTGAACGTCGCCCAGCCCACGCTTTCCCAGCAGCTGAAGGCCCTGGAAGAGCGCCATGGCGTGGGCCTCTTCGAGAGCCGCCGCTCGCCGTTGAAGCTGACCAGCGCGGGCCGCGATCTCTTCGCCCTGACCGAGCGGCTGTTCTCGGCCGCCGCCGATGTCGACGACATGCTCGGCGAGGCGGTCAGCCTGAACGGCGGATCCTTGCGCATCGGCGGCGACTGTCCGCCCCAGGTGGCCCGGGTGGTGGCGCGCTTCCGCGCCCGCAATCCAGGCGCCCACGTGCAGGTGCGCATGGGCAACGCCCGCGAGACGATCCGCTGGCTCAGCGCCGCCGAGATCGACGTGGCTATCGCCAGCGATCCACCCGCCGACGGCCAGTTCATCTACGACCCGCTCTACACCGATCATCTCGCCGTCGCCCTGCCGGTCGACCACCCGCTGGCCGCGCTGGAGACGACGCCGATCCAGAGCCTGGCCGGCGAGACCCTGCTGATCCGCGAGCCCCAGTCCAAGACCCGCGCCTTCACCGAGCAGGCCTTGGGCGCCGCCGACGTCGAGGTGCGCGAGACCCTGGAGCTGCAGAGCCGCGAGACCATCCGCGAAGCCGTCGCCCTGGGCCTGGGGGTCAGCGTCTTCTTCTCCTCGGAGTGCCCGCCGGACCCGCGCATCGCCTACCGCCCGCTTTCCGGGCAGGTGCGCGAACAGCCCCTGCGCGGCTATCTGGTCTGCCAGCAGGATCGCCGGCGCAGCGCCCTGATCCGGGCCCTGCGCGCCATAGCTGGCGAACTCTCCGACGCAGCCGCCGGCTGACAGGCGCCCAAGCCGACGACGCTCTCGCCCATTGCGGAGCTTTCCCGGCACGACTATGCGTTGCGCCTTGGTGCGAGAGACTGGAACCATGGATGGCGTCACGCCCCTTCGTATAACGGGCCTGGGCGTCTACGCGCCGCGAGAGGCGGTGTCTTCCGACACGCTGGACGCCCGATACGGCCGGGAGATCGGCTGGACGCAAAGCCAGTTCGGCATTGCATCGCGCCGCCATGCCGCGCCCGACGAGACCGCCTCGATGATGGGCGCGGCCGCCGCGCGTGACGCCATGGCGGCGGCCGGATGGGGCCATGGTGAGTTCGACGTGCTGATCGGCGCCGGCGGCGTCATGGAACAGCCGATTCCCGGAACGTCGCTTCTCATTCAGCAGGCCCTGGGATTGGGGCAGTCGGGCATCCCGGCCTTCGACGTCAACCAGACCTGCCTGTCCTTCCTGACGGCTCTGGACGTGGCCGCCATGGGCTTTGCGACCGGTCGCTGGCGGCGGGCCCTGGTGGTTTCGAGCGACATCGCCTCTGCCGGACTGGATTGGCGCGACCCGGTCGCCAGCGCGATCTTCGGCGATGGCGCCGCGGCGGCCTGCCTCGAGGCGGGAACGGATGCGGATGGGCCCGCCCACCTGGCCTGGAGCCTGGAAAGCTACGGCGAAGGGCGGAACCTGGCCATGTTGCGCGCCGGCGGTTCGCGCGTGCGCCTGGCCGACGGCCTGGAGGCCTTCCAGGACGCGGCGACCTTCCAGATGGACGCCTTCGGCGTCTTCAAGGCGGCCGCCCGCCACCTGCCGCCGCTGATCGACCGGGTGCTGGCCAAGGCCGGGCTTGATCGGGCCGGCGTCGACCTCGTCATCCCCCACCAGGCCAGCAAG
This sequence comes from uncultured Caulobacter sp., assembly GCA_966252285.1. Classification (GTDB taxonomy): domain Bacteria; phylum Pseudomonadota; class Alphaproteobacteria; order Caulobacterales; family Caulobacteraceae; genus Caulobacter. The sequence goes on from CBINOL010000192.1 coordinate 3,673, forward strand.
CCGGGCCTGGAGCACCTGAGGCGGCTCATGGGCGGCGATCCCGGGCGGGTGGTCGACATCTTCGCCGACCACGGCAACCAGATCGCCGCCTCCCTTCCCACGGCCCTGCATCGGGCGTGGACCGATGGACGCCTGAAGCCGGGCGCGACCGTCCTGCTGCTCGGTTCGGCCGCCGGCGTCAGCGTCGGCGCCATGGTGCTGCGCGTCTGATGCGCCGCGCGCTCGTCACAGGCGCGACCGGCGGGCTTGGCCTGGCCCTGACCGAGGCGCTCCTGGCCGAAGGCTACACGGTGCGGGCGACGGGGCGCGACCACGCGGCCGCCGACCGGCTGCGGGCTCTGGGGGCCGATGTGGTCGAAGCCGACCTGATCGAGGATCCGGGCCGCGCCGCGACGCTCTGCACCGGCGTCGACGTGGTCTTCCACGTCGCCGCGCTGTCCAGCCCCTGGGGGAAGCCGGAGGCGTTCGAGCAGGCCAATGTCGGAATGACGCGCACCCTGCTGGAGGCCGCGCGAAACGCCGGGTGCCAGGGCATGGTGTTCGTCTCCTCGCCCTCGATCTATGCCGAGATGCGCGACCGCATCGCGTTGACCGAGGCCGATACGCCGGCCAAGCGACCCCTGAACGACTATGCGCGGACCAAGCTGGCCGCCGAGCGCCTGGCGCTGGCCGCCAACGCGCCCGACTTCTTCACCGTGGCCCTGCGCCCCCGCGCCCTGGTGGGGCCGGACGACAAGGTCCTGCTGCCGCGGCTGCTGGCCCTCGTCGCGCGCGGCTGGGCGCCGCTGCCGCGCGGCGGGCGGGCGCTGGTGGAGCTGACCGACGTCCGCGACGCCGCCCGCGCGCTGATCCTCGCCGACCGCAGGGGCGCCGCCGTCGGCGGCAGAGTGTTCAACATCTCCGGCGGCGCGGCGGTCAGCGTCCGCGATTTCGCCCTGGCGCTGGCGGCCGCGACGGGGCGGCCCTTGCGGCTTGCGCCGGCGCCCTGGCCGCTGCTCCATGCCGGCGCCGCCCTGGCCGAGATCATCGCCCGCCTCACCCCGGGGCGCCCCGAACCGCGCCTGACGGTCTATGGCGCGGCGACCCTGGCCTTTTCCCAGACCTTCAACCTGGCCGCGGCCCGCCGCGACCTTGGCTACGCCCCGCTTCACGACGCCCGCGCGACGGCGCTTGATCTCGCGCGACGCCAGGCGGAAGGCTCATGGCCATGATCGCCACGCGCTGTGAGATTCATCTGCTGAAGGCCGGCTCCTGCGTTCATCCGGAGGCGGCGGCCCTGCGCGGCGGCAGTCTCTGTCCGGTCGATTTCCCGGCGCTGAGCGCCCTAATCCTGCACCCGTCCGAAGGCCCCCTGCTGTGGGACACCGGCTATGATCCGGCCTTCATGCGCGCCACCCGCCGCTGGCCCGAGCGCCTCTATGCCCTGGCCACCCCGGTGAAGCTGGCCGAGGACGAGGCCGTCGCCCGCCAGATCGCCCGCTTCTGCCTGAAGCCGGACGACATCCGGGGCGTCATCATCTCGCACTTCCACGGCGACCACATCGCCGGCCTGCCCGCCTTTCCGCGCGCCAAGATCTATTGCAGCCGCGCCGGGCTCGATCAGATCCACCGCGTCAAGCGGTTCGCCGGCGTTCGCCAGGGCCTGCTGCCAGACCTGGTTCCGCCCGACGCCCAGGCCCGCGCGGTGTTCTTCGAGGAGCGGCCGAGAACCACCCTGCCCTCCGCCCTCGCCCCGTTCGAAACCGGCGTCGACCTGCTGGGCGACGGCAGCCTGCTGGCCGTCGAACTGCCGGGGCACTGCGTCGGCCACTGGGGCCTGGCCGCGCGCGGCCACGACGACCGCCTGCACCTGTTCGTCGGCGACGCGGCCTGGTCGCTGCGGGCGATCCGCGAGAACCGCCCTCCGCCCGCGCTGACGACCGCGCTTCTGGGCCGCACCGACCGCTACCGCCGCACCCTGACCGACCTGCATCGCCTGCACGTCCGGGCTGGCGAAGACGTGTCGCTGGCGCCATCGCACTGTCGGGAAGCGGCCGGCGCCGCCGTGGTCGCTTGAGCCTGCTGCGCGCGGGCCGGATCGCCGCGGCCTATGTCGCCGGTCGCCGCAACGACGCCAGGCTGCGCGACCGCGCCGCCCTCGAAGCGCATCAGCGGCGCCTCTGGCGCGCGCTCGCGCCGGCCCTGGCCCGCACGCCTGCCCTGTCGACCCTGGCCGGCCGGCCGCTGGAGGCGTTTCCGGTGCGCGAGCCGGCCGAGCTTCGCGTCGATCTCGGCGCCTGGAACAGCCTGGGTCTCGACACCGCGGAGATCCACGCCGCGGCCCAGGCCGCCGAGGACGGCCGCGCGGGCGCTCTGCCCAACGGCGCCCAGGCCGGCTTCTCGACCGGCAGCGAGGGCCTGCGCGGCGTCTTCCTGACCACCCCCGCCGAGCGCGACCACTACATCGGAACGCTGCTGGCGCGCCTGATCGCGCCGGCCCGTCTGCTGCGGCCCGTCCGCGCCGCCCTGATCCTGCGCGCCAACAACCGGCTTTACGAAGACATCCAGGCCGCCGGAGCGGCCTTCGCCTTCATCGGCCTGGACGAGGGTCCGCAAGCCCAGCTGAAGGCGCTCGAGAGCTTCGCGCCGACCCATCTGGTGGCGCCGCCCCACGTTCTGGCGGCCCTGGCCGAGCAGATCGAGGCCGGCGGCTGGCGGCCGCGGCTGGAGGGTCTGTTCTATGGCGCCGAACCGATGGGCGAGGCCGAGGGCGCGCGCCTGGCCGAGGTCTTCGGCCTGAGACCCGCGCCGCTCTACCAGGCCACGGAGGGCTTTCTGGGCGCGCCCTGCCGCCTGGGGACCCTGCACCTCAACGAGGAGGGGCTGATCGTCGAGCGCGAACCGATCCCCGGCTCGGACCGGTTTCGCCCGATCGTCACCGACCTGCGCCGCAGGGGCCAGCCGTTGGTCAGGGTGCGGCTGGACGACCTAATCGAGCCCGCCCCTCCCTGCGCCTGCGGTTCGCCGCGCCTGGCGATCTGGCCGGTCGAGGGCCGGATCGGCGACGTCTGGCGGCGCGGCCAGACCCTGATCTTTCCGCGCGAGGTCGAAGCGGCGGTGGACGCCGTCGCGCCGCCGTTCAACCGCTGGCGCGCCGAGGCCTCGCCGGCCGGCGTGCGCGCCTTCGTCACCGACGAACGGCATCGGGAGGTCGTCGGCGCCGCGCTGCAGGCCCTGCTGACGGCGCGCGGCGTCGACTGGCCGATCAGCGTCGAGACGGTCGATACGGTGGACACCTGGCCCAAGCGGCGGCGCGTCCGGTGGCGGGCATGACCGCCGACG
>CBINOL010000193.1:0-6981 GCA_966252285.1 uncultured Caulobacter sp.
ATCTGATGAGCCAGCGACGGCCGCAGACGCAGCAATCCCTTACCCCTCAGTCGGCTTCGCCGACAGCTCCCCCTTCCGGGGGAGCATCTTTCGGAGGGCCGGAGGGGGACGCCCGAAGCCCGGAATCCTACCGCCGCTTCTTCGAGCGTGGCGCCGGCTTGGCGGCCGTGTCCACCACGGCTCCGGCGCCCGCGCCGACCACGGCGCCGAACGGGCCGGCGACGACCGCGCCGGCGATGGCGCCTGTGGCCGCCCGCTGTTCCATGTTGTGGCCGCAGGCCGTGGTCAGGGCGGCCAGGGCCAGGACGGCGGCGAGGCGCGGGACGGACGGCGAAAGGCGGGACATGGCGGGACTCCAAGACGTCGGCTCAGGGCCGATCAAGCTGCAGCGGTTAACGGCGAAGCTTGGTCGAGGTTCCGACGCGGCCGCGCGGGGCGTCAAAAACCGCGCCGCTGCGGCGTTTTGGCGCCCGTCCAGGTTTTTCCTGTGAATCAAAGTGTTAACGGTGTCGGTCGCCGAAAAGGCAGGCAAAATCCATGCTGCGGTGCAGCAGGCGCTTGCGACTCGGTCATAGTTCGGTCATAAGGCGAGGCATAAGCAGGATCTCGACCTTATTGCGAACGGTCGAACCTCCGCTGCCAGACCGGCCCGATAGTGCTTTTTCCGGGTGTCTTGGGAGCGTTTTTGTCGGGGGGCCGGTGCGCCCTCGTCGCGCAGGACGCAAGTTTTGAATATCATGTCGCAGACGTGCGCTGACGCGCGCGGGCTGATCGGCGCCGTATTGGTCGGGTCCGTCACGGGCCTGGCGCTTGGCGGCGTCTATCTGGCGGGGGGCATGGCCCAGACCGCCGCTCAGCACGCTCGGGTTACGCGCCTGGCCGACAGCGCCGCGGGGAGCTACTCCGAGGCGGCGCTGCATCAGGCCGCGTCGCGCATGGACGCCGGGGCGCTCGCCATCGCCCGCCGCCATGACCCCTACACCGTCGCCGGCGACGCCCAGCGCGACCGCCAGGCGTCGCTGCTCGCCGCCCGCCTCGAGAGCGGCGACAAGGCCGAGGACAAGCCGCTGCTGATGCGGGCCACCCTCGGCGGTTCCTTCAATCCGGCCGCCGCGCCGTTCCACCTCGCCAACGCCCTCGAAAGCTCGCGCGAACTCGAGTGCCTGGCCCAGGCCGTCTACTATGAGGCCCGGGGCGAGACCTCCAGCGGCCAGGCCGCGGTGGCTCAAGTCGTATTAAACCGCGTACGCCATCCTTCGTTCCCCAAGTCGATCTGCGGCGTGGTGTTCCAGGGCGCTTCGGCCCGCACCGGCTGCCAGTTCAGCTTCGCCTGCGACGGCTCGATGCACGCCCGTCCCGAACGCGCCGCCTGGACCCGGGCCCGCAAGGTCGCCTCGCGCGCCCTGGCCGGCACGGTGATGTCCGAGGTCGGCTCGGCCACCCACTTCCACACCACCGGCGTCGCGCCGAATTGGGGTCCGCGCCTGATGCGCGTCGCCCAGGTCGGCATGCACGTGTTCTACCGCTTCGGCGGTCGCGCCGGCGCGCCGGGCGCCTTCACCGACAAGCCGCGTCCGTCGACCATCGACGACCTGCCCAACGCGCCCGTCCTGACGGCCCTGCCGCAGGCGCCCAGCGCCGACGGCAAGCAGATGATCTACGTCGCCAGCGCGATGTCGATCGCCAAGGAAGGCGGCATGGGCGGTCCCGAGAAGGTCGGTCCCGAACCGGCCTCGGCCCCGGCCATGCATCCGGCCAAGGCCGCCGACAGGGCCGACGCGGTCAAGCCGTCAGTGATCGCGACCGGAGCTGGTTCCTGAGGAACCCGGGGGCCAGGCGGGCCATGAAGCGCATCTGCCTGGCCCGCTTGCCCACCAGATAATAGAGCTCGCGGCCGTGCGCCGCCTGCCAAACGGTCTGCGCCGCCTCGTCGACGCCATAGACGGGCAGGCCGCTCTTGCGCAGTTCCTCGCCCATGTCGGCGTTCTTGCCCGGCTGCGAGTTGCGCAGGATCGGCGTCTCGACGAACCACGGCATGACGCAGGCGACGCTGACGCCGAAGGCGGCGAACTCGGCGTCCAGCGCTTCGGACAGGCCCCGCACCGCGAACTTGGTCGCCGAATAGACCGCCAGGCCCGGCGAGCCGTAGATCCCCGCGCACGAGGCCATGTTGACGAGCCGCGAGCCTGGCGTGGCCTTCAGGAAGGGCAGGGCGGCCCGCGCGCCGTTCAGCACGCCCTGCACGTTGACCGCCAGCATCAGGTCGTCGCCCTGCGGGTCGCTTTCCGAGAAGGGGCCGAAGCGCGCCACGCCGGCGTTGTTGAACAGCACGTCCAGGCGGCCGCCTGAGGCCTGGGTGAAGGCGGAGAGGGCGGGCGTCCAGGCCTCGCGGTCGCGCACGTCCAGCGGATGGATGGAGCCGTTGGCGGGGCCGATGTCGGCCAGGGCGCGGAAAAGGCCCGCTTCGTCGATGTCCGAAAGGCCGACGAACCAGCCTTCCGCCGCGAAGCGCTTGGCGCTGGCCAGGCCGATGCCGCTGGCCGCGCCGGTGATGAATATGGCCTTGCGAGCCGACATGTCCGCCTCCCCGTCGTCTTGTTGATTATCGCCGATCAGACAGCGATCGACGGGGAGGGGTCAAGTTCACGCGTGCGTCAGTCGGTCTGGTCGTCGACCTCGGCGTCCGGCCCGTTCTTCTTGATCGACTCGATGGCGTTCTTGGCCGACGCCTTGGAGGCGTAGCCTTCGGTCCAGAAGATGCTCTCGCCATTATAGGTGAAGTAGGCGACGAACTCGCCAGCCTTGTTCTTCTTGATCAGGAACTTGTGGGCCATCTGGTGGTGCTCCCGGGATGATGACTGGTCGTTGGTCGACGAGCCGACGCAGCGACCCTCGCGCCGCCGGTGCGACCCTGTCAACCGCGTTGCGGTGAAGCCCGACGCACGGAATGATGGAACCTCATCAGGCCGGACGGACCCATGAGCGCGGACAAACTCGACCACCTCTCGCGCACCCTGCTAGGCGAGGCCTATGCCGGCCTCTCCGACGTCAAGCGCAGCGTCATCGACCTGATCGCCGCCGAGGCGCCGACAGGGCTGGCGCCGGGCCTGGCCGAGAAGGAAGGCAGCTTCTGGGAGCGGCTGGCCGACCGGGTGGCGGCGATCGGCGGCTCGTGGGGCTTCATCGGCGGCTTCTCGGCGGTGCTGGCGGCCTGGGTGATCCTGAACCTCGCCCTGATGCCGTTCCACAAGGCCTTCGATCCCTACCCCTTCATCTTCCTGAACCTGGTGCTCTCGACCCTGGCGGCGATCCAGGCGCCGATCATCATGATGAGCCAGAACCGCCAGGCCACGAAGGACCGTGAGGCCGCCGAGCACGACTACGTCGTCAACCTGCGCGCCGAGCTCGAGATCATGCGTCTGCACGACAAGCTCGATGCTCTGCGCATGGCCGAACTGTCCGACATGGCTCGCGCCAACACCGCCTGCCTCGACGAACTGCGCGCCGAGGTGAAGGCGCTGCGGGGCGCCTAGCTGGCCTTGGCCGCCCGGCGCAGCGCCTGGGGCGGTTGGCCGTAGACCCGGATGAAGGCCCGGCGCATGCGCTCGGAATCGCCGAAGCCGGCCTCCAGCGCGATGTCTTCGACCTGCAGCGGGGCGCTGTCGAGCAGGGCCCGGGCGGCTTCGACCCGCAGGCGCTCGACGGCCTTGGCCGGCGTCGAGCCGGTCTCGGCGGCGAACAGCCGGGCGAAGTTGCGCGGGCTCATCGCCGCGCGCTCGGCCAGTTCCTCGACGGACAGCGTAAGGGCGAGGTTCTCGCGGGCCCAGGCCAGCAGGGCGTCGAAGCGCCCGCCCTTCAGCTCCAGCAGGGCCGAGAACTGCGACTGGCCGCCCGGGCGGCGGTGATAGACCACCAGCTGCTGGGCCGTGCGCTTGGCGATGGCCTCGCCCAGGTCCGCGCCGATCATGGCCAGGGCCAGGTCGATGCCGGCGGTGATGCCCGCCGAACTCCAGATCGGGCCGTCCTGCACCCAGATGCGGTCGGCCTCCAGCCGCACGTTCGGGAAACGCTTCTGGAAATCCTTGGTGCGGCTCCAGTGGGTGGTCGCCCGCTTGCCCTCCAGGAGGCCCGCCGCCGCCAGCACATAGGTCCCCGAGCAGATGCTGGCCGTCCGCCGCGCCGCGCGGGCGCTCGTGCGCACATAGTCGAGCGTCGTCTCGCAGGTGGAGGGGGCCCGCACCCCGTCGCCGCCGGAGATCAGCAAGGTGTCGAAGGCGGGGGCCTTGTCGAACGCGATGGTGTCGAAGGCCGCGCCCGAGCTGCTGGCCGTCCAGCCGCCGTCGCGCGACACCACCGTCAGGCCATAGGCGCCGGGATCGAACCGCGCGGCGATCTCGAAAGCCGAGATAGGGCCGGCGGCGTCCAGCAACTGGAAGCCCGGATAGACCAGCATGCCGACGGCGCGAGGCATCGCATTCCCCCGAACGGTGGCGGAAATCGAGGGATCTCCGTCATTTCCGCCGAATGCTATCTGGGAGAGCATTGGTCGTCAAACCAGGAGGCTCTCATGGCCGACCCGATCCGCATCGTCTTCGCCCTGTTCCCGGGCGTGACCCATCTCGACTTCACCGGCCCCCACCAGATCCTGGCGCGGCTGCCCGGCGCCCAGATCACCGTCGCCAGCCTGGCCGGCGGCGAGATCGAGGCCGACGGCCTGATCTTCGCCCATCTGGCGCGGCTCGACCAGATCGAAGCGTGCGACATCCTCTGCATTCCCGGCGGCTTCGGCACGACGCAGGTCATGGGCGACGAGGCCTTCCTGGACCAGGTCAAACGGCTGGCCTGGAGCGCGCGCTACGTCACCAGCGTCTGCACCGGTTCGCTGGTGCTGGCGGCGGCCGGGCTGCTGGAGGGCAAGCGGGCGGCCTGCCATTGGGCCTGGCGCGATCAGCTGGCGCTGTTCGGCGCGATTCCCGACGAGGCCCGCGTGGTCCGCGACGGCCGCTTCGTCACCGGCGGCGGAGTGACGGCGGGCGTCGACTTCGCCCTGACCCTGGTGGCCGAGATCGCCGGACCGGCCGTCGCCCAGGCCATCCAGCTGGCCGTCGAGTACGCGCCTGACCCGCCGTTCCAGTCGGGTAGGCCCGAGCTGGCCTCGCCCGAGATCCTGGCCCGGGTGCGGCGCATCTACGACAACGGCATGGACGAGCGCCGCGCGGCGGCCGTGGCGGCGGCCGCGAGGTTGAAGGGCGAGGCAGTCCTGGTTTGAGAAGATCCTCCAAACTCCCGTCATTCCCGCCCTTGTGGCGGGAACCCCTGGTTCCGCTCGCACGGGCGACGCCAGCAGCGTGCAGAGTAAGCCGCCCCACTCTCACCTACGGCTGACAGAGAGGTTCCCGCCACAAGGGCGGGAATGACGGGAAAATTAGGAGAGGCTCTAGCTACCCCACCTGTACGCCCGTCATCGAGATCGCCGCGAAGACGTCGTCGGCGAAGAACGACACCGGCTCGCCTTCGCCCTGCGCGCCCAGCACGTAGAGCAGCGGCAGGTAGTGCTCGGCGCTGTTGATCGACAGCGCCGCGTCCGGGCCCAGGCTTTCCCAGTCGATCAGCGGCTGGTGGTCTCCGGCCGCGATCAGGGCCTTGGCGCGCTCGTTGAAGCGCGGCGCCCAGTCGGGGGTCTCGCCGGTGCGGAAGTTCACGGCCCGCAGATTGTGGACGATGTCGCCGCTGCCGATGATCAGCACGCCCTCGTCGCGCAGCGCCGCCAGGCTACGGCCGGCCTCGTAGTGCCAGGCGTTGGGCTGACCGCGATCGATGCTGAGCTGCACCACCGGCACGTCGGCGTCGGGATACATCGGCGCCAGCACGCTCCAGGCGCCGTGGTCGAGGCCCCGCGTCGGATGCAGCACGGTCGGCTGCGGCGCCAGCAGGTCGGCCGCGCGCTGCGCCAGGGCCGGATCGCCCGGCGCCCGATACTGCACGTCGAACAGCGCCTGCGGGAAGCCGCCGAAATCGTGGATGGTCTCGGGACGCTCCGAAGCGCTCAGCGCCGTGCCGCCCATGGTCTCCCAATGGGCGCTGACCATCAGCACGGCCTTGGGGCGCGGCAGGTCGCGGCCCAGCTGCGCCCAGGCGCGGCTCCAGGCGTTGTCCTCGATGGCGTTCATCGGCGAGCCGTGGCCGATGAAGAGGACGGGCATGCGGGTCATGACGGCTATATCCAAATAGAAACTTATGCAGTTACAGATGGGCGCTCGCGCCTCGGTGGTCAAGCAGGGGGCAGCGCGACCTTCCGCCGCTTCCCCCGGGGGCTCGGCTTTGTTAAGGCCTCCCCTCGTGAGCACGTCCCAGTCATCCTCGGAGTCGGCCGCGTCGGTCGCCCCCGCCGCGTCTTCCGTCAGCCATTCGACCCGGCCGGCCACGCGCGGCGGCGCGCTGGACCTGCTGCGCCTGCTGGCCGCCCTGCTGATCGTGGTCTACCATTTCGGCGCCGAGAGCCCGCTGCGGATCGAGCGCTTCCACCCGGTGTTCGCGCGCGGCTATCTGGCCACCGACTTCTTCCTGATGCTGTCGGGCTACGTGCTGGGCCGCGCCTATGGGCCGTCGGCCATCTCGGGCCGCATCACCCATTTCCAGTTCTGGCTGCGCCGCGCCGCTCGCGTCTGGCCAGGCCACCTGATGGTGCTGGCGGCCATGGCCGGGCTCGTCTTCGCCTTGAACCTGGTCGGCACCGACGCCCACAAGCCCTCGCGCTTCGCCTGGGATCAGCTGCCGCTGCAGGCGATGCTGATGCACGCCTGGGGCTTCAACAGCGACGGCTGGAACCTGCCCAGCTGGTCGCTGTCGGCGCTGATCGTCTGCTACGCCCTGTTCCCCTGGTTCTGGCGCGCCGCCAGCGCCACCCGCCGGCCCTGGCTGCCGATCGTGCTGGCGGCCGTGGTCGTGGTGTTGTTCGACGTCGCCGCCCGGCGCACCAAC
>CBINOL010000194.1:0-6825 GCA_966252285.1 uncultured Caulobacter sp.
TCCTTGCGCTTGGCTTCCAGGATATCGAAGGCGCCGTAGATGATGTTTTCGGCGACGGCTTTTTTGCCTTCGTACATCACGTAGTTCATGAACTTCGTGACAACCAGATCCCCAAACTTGGGGTCCGGCAGGACTTGACGCTTCTCGGCGCGACGGCGGCGGGACATTCTTCTTCTTCCTTACTTCGGACGCTTGGCGCCGTAGAGCGAACGACGCTGCTTACGATCCTTGACACCTTGGGTGTCGAGGACGCCGCGCAGGATGTGATAGCGAACGCCGGGCAAGTCCTTGACGCGGCCGCCGCGGATGAGCACCACCGAGTGCTCCTGCAGGTTGTGACCTTCGCCCGGGATGTAGCACACGGCTTCGATGCCGGTGGTCAGACGGACCTTGGCGACCTTACGCAGAGCCGAGTTCGGCTTCTTCGGGGTCGTCGTGTAGACGCGGGTGCAGACGCCGCGACGTTGGGGGCAGCCCTTCAGGGCGGGCACCTTGTTCCGGACCGGCTTCGGAGAGCGCGGCTTACGGATGAGCTGGTTGACGGTAGGCATTAAGTCTCTGCTCTGATGGAAGCGTGTGCCTTTCGGCCGAGGCGCTTCAGGGTCCTTGTTGTTCTTCTTTCCGGCTTACAAGGCTCCGGTTGGAGACCTGATAAACACGAAACTCGCCGGGACGCGGAAAGCGTTCCGGCGGGCCTGCCGTCGGTTTAGGGACGGACGCTCATCAGGACGGGCGCAAGACCCACCTCGAAAAGAGCGCGGAACCTACTCGCGAAGGGGCTCCACGTCAATCGTCGCCTTCTGCGTCGGTTAATGGGACGTTTACCCGCGCAGCGAGACGGTCACGCTTTCGCCATCAGCGATCGCCAGCCTGGGCTCGCAACCTTCCCTTGTCGCCGAGCCTTTCGTGGTCGAAGCCGCCGCGCGGTCCATAACCCTTCTGCTGGATCGCCCCGCCGAAGCCAAGCCCGACAAGCGGTTCTGGGCCGTGGCGGGCGGATCGGCGGCCGTGCATCTGGCGGTGCTGGCCTGGCTGGCCCTGCCCGTGCGCGAGGTGTTTCCCGACCAGGACACGGTGTCGACCGTGACCATCGACCTGATGACGCGGGCGCCGCGCGAGATCCCTCGGGAAGCGGCGGAGGCCGCATCGGCGGCGGCGGCCAGTCCCCTGCCGATTCCACGCGAGGCCCGGCGGCCGGCGCCCGCGGGAATCGCCCCCTCCCCTTTCGTGGCCGCGCCCTCGGCGGGTCAGCGCGATCGCGGGGCCTCGGACCATCCCGCGCCCCTGCCCGCCGCCCAGCCCGGCGGCGACCTGAAGGCGGCCCTGCGCGGCAGCGGCACGGGCTGCGCCAACGATCGGGCCGTGGGCCTCAACCGGCGCGAACGCGAGCGCTGCGACGAGCGCTGGGGCGAAGCCGCCCGCAAGGCGCCGGAATACGCAGCCCCCATCGAAGCCGGAAAGCGCCGCGACTTCGACATCCAGTCGCTGCGGCAGGAGGCCGCCCGCGCCTATCGCGACGCGCCGATGGGCCCCGGCGTCGACCATCGCAGTCGCGACGGCCCCGGCCGGGGCAAGGACATCCCCATGGTCGGCGGCCTGGAGCAGGACGGCCTGGGCCGCCAGCGCGACGCCACGCAGCAGAAGCTGCGCCTGCTGGAGATGCAGCAGAAGAAGGACTAGCGCCCTCTCCTGCCGTGTCTCTGGCCTGCCGCGTCGCCGGCCTACCGCGTAACTGGCAGGTGCTTGGCCAGGAACTGCTCGGTCGCCTCCAGCACGCGGGTGCGCGAGGCCGAGTTGGTCAGGTAGTGGTCGTCCTTCTCGAGCGCGAGCGTCTCGACCGGCCGGCCGGCCGCCTGCAAGGCGTCGCGCATGCGCTCGGACTGGGCCGGCAGCACCGTGGTGTCGCGCTCGCCCCAGACCAGCAGCACCGGCGGCGTGGCCTTGCCCACCCGCCGTGCCGGCGAGATCGAGGTCAGGGCGGTCGGGTCGCTGACGGTCGAGCCCATGACCTGGCGCCAGTAGCGGAACGAGTCGGACTCCTTGCCATAGGCGGTGACCGTCTCGCCCAGCGCCTGCGGCAGGTCGGAAACGCCGTTGACCGAGACCGCGCAGCGATAGGCCTCCGGATTGAGGGTCGCCCCGGCCAGGGCCGAATAGCCGCCGAAGCTGGCGCCGACGATGCAGACCCGGGCCGGATCGACCACGCCCTCGGACGCCAAGCTGGCGATCCCGTCGAGCAGGTCGGTCTGGATCTTGCCGCCCCATTCGCGTTCGCCGGCCTTCTCGAAGGCGTCGCCGAAGCCGGAGGAGCCGCGGAACTGCGGCTGCAGCACGGCATAGCCGCGGGTGGCCAGGAACTGGGCCCACCAGTCGAAGTCGAAACTATCGCGCGAGGCGGGCCCGCCGTGCGGCATGACGATCAGCGGCAGCTTGCCGCCCGTGGCCGGCGCGCCGGGCGGCAGGGTCAGATAGGCCGGGATCTCCAGGCCGTCGCGCGCCTTGTAGGTCAGCCAGCGGGTCTGGCCCAACGCCTGGTCCTTGAGCTCGGGGTACTCCTCGCCCAGGGGCGAGATCTCCTTGCGGGTCTTGTCGAACAGGTACCAGGTGGCCGGCGCCGACGGCGAGGCTGCCCGCGCGACGAAGCGCGTGCGGTCCTTCGACCAGCCGGTCAGCCGCACGTCGCGCCCCTTGAAGGCCCGCGACAGCGCGCCGTGCACGCTGGCCAGCTGCGGATCGAGCCACTCGTACACCGGACGCTCGCCGCCCGAGACGATGGCTACCGGCGTGGTCAGGTGGGCGTCACGCAGCAGCCAGACATCCTGGTTGGTCACCGACTTGCCGACCAGCTCCGGCTCGCCGCCGGCCAGGCGGATGCGCACCACCTGCGACACGCCGTCGGCGCCCTTGCGGACCATGAAGGCCGCGTCCTCGGCGTCGGAATAGCCCAGATAGCTGTCGTCACGGTCGGCGGTGGCCAGCGGCCGCCACTGCTTCTGGCCCTTGGCGCGAGCAAAGAGGCTGACCTTGTGGCTGATGATATCCTCGTCGATGCGCACGCGGGCTTCGCCGTCGGCGTCGACGCTCCAGCGCTTGGTGTCGGGCGTGCCGCGCTCGGCGACATTGCCGCGCCCCTTGGCCACGTCCACGCGCCACAGGGTCCAGACCAGCGGGTTGAGCACCCCCTTGCGGACCAGGCGGGTGCCCAGGTTGCCCTCGCCATTGTCGACCACCTGGTCCAGCCCCAGGACGATGGCCTTGGGCTTGTCGCCGTCGACGACGCCCAGCACCGGCTGGCTCAGCGCATAGGCCGACGGGTTGTCGCCCTCGAGCAGGGTCGAGACCACCTTGCCCTTGTTGTCGACCACGACATTGCGCTCGAAGCGGTAGGCGTTGCGCGGGCCGATCGTCTGCCAGTAGGCGGCGCGGACCAGCAGGTAGTTCTCGCCGACCCAGCGCACGTCCATGGTCTGGACGTCGCCGAGCGAGAGCTGCGTCTCGCCGGGCTTGTCGATGGTGGCGAAGCGGACGGTGCGGGCCGCCGGCGCGCCGCCGAGGATGGCCAACTGGTCGCCCGCCGGCGACATGGCGACGTCCTGGACGCCCGGCAGCCGCCCGAAGGCCGAAGCGGGCGGCGGTGACTGGGCTTGAGCTCCGTGAAAGGCCACAAGCGACAGAACGGCCGCAGCCGCGAATTTAGAAAGCACTCTCGCCCCCGAGAACACGCGCTCGGCGACACTTCACCGAACGCGCACACTCAAGGCGATACTGGCCGGGCGCGTCAAGCCCAAGGCCAAGCTTGCATCAGCCGGCGCGGCGCAGCGCCGAGGAAGACGCCTGGGAGGTGCGGAAGCGCGCCACCATCCCCGACAGTTCGTCGGCGGCCGTGACCAGGTTGCGGCTGTCGCCGGCCGAGCGGCTGATCAGGGCCGCGTTGCGCTGGGCGCCCTGGTCCATCTGGTTCACCGCCGTGTTGACCTGCGACAGGCCCACCGACTGTTCCTGGGCGCCGGCGGCGATCTGGCTGACGATGCCGTCGATGGCCTCGACCTGGGCGACGATCTTCTGCAGGGCCTCGCCGGTGCGGCCGACCAGCTTCACGCCGGCCTCGACCTGGCGGGCGCTGTCGGCGATGTGGACCTTGATCTCCTTGGCGGCCTCGGCCGAGCGCTGGGCCAGGGCCCGCACTTCCTGGGCGACCACGGCGAAGCCCTTGCCGGCGTCGCCGGCGCGGGCGGCTTCCACGCCCGCGTTCAGGGCCAGGAGGTTGGTCTGGAAGGCGATCTCGTCGATCACGCCGACGATCTGGCCCACTTGGTGCGACGAGGCCTCGACCCCGCCGATGGCGGCGATGGTCTCTTCGACGACGGTGCGCGAACGGCCGGCCTCGGTCTGGGCCTCACGCACGGCCATGTGCGCGCCGCGGGCGCCCTCGGCGGTGCGGCGGACGGTGACGGTGATCTCTTCCAGGGCCGCGGCGGTCTCTTCCAGGCTGGCGGCCTGCTGCTCGGTGCGGTCGGAGATGTCGGACGAGGCGTCGGCGATGCTGCCGGCGCCGGCGTTGAGCGCGCCGACGGCGTCGACGACCGAGCTCATGGCGGCTTCCAGGCGCTCGACGGCCTGGTTGAAGTCGCTGCGCAGGCCCTCGTAGTCGTGGGCGAAGGGCTGGTCGAGACGGACGGTCAGGTCGCCGTTCGACAGGCGGCCCAGCCCCTGGGCCAGGCTGTCGACCACCTGGCTCTGCTCGCGGGCCGAACGGGCGTCGCGGGCCTGGGCGGCGGCGCGGTCGGCCTCGGCCTGGTCACGGTCGCTGGCGGCGTCGGCCTCGATGCGGCGCTTGGCCTCGGCGTCGTCGCGGAAGGCGTGAACGGCGTCGGCCATCAGGCCGATGTCGTCGCGGCGGCCCGCGAACGGCAGGGCGACGTTCAGGTCGCCCTTCATCAGGCGGGCCATGGCCTCGCGCAGGGTCTTCAGCGGCGACAGCTGGCGACGGACGGTCAGCACCGAGGCGACGCCGCCCGCCATGCCCAGCAGCACGCCGGCCACGCCCAGCCAGGCCAGCTGGCGGTAGACCGGACCGAAATAGATGTCCTTGGGCACGCCGACGAACATCACGCCGATCACCTGGCCCGAGGCGTCCTTGATCGGATCGTAGGCCACGAAGTAGTCGCGCTTGAGGATCTTGGTCTCGCCGCGATAGGCCTCGCCGCGGCCGAGCACGGCCTCGTAGACCGGGCCCTGGGCCAGGCTGGTGCCGACCGCGCGCGAGCCGTCCGGCTTCTCGACATTGGTGGTGATGCGCTTGTCGCCGGCGAACACGGTGGCCACGCCCCCGGCCAGGGCCTTGACGCGGTCGACGCCGGCCAGGTCGCCGTTCAGCACGTGGTCGCCGACCAGCAGCTGGTCGCCCTCGCGCCGGAAGCTCTGACCCTGGCGGCCGATGACGTCCCAGGCCACCCGCATGCTGGTTTCCTGCTGCGCCACGGCCTGGCGCTTGGCGAAGCCGAGCGAGCTCCAGGCGACCACGGCGAGCAGCCCGGCCAGGAGAACGGCGAAGGCGGCGGCGATGGTCAGGCTGACCTTGGTGGAGATGTCCGAGCGCATGGAGTCCGGGCGAGAGGAAGGAATTTGCACTCCTTTTCAGCCCGCCCGGCTGAAATTTCATTTAACGCGCTGAAATAACGAGAGTCGTTTTACAATACGTCACATTTCCACCGAAGGTTGCCAAATCTAGGCGGCAGGCTTCGGTGTCGCGACGGGACGGGTGATCTTGCCGTTGCAGGCCAGCTTCCAGGCTTCCCAGTAGGCGGTGTCCAGGTGGGCGCAGCCGGCCTTGTTGTAGGCGACCTCGGCGTCATACCAGTCGACGTCCTGCTCCCCCAGATACTTGAGCACCAGCGCCCGGCACTGCGGCCTGGCCTTGGGCGACAGGGCGTCCTTCTCCCGGACCACGTGATAGGCCTCTTCGTTCTTGGCCTTGGTGGCGACGAAGCCCGTCCAGCGATCGCCCGGCATGGCCGCGTCGAGGCAGACGAACCGCCCCTGCCCTTCGACGTCGCTGACCAGGGGATCGCGGAACAGCACTTCCTGGGGCTCGGGGAACGTGGCGGAGATGATCGAGAACACCTCGTCGACCGCCACCTTCTCGGCGCCGGTGAAGCCGCCCGAGGGCTTCGGATCCGGCGGGATCTCGGGCGCGCAGGCGGCCAGGCACAGGACGGCCAAGGCCGCCGCCATCGGGATGCTGCGAAACATGGATGTCCCCCGACACCAGGCCGCCCCGGCGACCGCGCAAAACAAAAGAGCGGCCGGGTTTCCCCGACCGCTCCTTGCTTAGCACAACCCTTGAGGCTGTCTTCCGCCGATTACTCGGCGTCAGAGAGGGCAATCTCGGCCGGCAGCGGCTCCATCGCCTCTTCGCGCTGGGCGGCCAGCTGCTCGTCGCGCTTGGCGGCGACGCGCTGCAGGCTGCGCAGGTAGGAACCCGTACCAGCGGGGATCAGGCGACCCACGATGACGTTTTCCTTCAGGCCTTCCAGGGTGTCGGTCTTGCCGTGCACCGAGGCTTCGGTCAGGACGCGGGTCGTTTCCTGGAACGACGCGGCCGAGATGAAGCTCTTGGTCTGCAGCGAGGCCTTGGTGATGCCGAGCAGCACCGGCTGGGTCACAGCCGGACGGCCGCCGCGGGCGATCGCCTTGTCCTGTTCCTTGTCGAACTCCGGCTTATCAAGGTGGTCGCCCTTGATGAGGCCGGTGTCGCCGGGCTCGATGATCTCGACCTTCTGCAGCATCTGACGAACGATCGTCTCGATGTGCTTGTCGTTGATC
>CBINOL010000195.1:0-6740 GCA_966252285.1 uncultured Caulobacter sp.
CGAAGTCGCTCTGCGACAGCTCCCCCGTCAGGGGGAGCATCTTGGGCCGGTGCCTCAACCCGCGTCGTTGAGGCCCGACGCCGGCTTCCAGTCGAACAGCGCCTGCAGCGTCCGCACGGCCTCGCCGCGCGGCGAGGTCAGCGCCGGGTCGCGGGCAAGGATCAGGCGGGCGTCGTCGGCGGCCACGGCGATCAGGTCGCGGTGGGCCACCGGATCGGCCAGGCGGTAGGCGGGGAAGCCGCTCTGCTTGAGGCCCAGCGGGTCGCCGCCGCCTCGAAGCTCCAGGTCCTTCTCGGCGATCTCGAAGCCGTCGTCGGAGCGCCGCAGGATGTCGAGCCGCTGCTGGGCCACCTCCGACAGCGGCGGGTCGTAGAGCAGCACGCAGGAGCTTTCGCGCATCCCGCGGCCCACGCGTCCGCGAAGCTGATGGAGTTGCGCCAAGCCGAAGCGGTCGGCGTGCTCGATGACCATGATGCTGGCGTTGGGCACGTTGACGCCGACTTCGACCACCGTGGTGGCCACCAGAACGCCGACCTCGCCGTCGACGAAAGCCTGCATTACCGCGTCCTTCTCGGCCGCCGGCATCTGGCCGTGGACGAGGCCCACGCGCGAGCCGAGGATTTTCTTGAGGTCCGCCGCCCGATCTTCGGCCGCCCGCAGGTCGACCTTTTCGGATTCCGAGACCAGCGGGCAGATCCAGAAGGCTTGGGCGCCGCCCTCGATGGCGCCGCGCAGGCGATCGACGATCTCGGGCACGCGCGGCGTCGGCGCGGCGCGCGTCGCCACGGGCGTGCGGCCAGGCGGTTTCTCGTCGATGCGCGAGACGTCGAGGTCGCCGAACACGGTCAATTCCAGCGTGCGTGGGATCGGCGTGGCTGACATGGCCAGGAGGTGGACGCCTTCGCCCTTTTCCTGCAGCCGCCGACGCTCGTTGACGCCGAAGCGGTGCTGCTCGTCGATGATGGTCAGGGCCAGGCTCCTGAAGGCCACGTCGTCCTGGAACAGGGCGTGGGTGCCCACCGCCACGGCCGCCGAGCCGTCGGCCAGCTTCTGCAGCTTGGCGGCGCGGGCGGCGCCCTTGTCGCGTCCGGTCAGCAGCACCACGGCCAGGCCCTGGGCTTCCAGCGGCGGGGCCAGGGTCTCGTAGTGCTGGCGGGCCAGGATCTCGGTCGGGGCCATCAGGGCCGACTGGAAGCCGGCGCCGGCCGCATCGGCCATGGCCAGCATGGCCACCACGGTCTTGCCCGAGCCGACATCGCCCTGCAGCAGGCGGCTCATCCGCTCGCCATGGGCCAGGTCGCCGCGCACCTCCGACAGCGCCCGCACCTGGGCGCCGGTCAGGCGGAAGGGCAGGGCCTTCTCGGCCGCCTCGGCCAGGGGGCCTGAGACGATGCGCGGGCCGGGCTGGGCGCGCTTGCCGGCCTTGCGCTGGGCCAGGGCGAGCTGGTGAGCCAGCAGTTCGTCATAGGCCAGGCGGCGGCGGGCCGCCGACATCGGCGACAGGTCGATTTCGCCATCGGGTCCATGCAGCCGCTCGAAGGCTTCGCGCCAGGCCGGCAGGCCCTCGCGGGCCATCCAGGCCGCATCCTGCCACTCAGGCAGTTCCTGGGCGCGCGACAGGGCCTCCTGGGCGAACTTGCGGAAGGTGCGCGAGGGCAGGCCGGCGGTGGCGGGATAGACCGGTTCGATCGGCGGGATCTCGTCGATCCTTTCGGCCTCGAGCATGTAGTCGGGATGGGCGACCTGGATCTCGGAGCCGAACCGCTCGACCTTGCCGCTCACAGCGCGGCGCACACCGACGGGGTGCTGGCGCTCCAGGTGCGGGCCGTGGCCCTTGAACCAGACCAGGGTGACGAAGCCGGTGTCGTCCCAACCGCGGATCCGCCAGGGCTGGCCCGAGCGCTGCGGCGGCAGGTGGGCGTCGATGGTGACGACGAAGGTCTGGACCTGGCCGTCCTGGGCCAGGGCGGCCGTGGTCGCGGTGCGACGGATCAGGCTTTGCGGCGGCGTGAACAGCACGTCGCGCACGATCGGCCCGGCCAGCTTCTCGACCAGGGGCGCGACGCGGGGCCCGACCCCCTTGAGGGTCGAGATCGCGGCGAACAGGGGAAAGAGCGACTCGGGACGCATCGGCGGGAGGATAGCCAAGGCGGGGTGTTCTCGTCCCGTTCGCCTTGCGCGAATTTGTGGACCGGACTGACTAGCGGTCCCGCTTTTCGGAGACTCGCCCATGCCCTTCGCCTGCCATCGCGGCCAGAAGATCCACTATACGGTGGAAGGGCAGGGGCCGCTGGTGGTGCTGCAGCACGGACTGTTCATGGACGCCGAAAGCTGGCGGGCCAACGGCTTCGTCGCCGCGCTTGCCGACCGCTTCACCGTGGCCTGTATTGACTCCCTCGGCCATGGCCTCAGCGACAAGCCGGCCGATCCGGCCCTCTACGCTCAGGACCAGCGGGCGGGCGACATCGTGGCCGTGCTCGACGCTCTGGGCGCGGAGAAGGCGCATCTGGTCGGCTACTCGATGGGCGGCTGGATGGCGGTGGGCGTGGCCAAACACTATCCGCAGCGGCTGACCTCATTGACGATCGGTGGCTGGGACCTGGTGGGCGGCGTGCCCAAAGGGCCGGCGGGACCGATCCGATTCGACATCTTCTGGGGCTTCAGCCAGCAGGTCGCGCCGGCGTTGGTCGGTTGGGTGACGCCGGAAATGCTGCCGGCCATGCAGGCCTGCTTCGAGGCTCTGAACGTACTGGACGGCGCGGCGCAGGCGGTGCTGGGCGCGGGCGTTCCGGTGTTGTTGTGGGACGGGACGGCGGATCCCTATCACGCGCCGTCCCAAGCCTTCGCGGCGACCAACGGCCTGCCGTTCGTCTCGACGTCGGGCGACCACCTGCAGGCGATCCTGTCGCCCCAAGCCGAAGTGGTCGCGAGGCTCGGCGAGTTCTTCGCCGAGGCCTGACGCAATCAGTCTTCCGCTTGCGCGGGGTTGCCCACGGGCGACAGCTCGGCCAGCAGGTCGGCCAGTTCGTCCGCGCGCGCGGCGCCTGAAACGTTCAGGCGGATGTAGAGATGCTCGGCGCCATGTTTCTCGGCCGCCTCGGCGAAACCGCGCGTGGAGTCGTGCAGATTGTTGGCCTCGCCGGCGAACACCACGACGCCTTCGGCGTTCACATAGAGGTAGTTGCCGGCGATCGTGGTGCGCGGGTCGCGATCCTCGGCCAGCTTGTAGCGATAGACGGCGCCCGAAGCGCCTTTCAGGTCGATATAGGGTTTCACGAATCCTCGCCTCTAGACACACGCGGCGTAGCCCGGGAGGGGTGCGGGGCGCCAGAGGCTAAATTATGGCTGCAAGCTTCGCAATTTGCTGAGAAACCTTCGTGTTCGCTCTTCGCGGGGTTCGGCGAACAGGGTCGCCGAAGGGCCTTCCTCCAGGATGACGCCCTCGTCCATGAAGATCGTCCGGTCGGCGACCTCGCGGGCGAAGTCCATCTGATGGGTCACGATCATCATCGTCCGCTTCTCGGCGGCCAGGTCGCGAATGACCGCCAGCACCTCGCCCACGAGCTCTGGATCGAGCGCCGAGGTCGGTTCGTCGAACAGGATGACCTCCGGATCCATGGCCAGGGCGCGGGCGATGGCGCAGCGCTGCTGCTGGCCGCCGGAGAGGGCGCCTGGATATGCGTCGGCGCGATGGGCCAGGCCCACCTTGGTCAGCAGCTCCAGGGCCTGTTCCCGGGCCTTGGCGGGGGTGTCGCCGCGCACGACGATGGGCGCCTCGGCGACGTTCTCGATCGCGGTCTTGTGCGGGAAGAGGTTGAAGTTCTGGAACACGAACCCGACCCGCCCCTTCAGGGCGCGGGCCAGCGGGATCTTGCCGTCGGCCTGGACGCCGGCGATCGACAGGGTTCCGCCGTTCAGCGCCTCCAAGCCCGCCAGGCACCGCAGCAAGGTGCTCTTGCCCGAGCCGCTGGGGCCGATGACGGCCACGACCTCGCCGGGCGCGACCGTGAGGTCCACGCCGTTCAGGACGGTGGTGTCGCCGAAGCGCTTGGACAGGCTCCTGGCCTCGATGGCGCTCATCGGCGGGCCTCCGCGCGGCGTTCCAGCCAGCCCTGGCCCAGCGCCAGCAGGCTGGAAACGATCCAGTAGATGGCGGCGGCGCTGAGATACATGGCGAAGATCTCATACGTCCGGGCGGTGATCAGCTGGGCCTGGCGGAACAGTTCGGGCACCTGGATGGTGGCGGCCAGCGAGGTGTCCTTCACCAGGCTGATGAAGCTGTTGGACAGCGGCGCGACGGCGGTGCGGGCGGCCTGGGGCAGGATGATCCGGCGCATGGCCTGGCCGCGGGTGAGGCCCAGCACGGCGGCGGCTTCCCATTGGCCCTTGTCGACCGCGGCGATGGCGCTGCGCAGGATCTCGCCCGCATACGCCGCCACATTCAGGGAAAAGCCGATGCCGGCCGCCAGCAGCGGCGGAAGCTCCACGCCGAACTGGGGCAGGCCATAATAGATCAGGAACAGCTGGACCAGCAGCGGCGTGCCCCGGAACGCCGAGACATAGACCGCCGCCGGCCAGCGCAGGAAGGGCGAGCGCGACAGCCGCATCAACGCCAGGCCAAAACCCAGCAGCAGGCCCAGGCTCATGCCGATCACGCTGAGCAGCACGGTATAGACCGCGCCCTTCAGCAGCAGCGGCGCCGACTGGGCGATGAGCTCGACGGCGTCCATCGGTTAGCGGGTCACGTCCAGGCCGAACCATTTCTGCGAAATGGCGGCCAGGCGCCCGTCGGCGCGCAGGGCGTCGATGGCCTCGTCGACCAGCACCTTCAAGGCCGGATCGCGCTTCATCACCACGCCCTGGCTCTGCGGGGCGAAGGGCGGGCCGGCGGCGACCAGATCGGGCGCGGTCTTCAGGAAGTCGGCGGCCACGAGACGGTCGTTGAGCACCGCGTCGATGCGGCCCGCCCGCAGGTCCTGGTACTTGGTCGGGTCGTCGTCGTAGGTGCTGACCTCGGCCTTGGGCTGGTTCTGGCGCAACCACTGCTCGTAGTGGGTGCCAAGGCCTACGCCGACCTTCTTGCCGGCCAGGTCGGCGGGCCCGGTGATGGCTCCGGCCTTGGCCTTCGGCACGATGATCAGGATGCCCGAGACCGTATAGGGCTTGGAGAAGTCGTACTTGGCCGCGCGTTCGGGCGTGATGGTGATCTGGTTGACGACGACGTCGGTGCGCCCCGATTCCAGCGCGCCCAGCAAGCCCGCGAACGGTGCGGCGACAAACTCCGGCTTGACCTTCATCTGGTCGGCCAGGGCCTTGGCGAACTCGACGTCGAAGCCGGTCAGCTGGCCGTCGGCTCCCTGGAAGTTGAACGGCGGGTAGGTGCCCTCAAGGCCGATGCGCAAGGTCTTGGTCGCCTCCACGCGCGCCGCGCCGCTCTGGCCGCCGGCCGCGTTCTTGCCGCCGCATCCGGCCAGGGTCAGCGCGCTTCCGGCCCCCAGGCCCAGCAGGATGTCACGGCGAGCGGGGAATCGCATGGCGGGCCTCGAAGCGAAGGTCATCGGTCCAGTTCTATACCGCTGCGCCGCCGCCGCCAGGGCCAAGGCGCTTGCGTCGACTACCGAACACGACCTGACGGCGATTTAACCTGACGCGGACCGTTCGCTCTGGCTTGCTGCTGGCGGTTTGCTTTTCGGGGGAAGCACGGATGGCTCAGACCTTCGATCCGGCTGCGGCGACGGCGGCCTATCTGGCGCAGGTTTCGCCCGAGGCGCAGGCCAAGGCGCTCGCCTACACGCACGGCGGCCACTGGCTGTTGTTGTGGGGCGCGCTGGTCGCCCTGCTGGTCGCGTTCCTGATCGCGCGCAGCGGGGTGCTCGTCGTTCTGCGCCGCAAGTTCGAGGGGCGCCGCAACCGTCCGCTGCTGGTCAGCTATTGGATCGGCGGGCTCTACATCGTTTTCGACGCCGTGCTGTCGCTGCCCTGGAGCATCTACAGCGACTGGTGGCGGCCCACGCAATACGGCCTGACCAGCCAGAGCTTCACCGGCTGGCTGACGGAAAGCGCGATCTCGCTCGTCATCATGGGCCTGATCGGCGGCCTGTTCTTCGCCGCCCTCTACGCGCTGATCCGCAAGGCGCCGCGCGCATGGTGGCTGTGGGGCGGCGGGCTGACCGCCGTCTTCATCGCCATCGGCATGCTGCTTGGACCACTCTACATCGAGCCAATCTTCAACAAGTACACGCCCGCGCCGTCCGGGCCGGTCCGCGACGAGGTCGTGGCCATGGCCAGGCAGGTCGGCGTGCCGTCCGGCAGAATCTTCGTCTACGACGGCTCCAAGCAGTCCAACGCCTACACGGCCAACGTCTCGGGCCTGTTCGGCTCGGCCCGCGTGGCGATGAGCGACACCATGTTCAAGAAGGGCGCGGACATCGCCGAGGTGCGCGGCGTTGTCGGACACGAGATGGGCCACTACGCCCATCAGCACGCCTTGTGGATCGTGGGCGTGATCAGCCTGCTGGCGATCCTGGCCTTCTTTCTCGTCGACCGGCTGTTCGCGCCGGCGTCTCGCCTGCTGGGCGGCGACCAGATCCGGGGGCTGTCCGATCCCGCCGGCCTGCCGGTGCTGAGCGCCGTGCTGACGGTGTTGCTGCTGCTGAGCACGCCGGTGACCAACAGTCTGATCCGCATCATCGAGAGCGACGCCGACCGCTACAGCCTCGTCCACTTCGACGAGCCGGACG
>CBINOL010000196.1:0-6732 GCA_966252285.1 uncultured Caulobacter sp.
CGACGATGCAGACGCTGGTCCACAGGCCGGCCAGCACGATGCGGTCCTTGCCGATCTTGTTGACCTCCTCGATCACCGGGGCGTCTTCCCAGGTGTTCATCGAGGTGCGGTCCAGCAGGGTCTTGCCCGGGAACGGCGCGGTGACCTCGGCGAACATCGGGCCCGAGAAGCTCTTCTCGGCGACCGTGGTCAGGATGGTCGAGACGCCGAAGCCGGCGGCGGCGCTGGCCACCAGGCCGGCGTTGTTGCGCAGGGTGATCGCGTCGATCGAGTGGGTCGCAAAGGCCATCTGCGACTGGAAGTCGATCATGATCAGGGTGTGGTCGGTCGGCGTCAGCAGCTGCGGGCCGGGGGTCGGGGTGGCCTTGATCGGCATCGACTTTGTCCTTGGATGCGGAGTGAAAGAAGTCCGCGGAATGTGTCGACGCCGACAAAAACAGTCTTGTTCAGTCCCCCTGCGTTTTGGCCAAGCGGGCCATCGGAGCTTTGTCGAAGGAAGGGTCCGCCTAGAACGGCGCCAGCCGCACATGGGCCGGCAGGGTGACCTTCGCCGTGGCCTCGCCGCTCGCGAGCTTGGCGGCGACGGCCCTGAGCACCATGGCTAGCGTCGCCGCGTCCGGCCCATGGCCGGCGCCTCGCACAGTGAACAGCGCGCCCTGGCGGTGGGCGGCGACCGCCTGCGCCCGCAACGCCTCGCCATGGGCGTACGGAATGACCTGGTCGGCGTCGCCGTGGATCAGGAACAGCGGCTCGTCCAGCGACGCGATCGCGCCCTTGTTGTCGTAGCGGTCGGTCAGCAGCGGACGGGCGATGGCCGGGGCCATGGCCGCCAGCCGCGTGAAGGTTCCGATGGTGACCAGGGCGTCCAGTTTGCGCCGGCTGGCCAGGCCGAAAGCGACGCCGCCGCCCAGGCTGTGGCCGACGACGATCAGGGGACCGCTCCCCGCCACGCTCCGCGCTCTGTCGAAGAAGGCGTCGGCGTCGGCCGCCAGACCCTTCTCGCTGGCCCGGCCGGGATTGCCGCTGTACTCGCGGTACTCGGCCGCCACCACGCCGTAACCCTCGGCGATCAGCGGCGAGAGCCAGCGCACCGAGTTCGTGGCGCTCGACCCGTTGCCGTGGAAGATCAGAAAAGTCGGCTTGCCGTCGCGCGGCGCGACCTCGACGCCCTTCAAAGTCAGGCCGTCGGCGGTCGTGACCGTGATCATAGCGGCGGCCGGCGGCAGGCCCGCGAGGTCCAGCGGCGTCTTCGGGGCCGGATAGACCCGCTCGTGGATCTGCGCCCTGGCCTGCCACGTGGCGACGGGGCCGAATGCCAGGAGAACGGCGGCGAAGAGTGCGGCGGAGCGTTTCATGCGGCGATGTTATCGCCCCGGTGGCGCCCGGCAAGCCGCTCGCGCGGCGGCGGCCCGACAATCCCAAACCTGCCGCTCAAATGGGGTTGTGACCTTCCGTCAAAACGCTAGGACGGACGCTTCGTGTTTCATGTGTCGCGGACGCGACGCCGGGGGGCTGCCGGCGTCTGGCCGCTGCTTTCCTGCGTACGGACGGACAGCCTGACCAAGTTCCTCAAGACCTCGCAGTTCACCTTCCGCCGTCGCCTCTGGACCGGCCGGCGGATCGCGGCCGTCGCCGCCGTCGGCGTCGTCCTGCTGGGCGGCGTGGTGTTCGGCGTCTCGCGCTGCACCCGCGCGCCCCACGCCGCCGACGACAAGGCGATCGCCGCCGCGGCCACGCCCGTCGTCCTGCCGCTGAAGCCGCAGGACTGGCGCGGCGAGATCGACTACCGCGCCCTCGACGCGCGTATCCAGGCGATGATGCACGACCGCTCGATGACCGGGCTGGCCGTGGCCGTGGTCGAGGGCGGCCGGCTGTCGTTCGTGAAGGGCTACGGCGTCACCGCGCCCGACGACGGCGAGGCGGTGGGCGCCGACACAGTGTTCCGCTGGGCGTCGCTGTCCAAGACCGTGGCCGGCTCGCTGAGCGCGCGCCTGGCCCAGGACGGCGCCTTCGCTCTCGCCGATCCGCTGGGCAAGTTCCACACCAGCCTGCGCCTGCCGGCGGGCGCCCAGGAAACCCTGACGATCGAGCAGCTGCTGTCGCAGCGCACGGGCCTGCCGCGCAACGCCTATGACGGCTGGCTTGAGGGCGGCCGCGCGCCCAAGATGATCCGCCAGGCCCTGGGCGACGTGCCGCCCCAGTGCCCGCCGGCCACCTGCCACACCTACCAGAACGTCGCCTTCGACACGATCCGCGAGGTGGTCGAGACCACCACCCACCGTCCCTACGCAGAGGAAGTGCGCCAGCGCCTGTTCCTGCCGCTGGGCATGAGCAGCGCCACGATCGGCATGGGCGAGCTCAGCGACGCCAAGCACTGGGCGCGTCCGTCGCGCTACGGCCGCCGCCTCACCCTGGCCGAGGCCTATTACCTGACCCCCGCCGCGGCCGGCGTGAACTCCAATATCGTCGACCTGGCCCGCTGGATGCAGGCCCAGATGGGCCTGGCTCCCGCCGTCCTGCCCGCCGGCGTGCTGGAAGAGATCCAGCGGCCGCGCGTCAACACCGGCAAGCCCTACGGCAACTCGCCGCTGGGCCGCACGCTGGAAAAGCCCGGCTACGGCCTGGCCATGCGCAGCTTCGGCTACCAGGGTCACCGCCTGGCCGGCCACAGCGGCGCCGTCGACGGCTATCGCGCCACCATGATGTTCGATCCAGCCAAGAAGACCGGCGTCGTGATGCTGTGGAACAGCGAGAGCAGCCTGCCCTTCAA
The DNA here is from genome assembly GCA_966252285.1 of uncultured Caulobacter sp. Taxonomy (GTDB): domain Bacteria; phylum Pseudomonadota; class Alphaproteobacteria; order Caulobacterales; family Caulobacteraceae; genus Caulobacter. The sequence goes on from CBINOL010000196.1 coordinate 2,771, forward strand.
GCTGCAGGCCGAGGTCTTCGACCTCTATTACCACCGCCCCTTCACCGACTGGCTGGAGCTGGGCAAAGGCCAGATCCAGCTGGAGCCGTAACAAATCCCTCTCTCTTTGAGAGAGGGAGGGGCCCGCCGCAAAGCGGCGGGAGGGTGAGAGGTTTCACCCTTTCCGAACTAGGTGAGGCCCCGGCCGGACCGACACTCCGTGGCGCCGGCCGCTTTTCTCCGAGCGTCCCCGCGAAGGCGGGGATCCAAGCTGCGTTTCAGGATGAGGCGCGGCCGTGAGGAACCCGCACACTCCGCAGGTCGCCACCTCCGCGGGGAAGGGCGGATTTGGGGTATGGCCGTCGAATGGCTGTCGATCCGGCGAAGGCGGCGTGCGCCAGAAGACCGAGGGCCTTCAGGCAATAGCTGTAACCTCTCACCCTCCCACCGCCTACGGCGGCGGGCCCCTCCCTCTCTCTAAGAGAGAGGGAAGATCGCCCTTCATCCGTATCAGCCGGCCAGCACGGCCTTGATCGCCGCCAGGCCGTCGTCGGCCTTGGTCGCGTCGGGCGCGCCACCCTGGGCGAAGTCGGGCTTGCCGCCCGCGCCCTGGCCGCCCATGGCGATCACAGCGGCCTTGGCCAGGTCCGCGGCGCTGAACTTGCCGACGAGGTCGGCGGTCACGGCCACGGTGACGGCGGCCTTGCCGTCGGTCGTGCCGACCAGGGCCACGACGCCCGAGGCCAGCTGCTTCTTGAACTCCTCGGCCACGCCGCGCAGCTCCTTGCCGCCGACGCCGTCGAGGACGCGGGCGATCAGGGCGGTGCCATTGACGTCTTCCGGACCCGAGGCCGCGCCGCCGCCGCCCAGGGCCAGCTGCTTCTTGGCCTCGGCCAGTTCCTTCTCCAGCTTCTTGCGCTCGGCCACCAGGGCGTCGACGCGGGCCAGGACCTCGGCGACCGGGGTCTTGAACTGGTCGGCCAGGGCCTTGGCGACGCCGGCCTGGTCGAGCAGGAAGCGGCGAGCCGCCTCGCCGGTCAGGGCCTCGATGCGGCGCACGCCGGCGGCCACGCCCTGCTCGGAGACGATCTTGAACAGCGCGATGTCGCCGGTGCGGGCCACGTGGGTGCCGCCGCACAGTTCCACCGAGTAGGCCTTGCCGGCTTCGGTCAGGCTGTCGCCGAGGGTCAGCACGCGCACGCTGTCACCATACTTCTCGCCGAACAGCGCCACGGCGCCGGCCTCGATGGCCGCTTCCGGAGCCATTTCCTCGGTGCGGGCCGCCACGTTCTGACGGATGACCGCGTTGACCTCGGCCTCGATACGCTCGATTTCGTCAGCCGACAGCGGACCGCCGTGGCTGAAGTCGAAGCGCATGCGCTCACCATCGACCATCTGGCCCTTCTGGGCGACGTGCGGGCCCAGCACATGGTGCAGGGCCGCGTGCACCAGGTGGGCGGCGGAGTGGTTGGAGCGGGTGGTGTGGCGGCGATCGGCGTCCACCGAGGCCACGACCTTGTCGCCGACCTTCAGGGGCCCCGCCAGCTCGACGCGGTGCACGTGCAGCTCGCCGGCCTGCTTCTGGGTGTCGAGCACGCGGCTCTCCGCGCCATTGGCCTCGATCACGCCGGTGTCGCCGGCCTGGCCGCCGCTCTCGGCGTAGAAGCTGGTGCGGTCGAGCAGCACGTCCACGGTCTGGCCGGCCGAAGCGGCCTCGACCTCGGCGCCGTCGACGACGATGGCCTTCACGACCCCGGTCGTCTCGGTGGTCTCATAGCCGACAAAGTCGGTGGCGCCGGCCTTTTCCTTGATCGAGAACCAGGCGGCCGCGGCGCCCTGCTGGCCCGAACCGGCCCAGTTGGCGCGCGCCATCTCACGCTGCTTCTGCATGGCCGCGTCGAAGCCGTCGGTGTCGACGGTCAGGCCCTTGGCGCGCACGGCGTCCTGGGTCAGGTCGAGCGGGAAGCCATAGGTGTCGTAGAGCTTGAAGGCGGTCTCGCCGTCCAGCACGTCGCCGCTCTTCAGATTGGCGGTGGCGTCGTCGAGCAGGCCCATGCCGCGACCCAGCGTGGTGCGGAAGCGCTCTTCTTCCTGGCGCAAGGTCTCGACGATCGAGGCCTCGGCGCGGCGCAGTTCCGGATAGGCCTGGCCCATCTCGGCCACCAGGGTCGGGGCCAGACGGTGCATCAGGGGCTCGTTGGCGCCCAGCAGGTAGGCGTGACGCATGGCCCGGCGCATGATCCGGCGCAGCACGTAGCCGCGGCCTTCGTTCGACGGGGTCACGCCGTCGGCCAGCAGGAACGACGACGAGCGCAGGTGGTCGGCGATGACGCGGTGCGACGGGGCCTGGTCGCCCTCGGCCTTGACGCCGGTCAGCTCGACCGAGGCGGCGATCAGGGCCTTGAACAGGTCGATGTCGTAGTTGTCGTGCACGCCCTGCAGCACGGCGGCGATGCGCTCCAGGCCCATGCCGGTGTCGATCGACGGCTTGGGCAGCGCCAAGCGCTCGCCGCCGGCGATCTGCTCGAACTGCATGAACACCAGGTTCCAGATCTCGATGAAGCGGTCGCCGTCTTCATCGGGGCTGCCCGGAGGGCCGCCGAAGATGCCTTCGCCGTGGTCGTAGAAGATTTCCGAGCACGGGCCGCAGGGACCGGTGTCGCCCATGGACCAGAAGTTGTCGCTGGTCGGGATGCGAATGATCTTGTCGTCGGACAGGCCGGCGATCTTCTTCCACAGATCGGCCGCCTCGTCGTCGGTGTGGTACACCGTGACCAGCAGCTTGTCCTTGGGCAGCGCAAACTCGCCAGTCAGCAGGGTCCAGGCGTGGTGGATCGCCTGTTCCTTGAAGTAGTCGCCGAACGAGAAGTTGCCCAGCATCTCGAAGAAGGTGTGGTGGCGGGCGGTGTAGCCGACATTGTCGAGGTCGTTGTGCTTGCCGCCGGCGCGGACGCACTTCTGCGAGCTGGCCGCGCGCGGATGGGCGGGCGTCTCGGCGCCGGTGAACACGTTCTTGAACGGCACCATGCCCGCGTTGACGAACAGCAGGGTCGGATCGTTCTGCGGCACCAGCGGGGCCGACGGCGTGACGGCGTGGTCGGCCTTGCCGAAGTAGTCGAGGAAGGTGCTGCGGATCTCGTTGAGGCTAGGCATCGTCGTCTCGGGAATCTCGAAAGGTCCGGTGTCGGCCGGAGGTCGGCGCTGCATAGCGCGGTTTCAAGCTTTGTGGAAATCCAACCTCTGGAATGACCGGCTTTCCGAAGCTGCGCCCTGGCGATGATCACCCTCGCAAGGCTATTGAATCGCGATGACGGCAGGGGGAGCGGGGATGTTCGAGCGGAATCTTGGCCAAGAGCGCCGGCGTCCGCGACGCCATGCCGGCGAGGTCCGCGTGGAGGGCAGGCGCCTGCCGCCGTGGCCGCTGCGCCTGCTGTTCGCCGCGGCCGTGGTCTCGCCCCTGGCCAGCTTCTGGTATCGCGCCGAACACAAGGCCGGCCAGGAAGCCCGGGCGAAAGAGGCCGTCCGCTGGAGCCTGGACGGAGACCCCTGCCCGGTCATCTCGGCGGCCCAGTTCACGGCCGTCTCCCGCCGTGCGCCGATGACCACCCAGTTCGACGACGCGCGCCTGTCGCGCCGGATCGGCCACGCGCAGTGCTCGCGCCACGTCTATCGCCTGGACGGCCGCAAGCGTGAGGCCCAGGTCTGCGACTTCACCGGTCCCGGCGCTCTCGCCGTTGAGACCTCGAAGATCACGGCCTATTGGGCGCCGCCCGCCGCCGCCCGGGTGGCGATCTTCGACGGCCAGCCGCGCTGCGTGCAGCGGGCGGTGTTTCGGATGGGGGAGTAGGCGGGACGGTCTCTTGGCGGACGCCGCCCTGACTGGTGAATGGCTTGGACGGCCAGCGTCTCGAAAGCTGAGAACGGGGGGGCGGGGGGGGGGGCGCCCCCGACCCCCCCCCACCCGCTCTCTGGGGGTCTGGGGG
>CBINOL010000197.1:0-6721 GCA_966252285.1 uncultured Caulobacter sp.
GCGCCGCGGCGGACCGAGCCGGCGAGGACCAGCGACTCGGCCTGTCGGCCGGTCAGGCTGGACCAAACGGGACGGTCGAGAAGGTGCGTCGGGCTGGTCTCAAGCAGCAGGCAGGCCGCGCCCAGGCAGACGGCCCATCGCTCGTCCCGCCCCCCGGCGTAGAGGCCGTCTTCGATTTCCATGAGGCGCTGCGCAATGCCCAACGCCGAGGCCCCGGCGTCGAGCATCTGCAGAACTGACGAAATGTAGCTGTCGTACTCGTCCGCCAGCTTCTGGTTCGGGAAGACGCAAACTGGATCCCAAACCTCGAACAGGATTCGTCGCACGCGCTCGACCCGCTTGTGAACCAGTTCGCGCTCGCCGATGTCGTTGCTCACGGGCAATAGGCCGCGATCAGGGCCCTGACCGCCCCCACCACCGCCAGGGCCGGCTTGTCGTCGTCGTCGAACATCTGGCTGGAGGTGAAGACACCCTCGATCAGCAGCATCATCGCATCGCCCAGGGCCTTGGGGTCCGACGCCCCCATGGCCTGCGCCTTGGCCCGCAGGCGTTCGCGCAGGTCCTGCTTGTGGGTCTGCGACACCGCCCGGCCGGCATGGCTGCGATCGGGATATTCGACGACGGCGTTGCTCAGCGCGCAGCCGCGATAGTCGGCGCCGCCCGAGCGCGCGGCCAGGCCTTCGAAATAGGCGACCATCTGGGCTTTGGGATCGTCTGGAAAGGCGTCCTCGGCCGACTTGAAACGGTCCCAGAAGCCCTCTTCCACCTCGCGCAGCACCGCGGCGACCAGGTCGTCCTTGGACTTGAAGCTGCGATAGAGGCTGGGCTTGGTCACGCCCGCCTTGCTGACGATCTCGTCGACGCCGACGGCGCGGATGCCCTCGCGGTAGAACAGGTCGCGGGCCGTCTCGAAGATCTTCTCGGCCGCGCGCGGGCCCGGCCCGTAGGGCTGGAGGTGCAGGGGGGCGTCGGCGTCGGTTTTCGTCATAGCTCAGAAGGCCTCTTGACGATGTTACTAACCGGTACGTACAACGCCATCAAGACCCGTACCGATCGGTTACATTCTCCGCGAGGAAGCCAGCATGGCGACGATCCGACGCCCCTTCGGCCGCAACTACGCCTTCGTCGTGGCCGGCGTGACCTTCCTGGCCCTGCTGGCCGCCGCCGGCCTGCGCGCCGCGCCGGGCGTGCTGATCCTGCCGCTGGAAAAGAGCTTCGGCTGGGACCGCGGCTCGATCTCTCTGGCCGCGGCGATCGGCATCTTCCTCTACGGTCTCACGGGGCCCTTCGCGGCGGCGCTGATGCAGTCGTTCGGCGTGCGCAAGACGGTGAGCCTTGCTTTGGTGCTGATGGCCGTCTCCACGGGGCTTTCAGCCTTCATGACCCAGAGCTGGCACTACGTGGCCACCTGGGGCGTGCTGGCGGGCTTCGGCAGCGGGGCGGTGGCCATGGTGCTGGGCGCGACCATCGTCAATCGCTGGTTCGTCGAGCGGCGCGGCCTGATGCTGGGCCTCCTGACCGCCGCCACGGCCACCGGCTCGCTGATCTTCCTGCCGGCCATGGCCTTCATCGCCGAGCACGGCGGCTGGCGCCCCGTGGTGCTGACTGTCGCCGCCGTCGCCGCCGTCATGGCCCCGATCGCCTGGCTGCTGATCCCCGAGCGCCCGTCCGACATCGGCCACAAGCCGTTCGGTGCGGGCGACGACTGGGTGGAGCCGCCGTGGGCGTCCGCCTCCAACGCCCTGGCCGGCGCCTTCGGGGCCCTGGCGCGGGCCAGCAGGACCCGGACCTTCTGGCTGCTGTTCCTGGGCTTCTTCATCTGCGGCCTGACCACCAACGGCCTGATCGGCGTGCACATGATCGCCTTCTGCGGCGACCGGGGCATGCCCGAGGTCCGCGCCGCCGGCCTGCTGGCCCTGATGGGCCTGTTCGACCTCTTCGGCACCACGGCCTCGGGCTGGCTGACCGACCGCTACGACCCGCGCAAGCTGCTCTTCGTCTACTACGCCCTGCGCGGCCTCTCGCTGATCTACCTGCCCTATTCGGACTTCTCGATCGTCAGCCTGTCGGTGTTCGCGGTGCTCTACGGCCTGGACTGGATCGCCACCGTGCCGCCGACCGCGCGCCTGGCCACCCAGGCCTTCGGCGACCGCGACGGCCCGATCGTGTTCGGCTGGATCGCAGCCGGCCACCAGCTGGGCGCGGCCACGGCCGCCGTCGGCGCGGGCATGATCCGCGCCGCCCAGGGCCAGTACGTCCAGGCCTTCGTCCTTGCCGGCGTCGCCGGCCTGATCGCGGCCGGCGCCTCGCTGCTGATCCGGCGCGGGGTCAAGACGATGGCGACTTAGCCGCCGCCCCCTCCCCTACTCCCGTCATTCCCGCCCTTGTGGCGGGAAACCCTCTGTCGGCCGCAAATGCGAGAGAGGCGGATCGCCAGCGATCCGCTTGCATCTCACGTGCAAGCGGACCCAGGGGTTCCCGCCACAAGGGCGGGACTGACGAGATTGAAGTAGAGACGCCCCAAACGAAAACGGCCGCCCCGGAGAAACCGGAGCGGCCGCTTCCTGCCTGAACAGGCGAAAGGCTTAGTCGAGGTCTTCGGCCAGGATGGCCATCTCGAACATGTACGAGCCGTCCTCGTCCTCGTCCTGGAAGACGACGCCGATGAACTCGCCCTTCACTTCGACCTCGGCCGAGTCCTTTTGCTTCGGACGGGCCTTCACGGCGATGTGCGGGTTGCCGAAGGTGCGCTTCAGGTGGGCTTCGAGCTTGGCGATGGCGGCGGCGTCCACGGGGGGCTCCTGATCTCGTTGTTGGTCTTTCGCCCCCGTGGGGCGGAATGGCGGGAAACTAGAGGTCCACGGCGCAAAGTGTAAGGCCTTTTGCGCGGGCGCCCGATCAGGTCTGTTGAGAAAACGGCGGCGACGGCGAGGCTCGCCCCTGCTCGACCAGCCAGTCGCGGAACCGTCGGGCCCCGCGCGAGGCGCCGGCGAGCGGGGTCAGCGCGCAAAGCAGGGTGGGCTGGGGAACCATGCCCAGCGGCGCGACCAGCCGGCCGGCCGCCAGGTCGCGCTCGACGAAGGCGTGCGGAACCATGGCCACGCCCAGCCCCGCGGCGGCGGCCTCGATCATGTAGAAATAGTGGCCGAACTCGCGCACCAGCCCGGCTGGCGGCAAGGCGACGCCCGCCCCCCCTCGGCCCACTGGTCCCAGCCGTGCAGGAAGGTGCGCGTGTGCAGGCGCGGCAGGGTCAGAAGGCCCTCGACGCTGGACGCCCGCCCGGCCAGGTCCGGCGCCACGACCGGACCGACATGGGTGTCGAGAAAGGCCGTCGCCTCGCCGTCCGGCGACGGCGGACCGGCCGGATCGCGCATGCGGATGGCCAGGTCGATCCCGTCGGCGCGGAAGTCGAACGGCCCGTTGGACTCGGCCACCCGCACCGGCGTGTCGGGAAAGCGCTCGAGGAAGTCGGGCAGGCGCGGGATCAGCCACTTCATGGCGAAGGTCGGCAGGCACGACACCACGGTAGGCCTCGGCTCGTCCTCCGGCGGACGCGGCACGGACTCCTCGAGGATGTCGAAGGCCCGCGTCAGCCCCTGGGCCAGCTTCAGCCCCGCCTCGGTCATGGTCAGGCGGTTGCGGGGGCCCTCGGTCAGGGCGACGCCCAGATGGTCCTCCAGCTGGCGGATCTGGCGGCTGACCGCGCCATGGGTGACGCACAGCTCGTCGGCGGCCAGGGTCATGCGGCCGCGCCGGCCGAAGGCCTCGAAGGCGCGCAGGGCGTTCAGCGGCGGCAGCGGACGTCGAGCCATGTGACGAAACCTCACAGACCTCGACCGATAAGTCGTTAGCCGCGCGGGGGCAACCGCCGGATAAACGGGACATGGAAAAGCAGCGGAACATCACGCCGGCCCAGTGGGCGGCGGTCGCGGCCCTGTGGGCGCTGGCGATCTACGGGATGGCGGCGGAGAAGCCGACGAGGCTGGAGACGGCGCGGCTCGTGGCTTGCCGTTGAAGACCTCTATCCATCGTCATCCCGGCCGAAGCGTAGCGTAGAGCCGGGACCCAGGGGCAGCCGCAACGCATGTCCACCGCCTTGGGGGATGAACCCTTCGCCGCGCCCAGTCTCCTGGGTCCCGGATAAGCGCTACGCGCTTTCCGGGATGACGGACTTTGGAACTCAAGCCCAGAAAGCCCTCAGATCACGTAGTCGTACACCACGTCGGCCAGGGTGTGGTCCATGGTCCGGGCCGGCTCTTCGCAGGTGGGGCAGTTGACGATGCGGGCCGGCACGCCGGCGGCGGTGCAGTGGGCCGGGATGGGCTTCAGCACCACCGAGCCCGAGGCCACCTTGGCGTAGTCGCCGATCTGGATGTTGCCCAGCACCTTGGCGCCCGCGCCCAGCAGCACGCCCTTGCCGATCTTGGGGTGGCGGTCGCCGCGCTCGGCGCCGGTGCCGCCCAGGGTCACGCCGTGCAGCATCGAGACGTCGTCGCCGACCACAGCCGTCTCGCCGATGACGATGCCGGTGCCGTGGTCGATGAACACGCCCGCGCCGACGCGCGAGGCCGGATGGATGTCGACCTGGAAGACTTCGCTGGCGCGGCTCTGCAGGTAGAAGGCCAGGGTCTCGCGGTTGTTCTCCCACAGCCAGTGCGACACGCGGTGGGTCTGCAGCGCCAGGAAGCCCTTGAAGAACAGAAAGGGCTGGACGTAGCCCTTGGTGGCCGGGTCGCGCTCGAATACGGCGCGCAGGTCGGCCTCGGCGGCGGCGACCAGGGCCGGATCGCTTTCGAAGGCCTCGGCGGCGAACTCGCGGGCGGTCATGGCCCGCATCTCCTGGTCGCCCAGCTTGCGGGCCAGCTGGAAGGTCAGGGCGTCGGCCAGGTTGTCGTGGCTGAGAATGACGGCGTTGAGCAGCGAGGCCAGGGCCGGCTCGGCCTTGGCGGCATGTTCGGCCTGGTTGCGCAGCGCGGCCCAGACGGGCGGCGCGGCCTTATCGGTCACGACTTCAAGAGGCTTGGCCACGGGGCTCTCCCTTCCCAGCGGTGACTAGAGCATATTTATTCAAAACGCTCCAGCCGAACAGGCGACGCACACACTCAGCGGCGCAGGACGAGCGCGGCCAGATCGGCCGGCAGCTCGCCCACGACCGCCATATGGTGCACCCGGAGCAGTAACGCCACCGTCAACGAGTCCGGCATTCGCCCAGCGACCGCCGCGTCCAGCGCATCGGCGAACGGCACGCGAGCCACCGCCAGGTCCTCGGTCTCGTCCGGCTCGCCCCTGGTCGGCGACAGGTCGAGGGCCAGAAAGCCGTGGGCGACCTCGTCGCTGATCGAGTTGGAGAGCTCCATCTTCAGGATCGGGCGCCAGTCGGCGGCGGCCAGGCCCACCTCTTCGGCCAGCTCGCGCTTGGCGCCGTCCAGCGGATCCTCGCCCATCGGCGCGCCGCCCTCGGGGATCTCCCAGCTGTAGTTGCCGCGCGGAAAGCGGGCCTGGCCGACCAGGGTGACGGTGCCGTCGGCGTGCAGCGGCACGATGCCGATCGCCTGGTTCTTGAAGCTGACCTTGCCGTACAGCGCCGGATTTCCGGTCGGGGCGACGGCCTGATACTCGGTCACATTGATCCAGGGATTGTCGTAGACGACCTTGGCGCTGGTGACGCCCCAGGCCTCGCCGTGCGGTTTCAGCCAGGCGAATTTATCGGACATGCGAACGGCTCGCGACTTGTGCCGGCCGAGGCTCGGCCATAGGTGACGTGCCTGTAGCGCGCTTTCAGGAGATCGTCTTGGCCGGTTCTATTCCCCCCGCCCCCGAATTCGGCGAACCGATCGCGATCGAGGCGACGCCCGAGGTTCTCGCCTTCCTGGCGCGCCGACGCTCGGCCTCGGCGATGACCCTGCACGCCCCCGGCCCCAGCGAGGACGAGCTGGCCGACCTGCTGCGCCTGGCCGCCCGCGTGCCCGACCACGGCAAGCTGTCTCCCTGGCGGTTCGTCATCCTGCGCGGCGAGGCCAAGGCGGCCTTCGCGGCGAAGATCGCGCCGCTGGCCGCCGACCAGGCCAATCCGACCAAGGCCACGGCCGCCATGCGCAAGCTGACGACCCCGCCCCTGGCCATCGCCGTCATCTCGCGCCCTGTGCCGCACGAGGTGCCCGAATGGGAGCAGGTGATGAGCGCCGGCGCGGTCTGCACCCAGCTGCTGCTGGCCGCCTCGGCCATGGGCTACGGCGCCAACTGGATCACCGACTGGTACAGCTTCGACCAGCGGGCGCTCGACATCCTCGGCGTGGCCGAGAACGAGAAGGTGGCCGGCTTCCTCTACATCGGCACGCCGGCGGAACAGCCGCAGGAGCGCGTGCGGCCCGACGTGGCGGCGATCACGAGCGAGTGGAGCGCTTAGTTCCTTCTCCCCTTGCGGGAGAAGGTGTCGGCGAAGCCGACGGATGAGGGGTCGCACCCACAAAAAACGCCGCGACAGCTGATCGGCTGTCGCGGCGTCCTGCTTTTGAGAGACCCCTCACCCGACCTCCCTCCGGGAGGCCACCCTCTCCCGCAAGGGGAGAGGGATCGGGATCTTCGGCTCACCCCCGGCCGCGGTACGGGGCCACGCCCTGGTCGGGCACCCACAGGCCTTCCGGCGCCGGGCCGGTCTGCCAGAAGACGTCGATCGGGATGCCGCCGCGCGGGTACCAGTAGCCGCCGATGCGCAGCCAGC
>CBINOL010000198.1:0-6710 GCA_966252285.1 uncultured Caulobacter sp.
AGACCCCTCACCCGACCTGCTTCGCAGGCCACCCTCTCCCGCAAGGGGAGAGGGATCCTACTCCACCGCCGCCAGCACCTTCCTGATCGTCTCGACGATCTGGTCGATCTGGCTTTCCTCGATGATCAGCGGCGGCGACAGGGCGATGATGTCGCCGGTGACGCGGATCAGAAGGCCCTGGTCGAAGGCGGCTTCGAAAGCTTCCATGGCCCTGGCCGTCGGGGCCCCGGGGCGGGGGGCGAGTTCGATGCCGGCGATCAGGCCGAAGTCGCGGATGTCGATCACGTGGCGGGCGTCCCGCAGGGCATGGACGGCCGCGCGCCAGTAGGGCTCGATGGCCAAAGCCCGCTCGAACAGGCCCTCGCCCTGATAGATCTCCAGCGTCGCCAGGCCGGCCGCGCAGGCCAGCGGATGGCCCGAATAGGTGTAGCCGTGGAAGAGCTCGATCGGCGCGTCGGCGCCGTCGAGCATGGTGTCGTAGATCGCCGTGCTGGCGGCCACCGCCCCGGCCGGCACGGCGGCGTTGGTCAGGCCCTTGGCCATGCACAGCAGGTCGGGCGTCACGCCGAAGCGGTCGGCGGCGAACGGCGCGCCGACGCGGCCGAAACCGGTGATCACCTCGTCGAAGATCAGCAGGATGTCGTGCCTGTCGCAGATCGCCCGCAGCTTCTGCAGGTAGCCTTCGGGCGGTACTAGGACGCCGGTCGAGCCGGCGACGGGCTCGACGATGACGGCGGCGATGTTGGAGGCGTCGTGCAGGGCGACGATGCGTTCCAGGTCGCCGGCGAGGTGCGCGCCGTGCCTGGGCAGGCCCTGGCTGAACAGGTTCTCGGGGATGCCGTGGGTGTGGGGCAGGTGGTCGACGCCGGTGAGCAGGGAGCCGAAGTACATGCGGTTCTTGGGGATGCCGCCCACCGAGATGCCGCCGAAGCCGACGCCGTGATAGCCGCGCTCGCGGCCGATCAGTCGGGTCTTGGTCCCCTTGCCGCGGGCGCGGTGATAGGCCAGCGCTATCTTGAGCGCCGTGTCGACCGACTCCGAGCCCGAATTGGTGAAGAAGATCCGGTCCAGGCCCTTCGGCGTCACCTGGGTCAGGCGCGAGGCGAAGGAAAAGGCCAGCGGGTGGCCGAGGTTGAAGCTGGGCGCATAGTCCATCTCGCCGGCCTGCCTGCGGATCGCCTCGGTGATCGCCGTCCGCCCGTGGCCGGCGTTGACGCACCACAGCCCCGAGGTGGCGTCGAGGATCTGACGGCCTTCGGGCGTGGCGTAGTGCATGTCCTTGGCCGAGCCCAGCAGGCGCGGATTGGCCTTGAACCGCCGGTTGGGCGTGAACGGCATCCAGTAGGCGTCGAGGTCGTTGGCGCCGAAGTCGGGCATCTCGCGCTCCAAGTCTGAGACCTTGCATTGTGATCGCAATTATCGGCTAGCTGGCAACCCCTGGTTTGCGTCGCCGAGAGGAGGGGACATGGCCGAGCCGAAAACGCGCCGTGCCCTGGCCGATTCCACGGCGGTGCATGACCAGGTTTACGACTCCATTCGCCAGGCTCTGATCACCGGCAAGATCGCGCCGGGCGTCGGCGTGTCCCTGCGCAGCCTGGCGGCCGAGCTGGGGGTCAGCCCCATGCCAGTGCGCGACGCGGTGCGCCGTCTCGTCGCCGAACGGGCCCTGGCCATCAACCCCGCCAACAAGCGTTTGAGCGTGCCCTCCCTGACCGCCGAGCGGCTGGAGCAGCTGGAACTGGCGCGGCGATGGATCGAGCCGGAGCTCGCCGCCCGCGCCGCGCCCAGGGCCGGGGAAGCCCTGGTGCGCAGGCTCAAAGCCATCGACCAGGACCTGGAAGAAGCCCTGCGGGTGGGCGACGTCGACCGCTACATGGTCGCCAATCACGCGTTCCACTTCGCCATCTACGAGCGGGCCGGGGCCGAGGTCCTGCTGGCCATGGCCGGCGGCCTGTGGCTGCAGATCGGGCCGTTCATGCGGGTGGTGTTCGGGCGGGTCGGCACCGGCAGCCTGCCGGCCGATCGCCACGCCGAGGCCATGGACGCCCTCAAGGCCCGCGACGCCGAGGGCGCCCGCCGGGCCATCGCCGCTGACCTGTCCGAAGGCATGGACAAGATGCGTGCGGCGGTCGAGGCCGGCGCCGGCTTGACAGTCGCTCCGACGGGGCAAACTGTGATCACAGTTTTATGAGGCAAGGCGTGAGCATTCCCGCAGCCATCTCCGAACAGCTGACCCGCCTGGCCCTTCCCGGCCGGGCGGTGATCGGCGGCGCGCTGGTCGATGCGGCCTCGGGCGGAACCTTCGACAATGTCGGGCCGCGCGACGGGGCGGTGCTCAACAAGGTGGCCGCCTGCGACGTCGCCGATGTCGAGCGCGCCGTGGCCGCCGCCCGCGCCGCCTTCGAGGACGGCCGCTGGCGCGACCTGCATCCGCGCCAGAAGAAGAAGGTGCTGTTCCGGCTGGCCGAGCTGATGGAGCGCGACGCCGAGGACCTGGCCCTGCTGGAGAGCCTGGATGTCGGCAAGCCGATCCGCGACGCCCGGGCCGTCGACATCCCGCTCGCGATCAACACCACCCGCTGGTACGCCGAAGCCCTTGACAAGGTCTATGGCGAGGTCGGCGCCTCGCCGGCCGATCGCCTGAGCTTCGCCACCCACGAGCCGCTGGGGGTGATCGGGGCCATCGTGCCGTGGAACTTCCCGCTGCACATGGCGATGTGGAAGGTCGCGCCGGCCCTGGCGATGGGCAATTCCGTCGTCCTCAAACCCGCCGAGCAGTCGCCGCTGACGGCGCTGAAGCTGGGCGAACTGGCCCTCGAAGCCGGGCTCCCGGCAGGGGTCCTGAACGTCGTGCCGGGCTTCGGCGCGATCGCCGGCCAGGCCCTGGCGCGGTCGATGGACGTCGACATGATCGCCTTCACCGGCTCGGGGCCCACCGGCCGGCGGCTGATGGAATATGCGGCCCAGAGCAATCTCAAGCGCGTGTCGCTGGAGCTGGGCGGCAAGTCGCCCCAGATCGTCTTCGCCGACTGCCCCGACCTGGATGCGGCCGCGCAGGCCGCCGCCTGGGGCGTGTTCTATAACCAGGGCGAGGTCTGCACGGCCGCCTCGCGGCTGCTGGTCGAGGCGTCGATCAAGGACGAGTTCCTGGAGAAGGTGGTCGCGGTGGCTCGTTCCATCCAGGTCGGCGATCCGCTGGATCCCGACACCGGGTTCGGGGCCATGGTCAGCGAGCGGCAGATGCAGACCGCGCTCAGCTATATCGAAAAGGCCCGCGAGGAGGGCGCAGCGCCGGTGCTGGGCGGCGCCCAGGTGCGGGCCGAGACCGGCGGCTTCTATGTGGAGCCGACGATCTTCGACGGCGTGCGGCCGAGCCACAAACTCGCCAGGGAAGAGGTGTTCGGACCCGTCCTCGGCGTCATGAGCTTCACCGGCGAGGACGAGGCCTTCGCCCTGGCCAACGACACGGTCTATGGCCTGGCCGCGGGCCTGTGGACCAGCGACATCAACCGCGGCCTGAAGGGGGCGCGGAAGCTGAAGGCGGGCCTCGTCTGGGTTAACGGCTGGGACGCCTGCGACATCACCATGCCGTTCGGGGGTTTCAAGCAGTCGGGCTTCGGCCGTGACCGCAGCCTTCATGCGTTGCACAAGTACGCCGACCTGAAGTCGGTGTCCGTAACGCTGAGGTAAGCCCCCATGACCGCCCTGAACCTTGTCGAAACCGCCGCCCTGATCGACGGCCTGTGGATCGAGGGCGAGGCGACCTTCGCCGTGACCAATCCGGCCGACGGCGCGACGATCGCCGAGGTCGCCGAGCTGGGCGCGGCCGAGACCAGGATCGCCATCGAGGCGGCGCATCGGGCGTTCCCGGCCTGGGCGGCCAGGACGGCCAAGGAGCGGGGCGCGATCCTGCGCCGGTGGAGCGACCTGATGCTCGCCCACGCCGACGACTTGGCGCGGCTGATGACGGCCGAGCAGGGCAAGCCGCTGGCCGAGTCGAAGGGCGAGGTGGCCTATGGGGCCAGCTTCATCGACTGGTTCGCCGAGGAGGCCAAGCGCGGCTACGGCCACACCATTCCGACGCCCGATCCGAAGAAGCGGCTGGCCTCGATCAAGCAGCCGATCGGGGTCTGCGCGGCCATCGCGCCGTGGAACTTCCCGATCGCCATGATCACCCGCAAGGTCGGTCCTGCCCTGGCCGCCGGTTGCACCGTGGTGGTCAAGCCGGCCGCCGAGACGCCGCTGTGCGCCCTGGCCATCGCTCGTCTGGCCGTCGAGGCGGGCGTGCCGGCCGGCGTGCTCAATGTGGTCACCGGCACGGATGCTTCGGCCATCGGCAAGGCCCTGTGCGAGGACGGCCGGGTGCGCAAGCTGTCGTTCACTGGCTCGACCCCGGTGGGCAAGGTGCTCTACGGCCAGTGCGCCGGCACCATGAAGAAGCTGTCGCTGGAGCTGGGCGGCAACGCGCCCTTCATCGTCTTCGACGACGCCGACCTGGAGGCCGCCGTCGACGGCGCGATCGCCAGCAAGTACCGCAACACCGGCCAGACCTGCGTCTGCGCCAACCGCCTGATCGTGCAGGCCGGCATCCACGACGCCTTCGCCGCGCGCCTCGCCGAGAAGGTGGCGGCGATGAAGGTGGGGCCGGGGACGGGCGAGGGCGTGGTGATCGGCCCGCTGATCAACGACAAGGCCATCGTCAAGGTCGAGGCCCTGGTGAACGAGGCCGTCGCGGCCGGCGCCCGGGTCGAGGTCGGCGGCCAGCGCCACGACCTGGGCGGCCTGTTCTACCAGCCCACGGTGCTGACCGGCGCGACGCCGGACATGCGCCTCTTCAACGAAGAGATCTTCGGCCCCGTCGCGCCGATCGTGAAGTTCGAGACCGAGGACGAGGCGGTCGCTCTCGCCAACGCCACGCCGTTCGGCCTTGCGGCCTATTTCTACAGCCGCGACGTCGGCCGCTGCTGGCGCGTGGCCGAGGCCATCGAGGCCGGCATGGTTGGGATCAACGAAGGCCTGATCTCGACGGAAGTGGCGCCGTTCGGCGGGGTCAAGGAGTCGGGCCTGGGCCGCGAGGGATCGTCCGAGGGTCTCGATGAGTATTTCGAGACCAAGTACCTGTGCTTTGGCGGGGTGGCATGAGCCACGCTCCCGCCCATTCCCTTTCTTCCCGTCATTCCCGCCCTTGTGGCGGGAACCCCTCTGTCCGCCGCAAGGACAGGGGTGTGGCGGGCCGGCCCGCCAAGGCGCTTCACCTGCGGGCTGAACCCGGGGTTCCCGCCACAAGGGCGGGACTGACGGGCGTAGGGAGGGGCTCCGGATGATCGCTGAGCTCACCCGCACGCTCCCCGACCTGATCGCCGCCGAGCGCGCCAGGTTCCTGGCCGAGCACCCGCGCAGCGTGGCGATGGCCAAGGCGGCGTCGGCCGTGTGGCGGGGCGGGGTTCCGATGCACTGGATGGGCGACTGGGCGTGCCCGTCGCCGATCTTCGCCGCCCAGGGCGTAGGGGCGCAGATCACCGACGTCGACGGCAGGCTGTATGACGACTTCTGCCTGGGCGACACGCCGTCGATGTTCGGCCACGGCGACGCCTCGGTGGCCGCAGCGGTGGCCGATCAGGCCAGGCGCGGTGCCGGGTTCATGCTGCCCACCGCCTCGGCGGTGATCGTCGGCAAGCTGCTCGCCGAACGGTTCGGCCTGCCGCTGTGGCAGGCGGCGACCACGGCCAGCGACGCCAATCGCGCGGCCATCCGCTGGGCGCGGGCGGTGACGCAGAGGCCCGTGATCCTGGTGTTCGACGGCTGCTACCACGGCATGGTCGAGGACGCCTTCGTGGTGCTGAAGGACGGGGCACCCACGATGAAGCCCGGCCTGCTGGGCCAGGTTCACGACCTGACGGCCAGCACCCGCGTCGTGCCGTTCAACGACCTGGTGGCCCTCGAGGCCGCGCTGGCGCCTGGCGACGTCGCCGCCGTGCTGGCCGAGCCGGTGATGACCAACTGCGGAATGATCCTGCCTGACGAAGGCTTCCACGACGCCCTGCGCCGGCTGACGCGCCAGGCGGGGACGCTGCTGATCATCGACGAGACCCACACCATCTCCACCGGCCCCGGCGGCTACACCAGGGCCCATGGGCTGGAGCCCGACGTCTTCGTGCTGGGCAAGGCCGTGGCCGGCGGCGTGCCGGCCGCCGTCTGGGGCGTGACGGCGGATCTGTCGGCGCGGATGGACGAAGCCCAGGCGCGCATCGGTTCGGGCCAGTCGGGGATTGGCACCACGCTGTCGGGCAATGCGCTGGCCATGGCGGCCATGCGGGCCATGCTGTCCGAAGTGATGACCGAAGCGGCCTACGCGAAGATGCTGGCCGGCGCGCAGCGGCTGGTGGCGGGGCTGGAGGGCGTGATCGCCCAGCGCGGCCTGGCGTGGTCGGTCGTGCATGTGGGCGCGCGGGTGGAGCTCGTTCTCGCCGATCCGCCGCCGCGCGACGCCGCGTCGATGCGGAAAGTTCTGGACCAGGACGCGGTGGAAGCGCTGCATCTGTGGCTGATCAACCGAGGGGTGCTGATCGCGCCCTTCCACAACATGATGCTGGTCTCGCCCGTCACCGAGGAGGCGGCGGTGGACCGGCTTGTCGCGGCGGTCGATGCGTTCGCCGTGGCCGTCGGGGAGGTGTCGGCATGACGTGTTTTCACTTTCCCTCCCCCTTTGA
>CBINOL010000199.1:0-6687 GCA_966252285.1 uncultured Caulobacter sp.
GGGGGAGCATCTGAGGCCGTAGATCCTCCCCCTCTGGGGGAGGTGGCCCGGAGGGCCGGAGGGGGTCTTCGCCGACCTATCTTATCGCCAGCCGGCGTCGATCCAGTATTCGTGGCCGGTGCACAGGCTGCCGTCGTCCGAGGCCAGGAACAGCACCAGCGAGGCCACGTTGGCCGGCAGGATGCGGCCCTTGACGGCCTGGGCCTTGACGATCTCGGCCTCGCCTTCGGGCGTGTACCACTTCTCCTGGCGCTTGGTCTTGACGTTGCCCGGCACCACGCAGGTGACGCGGATGTCGTCGGGGCCTAGTTCGCGGGCCAGGGCGCGGGTCATGCCCTCGATGCCGGCCTTGGCGGTTTCGTAGAGGACCAGGTCCTCAAGGCCCAGGTGCCAGCTGATCGAGCCGAAGTTGATGATCGCGCCGCCGCCGCGGGCCTTCATGCCCGGGGCCGCGGCCTGGGCGCAGAATAGCATGTGACGCAGGTTCACGTTCATGCGGTTGTCCCAGTAGGCCGGGGTCACGTCGGCCAGGCTGTGACGGTCGTCGTTGCCGGCGTTGTTGACCAGCACGTCGATGGGACCCGTCTCGGCGAAGAAGGCCTGCACGGCTTCCAGATCGGTCAGGTCGACCTGCTTGAACACCGGCTTGATCGCCGCGTCGGCCAGGTCGGCGACCAGGGCTTGGGAGTCCTCGGCGGCGATGTCGACGAAGATCACTTCGGCGCCTTGGCGGGCGAAGGCGGTGGTGATGCCCGCGCCGATGCCGGAGCCGCCGCCGGTGATGACGACGCGCTTGCCCTGAAGGCTGGGATAGATGGCAGAGGACATGCGCTTACGCCTGGAAAGAGGAAACGAGGATCACAGCAGGCCGCGGCCGGCCAGGTTGCGGATCAGGGCCGAGATGCCGAAGGTCCAGGGCTTGGCCTGGTCGCAGGTGGTCACCTCGTTCTCGAGCACGCCCAGCTTGGGGGTCGAGACGCGGACGCGGTCGCCGATCTTATGCGTAAAGCCCTGGCCGGGCGCGTCGCGGTCCTGGATCGGGGCGAACATGGTGCCCAGGAACAGCACGAAGCCGTCCGGATACTGGTGCTGCTTGCCATAGGCCTGGCCGGCCAGCACGGCCGGGTCGCGGCTGATCAGGCTCATGTTCGACTTGCCGTCGAGCACGAAGTCGTCGCGGCCGGTGATCTTCAGCTCGACCTCGGCCGAGCGGACGTCGTCGAGGCTGAACGAGGCGTCGAACAGGCGGAAGAACGGGCCGATCGAGCAGGAGGCGTTGTTGTCCTTGGCCTTGCTGAGCAGCAGGGCCGAGCGGCCCTCGAAGTCGCGAAGGTTGACGTCGTTGCCCAGCGACGCGCCGCGGATCTCGCCCGAGCCGTCGACCAGCAGCACGACTTCGGGCTCGGGGTTGTTCCAGTGGCTGTCCTCGCGGACGCCGACCTGGTCGCCCCAGCCCATCGACGACAGCGTCGGACCCTTGGTGAAGATCTCGGCGTCGGGGCCGATGGCCACTTCCAGGTACTGCGACCACAGGCCGTCGGCGACCAGGGCTTCCTTCAGGCGCGCGGCGCCTTCCGAACCCGGCTCGACGCTCTTGAGGTCGCCGCCCATGCGGTCGGACAGTTGCTGGCGGATTTCCAGGGCCTTGGCGGCGTCGCCGCGGGCGCGCTCCTCGATCACCCGTTCCAGGGTCGAGACGGCGAAGGTGACGCCGGCGGCCTTCAGGCATTGCAGGTCGACGGGGGCCAGCAGCTTGGCCGGCGCATTGCCCTGCGGGTCGTCCCAGACGGGGCGCAGATCGAGCTTTTCGAGTGGACCCTTGTCGACGCCGCGCGGGATCGCGTCGCCCGGGGCGTAGGCGTTCATCAGGTCGGCGACGGTGGGAGCGATCTTGCTGACGTCCTCGACGTGGCCGCCGCGGATCAGGACGGGGGTCGGGCCCTGGCCGAAGTCGATGCGGCCCAGAAGGGTCGCTTCCCGCCAGTCCTCGGGAAGGTATTGCGTCACGCCCACCGCGTTTTCTCCCTTTCGCGCGGGCAGGGATCGTCGCCCAGCCGCCACGCTTCGTAACTCCCTGACTTGTTAGCGCTAACATGTGGCGGGGCGCAAGGGAGTTGTCTGACAACTGTTCTGAGGTCTTCGGCAGAAGCGCTGTGCGCTCTTCCTCCCCGGCGACCTTCCCAAGATTCCCGTCATTCCCGCCCTTGTGGCGGGAACCCCTGGTACCGCTGATACGTGAGACGCAAGCGGCGTGCTAAGCACGCCGCCCCAACCGCCCTTGCGGCGGACAGAGAGGTTCCCGACACAAGGGCGGGAATGACGGGAGTTGTGGGCGGCCGGCCGGGAAACCCCTCACCCTCCCTATGGGAGAGGGGACTTAGACCGGCGCCGGGCCCGCCGAATCCCGCACGATCAGCGTATGCGGATGCATCAGCTGCCGCGGCTCCCCAGTCCCATCCCGGTGGCGGCGGATCTCTTCCAGCACCAGGTCGACGGCGGCGCGGGCCATGGCGGCGATGGGCTGGTGGACGGTGGTCAGGGCCGGCCAGATGTTGGCGGCGATCGAGGTGTCGTCGAAACCGACGATCGAGACGTCGCCCGGCACGTCCAGGCCCAGGCGATGGGCGAGACCGGCGGTGGCGGCGGCCATGTCGTCGTTGGCGGCAAAGATGGCGGTGGGCCGCTCCTTGACGTTCAGCAGCCGTTCGGCCGCCTCCAGGCCCGAGCGGTAGGTGAAATAGCCCTGCTCGACGCGGACGTCTTCCTGCGGGATCCCGGCGGCCTTCAGGGCGGTCATGAAGCCGTCCATCCGCTGCTGGCTGACCGTCTGGTTGGGGTGGCCCTTGATGAAGCCGAAGCGCTTGTGGCCCAGCGCCAGCAGGTGCTGGGTCAGCTCGAAGGCGGCCGCCTCGTTGTCGATGCGGATGGTGGCCATGTCGCTGCTGGCCGTGCCGGGCGCGACGGCCACGGCGGCGGCGCCGGCGGCCTTCACCTCGGCCAGCACGGTCTGGGATTCGCACAGCGGCGGCGGCAGGATCAGACCGTCGACGCCGGTCTTCAGCAGGCGGGCCAGGGTGGCGCCGGCCAGTTCGGGCTCGGCGCACTTCTCGATGACGATCTGCGAGCCGGTGCGGCTGCTCTCGTCCAGAGCCCCGACCAGGAACTCCGACAGGTAGCCGGTCGAGGGGTTGTCGTAGAGCAGGCCGATGCGGAACGGGGCGCTGCCCGCCAGGCTGCGGGCGGCGGGGTTGGGGGCGTAGTTCAGCTCGGCGATGGCCTGCTCGACCAGCGCCCGCGTCTCTTCCTTGACCGTGGCCTCGCGGTTGATGACCCGCGAGACGGTCATCGGCGACACGCCGGCGCGGGCCGCGACGTCGCGGATCGTGGCGCTCTGGCTGCTGCGCCGCCGGGTGCGCTCGGTGCGTTCGTTCATACTGAGAAGTCCGTCCCTTTTGGGCGAGTCTAGACCGTTTCTCGCGCCAGGGGGAAGCGGGGCCTTGGTCGAGCCTCCCCGCAAGGCGTAGGGAAGGGGGCATGAAGACGCGCGAAGCCCGCCTGGGCGCCATCATTCTCTGCGGCGGCGGCTCGGTCCGGATGGGGCGGGACAAGGCCTTGCTGGAGTGGGGCGGCGTGCGGGCGGTGGACCGTGTGGCGGCCCTGGCGCGGGCGGCCGGCGCCGAGGCGGTGCTGACCGCCGGGCGCGATTACGGGCTCGACTGGGTTCCCGATCCGCAGGAGGGCGCGGGGCCGGTCGGCGGCGTGCTGGCCGGCGCTGCGGCGCTGCGGGCGCGAGGGTGCTTGCGCGCCCTGGTGCTGGCGGTGGATGCGCCGACCCTGACGGCGGAGGACCTCGCGCCGCTGCTGGCGGCGGAGGCCGGGGCGACGTTCGATGCATCGCCGGTGCCGATGGTACTGCCTTTGGAGGCCATGCCGGAAGGCGCGCAGGCGGGATGGCCGCTGCGGCGGCTGGTCGAGCGGGCGGGACTTGCCGTCCTTGAGTGTCCTGAAGAGGCGAAGGCGCGGCTGCTGGGCGCCAACACGCCGCAGGAGCGTGATCGGCTGAGGCCCTGACCCCTCAGTAGACGTCCCGACGATACCGGCCCTGGTCGGCCAGGTCTTCCAGCGCGCCCGCGCCCAGGATCTCGCCCAGCGCCGCGTGGACCTCGCGCGACATGCCTTCCAGCGAGCCGCAGACATAGATCGCCGCGCCCCGCGCCACCCAGGCCCGGACCTCGTCGGCGGCCGCGCGCAGGCGGTGCTGGACGTAGACCTTCTCGGCCTGGTCGCGGGAGAAGGCGAGGTCGAGCCGCGTCAGCACGCCCGAAGCGACCCAGGCCTCGATCTCGCCCTGATGGAAGTAGTCGTGGGCCGAGGAGCGTTCGCCGAAGATCAGCCAGTTCTGCTTGCGGGAGAGCGCCGCGCCGGCCTTCAGGTGGCTGCGCAGGCCCGCCAGGCCCGTGCCCGCGCCGATCAGGATCATCGGCCGATCGTCTTGCGGGGCGTGGAAGCTGCGGTTGGAGCGCACGCGGCCGGCGATCTCGCCGCCGACAGCGGCATGCTCGACCAGCCAGCCCGAGCCGAGGCCCGGCTTGCCGTCGGCCCGGCGCATCAGGCGCACGACCAGTTCCACCCCGCCGTCGGCCGGCAGCGAGGCGATGGAGTATTCGCGGTGCGGCAGGGCCGGCAGGGTGTCGACCAGGGCCTGGGGCGCGGTTCCGACCAGGGCCCGGATAGCCGCGTCCTCGTGCGGCAGCCGCCGCCAGGACAGCGCCTCGCCCAGGGTGGCGGCTTCGTCGGCCTTCACGGCTGCATCTGCGGAGAGCGACAGGCGCGAGAGCAGGTCGGCGACCTCGGCCGGGGCGTTGCGCGGACCGATCTCGACGATGTCGCCGGCCTGCCAGGCCGCGCCGCCGTTCAGCGGCTCCAGGCGCACGTGGAAGGCGCCTTCGCCGGCCGAGCCGGGATTGAGCAGGCGGCGGTCGGCCAGGATCCAGCGGCCGTAGGCCGGGCGGCTCCAGTCGGGGGCGTCGGTCGAGCCGGTGAGCACGGAGAGCTGCGACTGCCAGTGACGCAGGGCGGCGGCCTCGCCGTCGTCGACCTCGACCGTGTCGAACAGGCGCGCGCCGCCGTTGCGGGCGAGCCACGCATCCAGGCTGCGGCCGAACGCGCAGTACTGGGCGTAGGTGGAGTCGCCCAGCGCCAGGACGGCGTAGGACAGCTTCGCCAGATCCGGTTCGGTCGCCATCACGTCGCGGATGAAGCGGCGGGCGTTGTCGGGCGCGTCGCCCTCGCCGGTGGTGCTGACGATGAAGAGGGCGCGGCCGGAAAGGTCGCCAGGCTCGACGGCGGCCAGTTCGCGCAGGCGCACCGGCAGGTTGGCCGCCTGCAGCGCCTTGGCCGTGGCCATGGCCAGTTCTTCGGCGAAACCGGTCTGGCTGGCGAAGGCCACGAGCACCGGCTCGCCGGCGCCGGCCGCCAGGGCGGCCTCCTCGCGGCGGGCCTTGCGCTTGCGCAGGGCGACCTTCAGGGCGATCCCGGCGCACAGCAGCAGGTAGAGGCCGACGACGACGGCGGCCAGGGCCAGGCGGCGGGCGTCCGGCGGCAGGCTGGAGATCAGGTCGGTCATTCGTCGAGCATCGCCTGCAGGGCCGGCGACAGGCGCTCCGACAGGCCGTTCGGGCCGCGGGTGACCACGAGGGCCGGCAGGTTACGGGCCGCGGCAAAGACGATGGCGGCCTCGGGCCCCATGACGGTCAGGGCCGTGGCCAGGGCGTCGGCGGTCATGCACTCGGCATGGAGGACGGTGACGCTGACCACGCCGGCGTCGCACGGCGCGCCCGAGGCGGGATCGAGGGTGTGGGCGTAGCGCTTGCCCGCATGGTCGAAGAAGCGGCGGTAGTCGCCCGAGGTCGCCACCGACAGGCCGTGCAGGGCCAGCACCGTGCGCGGGGCGGCCTCGTCGTTGGCGCCGGCGAGCGGCGGACGCTCCAGCTCGACCCACCAGGGCTGGCCGTCGGGCTTGGCGCCCGTGCCGCGCAGTTCGCCGCCGACCTCGACGAGGTAGGAGCGCACGCCGGCCCGGTCGAGGGCGCGAGCGGCCTCGTCGACGCCGAAACCCTTGGCGATGCCGTTGAGGTCGATATGGAGCCCGCCGGGCTGAAACAGCGCGTCGCCGTCCAGCGTCACGCGGCGCCAGCCCATCGGCGCGCGGGCGGCGTCCAGGGCGTCGGCGCTGGGCGGCTCGCCGGAGAAGGGGCGGGGGCCGAAGCCCCAGAGATCGGTGACCGCGCCTAGGGTCGGGTCGAAGGCGCCGTCGCTGTCGGCCGCGACTTCCAGCGCGCGGCGCAGCACGGTGGCGAAGCCGGCGGGCAGGACGGTCCAGGTTCCGGGCGCGGAGCGGTTGAAGCGGGAAAGCGCCGACATCGGGTCCCAGGCGCTCATCTGCGCGACCACGGCGTCGAGGGCGCGCTGGATCATGGCGGTCATGGCCGCAAGGTCGGTGGTGACGGGCAGCACCGCCTTGACCGACCAGGTGGTGCCCATGGTCGCGCCGTCGAACCCGCGCACGACCCCGCCCACCGGCCGGGCCGGCGGTTCGCTGATCAGGGGCACGAGGACGCGGGTCATGGGGGTCTTTCAAGCTCCTCCCCCGCGAGCGGGGGAGGGGGACCGCGAAGCGGTGGAGGG
>CBINOL010000200.1:0-6621 GCA_966252285.1 uncultured Caulobacter sp.
TCGGACCGCCTAGCGACATGGTTGCTCCCAGGCTTCGCCTGGGCCCCTCCCTCTCTCCATGAGAGAGGGATTTGATGTCCGCCTCGCCCACCCAAAGCCAAGCTTCCGTCACGTCACCAGTTGCCATCGGCGTACAAGCCAGGGCCTTATGCGGCCCCGATTTCTGTACGAAGGGTCCGTCGATGGACGTTTCCGCTTCCGGTCATGCCGCCGCCCTGTGGGCCGGCCTGCATGTCTTCCTGCTACTGGTGCTGTCGCTGCTGGTCGTGCGCGGCCGTCAGAAGCACAAGGTGGCCCTGGGCGACGGCGGCGTGCCCGAGCTGGCCCAGGCCGTGCGGGCTTTCGGCAACGCCAGCGAATATGTCCCCACGGGTCTGGGCGTCCTGGCGGTGCTGGCCGTGGTCGGCGCGCCGGCCATCGCCATCCACGGGGTGGGCCTCGTGCTGTTTGCCGGCCGCCTGATCCACGCCGTGGGCCTGTCGCGCAGCGGCGGCGCCTCGGTGCCGCGCGCCATCGGCATGATCTGCACCTGGCTGGCTTACGTCTTCGGCGGCGTGATCCTGCTGTTCTACGCCATTCCCTGACAATCCGGGGGGCGGCGCCTTGCTCCGCCCCTCCCGCCTCGCCATAAGACGCCATGGACGAAAACCTGTTGCATGACGTCGTCGCCGCCGCGCGCAAGGCCGGGGCCGACGCCGCCGAGGCCGTGTTCGCCGAGCGCCAGTCCCTTTCGGTGGGCGTGCGCCTGGGCGAGCTGGAGGAAGTCGAGCGCGAAGAGGCCAAGGATCTTGGCCTGCGCGTCTTCGTCGGCCGCCGCAGCGCCACCGTCTCCGGCTCGGACGTCAGCCCGCAGGCCCGCGCCAAGCTGGTCGAGCGCGCCGTGGCCATGGCCCGCCTGGCCCCCGAGGATCCCTATGCCGGCTTCGCGCCGCAGGACCGCCTGGCCAAGGGTCCGTTCCCCGACCTTGATCTGATCGACACCTACGAGCCCTCGGCCGAAACCCTGGAAGACCAGGCCCGCGCCGCCGAAGCCGGCGCCCGCGGCGTCGAGGGCGTGACCAATTCCGACGGCGGCTCGTCGAGCTGGAGCTCGACCGTCTGGCGCCTGGTGACCAGCGACGGCTTCTCGGGCCATCACGCGGCCACGGGCTTTGGAATCTCGGCCTCGGCCATCGCCGGCGAAGGCGCGGGCATGGAGCGCGGCGGCGAAGGCCGTTCGGTGCGCCACGCCGAAGACCTGCCCTCGCCCGAGGCCATCGGCGCCAAGGCCGGCCAGCAGGCCGTCTCGCGCCTGGGCGCGCGCAAGATCGGCTCGACCACCGCCCCGGTGATCTTCGAGAACCGCCTGGCCATGTCGCTGATCAGCCCGCTGATCGGCGCCATCTCCGGTCCGGCCATCGCCCGCGGCACCTCGTTCCTGAAGGACAAGCTGAACCAGCGGATCTTCGCCGCCGGCGTGCAGCTGACCGACGACCCGCACCGCGTGCGCGGCCTGGGCTCGGCCCCGTTCGACGACGAGGGCGTGACCACCGTGCGCCGCGCCTTGATCGACGACGGGGTGCTGACCACCTGGCTGCTCAACAGCGCCAGCGCCCGCCAACTGGGCCTCGAGACCACCGGCCACGCCTCGCGCGGTTCGGCCGGGGCGCCGGGCGTCTCGACCCACAACCTGACCCTGGAGCCGGGCGAGCTGGATCTGGCCGGCCTGATGGGCCAGGCCAAGGACGGCCTCTTCATCACCTCGATGTTCGGCCCCTCGCTGAACGGCAACACCGGCGACTGGTCGGTGGGCTGCTCGGGCTTCTGGTTCGAGAACGGCCAGATCGCCTATCCGGTCACCGAGATCACCGTCGCCGGCAACCTGATCGACATCTACGGCCGGCTGGTCGTGGGGTCGGACCTGGAGCTGCGCGGCGCCAGCAACAGTCCGTCGCTGCTGGTCGACGCCCTGGCGATCGCGGGCAAATGATGAGCGACCTCGACCTGATCCTCGACGCCGCCCGCGAGGCCGGCGCCCTGGCCCTGGCGGCCAGGGCCAAGGGCGTGAAGATCTGGTCGAAGGAGGGCGGCTCGCCGGTCACCGACGCCGACCTGGCGGTCGACGCCCTGCTGAAGGAACGCCTGGGCGCGGCCCGGCCCGACTACGGCTGGCTGTCGGAGGAGACGGTCGACGATCCGGCCCGCCTGGCCACCGCCCGCCAGTTCGTGGTCGACCCGATCGACGGCACCGTCGCCTTCATGAAGGACAAGCCCTGGTTCGCCGTCTCGGTGGCCGTGGTCGAGAACGGCCGGCCGATCGCCGGCGTCGTCCATGCCCCGGCCCTGGACGAGACCTATGCGGCCGTCGCGGGCGGCGGCGCGACCCTCAATGGCGCGCCCCTGGCCCCCAGCCTGTCCACCGTGCTCGACGGCGCGGCCATGCTGGGCGACGCCAAGATGTTCGCCCATCCGGCCTGGCCCACGCCCTGGCCGGCCATGCGGGTCGAGGCCCGCAACTCGATCGCCTATCGCATCTGCCTGGTGGCGGCCGGCGCCTTCGACGCGGCCATCGCCCTGACCCCCAAGAGCGAGTGGGACCTGGCCGCCGCCGACCTGATCTGCGGCGAGGCCGGAGCGTTGCTTACCGATCACCTCGGCCGAAAATTCGCCTACAATCGGCCGAATCCGACGGTTCCGAGCCTGGTTTGCGCGAATAGGGCGCTTCACCCGTTGATCCTGTCACGCGTCGGGCATATCGACCTGCCATAATCAAAAACTCCGCAGGATCTTGCTCCCCCATGTCCGACAAGCAGCTTCTTCATATCGTGATCGGTGGCGAACTGAAGGATGTCGCCGGCACCGAATTCCGCGACCTCTCGAAGGTTGAGTTCGTCGGCGCCTACCCGACCTACAACGACGCCCACGCCGCCTGGAAGGCCAAGGCCCAGGCCACCGTCGACAACGCCCACGCCCGCTACTTCATCATCCACGCCCACAAGCTGCTGGACCCGAGCGAAGCGTAATTGAGCGGATCCTTCTCCCCTCGCGGGAGAAGGTGTCATCCGCAGGATGACGGATGAGGGGTCGAAAGGCCTGTCCGCAGGGCTCTTCTCCCGGAGTTCTGAGAGACCCCTCACCCGACCTCCCTCCGGGAGGCCACCCTCTCCCGCAAGGGGAGAGGGACGATATCATTCCCGCCGCAGCAGCTTGTCGGTCAGCACCTTGCCCAGCATGCCGGCGCGGAAGGTCTTCTTCATTTCCACAGGATCGTAGTCGTCGCTGTCGACCCACTGGGTGAAGGTCAGGCCCTTGGGCGCGCCCTTCTCCAGGTACTGATCGAAGGTGTAGTCGAGCACCCCGGTGTTGCCCTCCTTGATGTGGAGGTAGCGGCCCGACAGCTGCTTCTTGGCCTCCTCGATCGGCAGGCCCAGGCGGTAGTGGGCGTAGAGCACGCTCATGATGCCCGCGCGGTCCGCGCCTGACTTGCAGTGGATCAGGGCCGGATATTCGATCGTCTCGAACAGTTCCTTGGCGCCATGCACGCGCTGCCGGATCGGCACCTCGCGCGAGGTGATCACGAAGTCGACCATCTTGATGCCCAGGCGCTCGCAGGCGTCCTTCTCCAGCGCATAGAAGCTGCCGTCGAAGCCGCCGCGCAGGTTCACCACCGTCTTGATCCCCTGCTTCTTCCACCAGGCCAGCTGGAACGGCCAGGGCTGGTTGGTGCGCACGAGCTCCGGGCTGATCCAGTGGGCGTTGGTGAAGCCCACGCGCAGATAGGCGTGGTCGTTCCACAGGAAGTGGAGATAGGTCTTGAAGCGCCCCCAGCGCGTGGAAAGGTCGAAACCGGCCAAGTGGCGATCCTCTGAAAACGCGCCTAGATAGGGCCCACGGGGGATTATTGCAAAACCCCCGCGTCGTTTGGCCCGGTACTGATGCGCCGGCGTCCTTGACAGCCTCCCCGTGAAATCCGACCCCTCGCCCATGACCGACACCCCCGCGACCGAGCTTTCCAACCGCGCCCTGGCCGCGCGGGTCTGGCGCGACTACCTGCGGCCGCGCTGGAAGGGGTTCGTGGTCTCGGTCGTTTGCGCCGCCATCGTCGCCGGCCTGACCGCGCTCCTGCTGTGGCTGGTCGGCCCGGCGGTGGACAAGCTGATCACCCATCCGACGCGCCAGGCGATCTGGACCATCCCGCTGGCGATCGCCTGCATCGCCGTGTTCCGCGCCGTCTTCCAGGTGCTGCAGGCCCGGATCATCAACGGCATCGGCAACGGCATCGTCGGCGACGTGCAGGTGGGGCTGTTTCGCCGGCTGGTCCGCGCCGACCTGGCGCGGCTGCGCGGCGCCCACTCCGGCTCCTACGTCGCCTCGGTGCTCTATGACGCCGGCCTGATCCGCGAGGCCTCGACCACGGGCGTCGTGAACTATGTGCGCGAGAGCCTGGTGGTCATCGGCGCCATCGGCACGATGTTCTGGTACGACCCGATCCTGACCGGCGCGGTGCTGCTGATCGCGCCCGTGGTCAGCATGATCACCCGCCGCTTCTCCAAGAAGACCACCAAGGCCGCCAAGGGCGCCATGGGCGAGACCTCGAACCTGTCGACGGCGATCATGGAAAGCCTGGACGGCATCAAGATCGTCAAGATCGAGAACCGCGAGGCCGACGAGGAGGCCCGGGTCGGCGAGGTCATCGCCCGCCGCCAGAAGCACCTGGTCAAGGGCAGCAACGCGAAATCGATGGCCGCCCCGGCCACCGAGGCCTTCACGACGATCATCGTCGCCCTGGTGCTGCTCTACACCGGCTGGCGCGCCATGACCGGCGGCATCACCGCCGGCGACTTCACCGCCTTCCTGGCCGCGCTGATGGCCGCGGGCCAGTCGCTGCGCCAGGTGACCAACCTGCAGACGGTGATGGCCGAAGGCTTCACCGCCGCCCGCCGCCTGTTCGCCGCCCTCGACGTCGCGCCGGCGATCGTCGAGCCGGCCGGCGCCCCGCCGCTGCCGCCCGGCGACGGCTCGGTCAGCCTCGAGCATGTGGACTTCGCCTACGGGGAAGGCGCGCCGGCCCTTTCGGACGTGTCGCTGCGGGTGCGCAAGGGCGAGACCGTCGCCCTGGTCGGCCCCTCGGGCGGCGGCAAGAGCTCGATCCTCAACCTGATCCCGCGCTTCTACGACGTCACCGGCGGAACGGTCAGCGTCGACGGCCATGACGTGCGCACGGTGACCCTGGCGTCCTTGCGCGACCGCATCGCCCTGGTGACGCAGGAGCCGTTCCTGTTCGACGACACCATCCGCGCCAACATCGCCTACGCCAAGCCGGACGCGGCCGACGCCGAGATCGAGGCCGCCGCCCGCCAGGCCGCCGCCCACGACTTCGTCAGCCTCCTGCCTGAAGGCTACGCCACCCGCGTCGGCGAGGCCGGGACGCGACTGTCAGGCGGCCAGCGCCAGCGCATCGCGATCGCCCGGGCCTTCCTGAAGAACGCCCCGATCCTGCTGCTCGACGAGGCCACCAGCGCGCTGGACACCGAGAGCGAGGCCCTGGTGCAGGCGGCGCTGGAGCGGCTGATGGCCGGCCGCGCCACCATCCTGATCGCCCACCGCCTGTCGACCGTGAAGCACGCCGACCGCATCTACGTCATCGACAAGGGCCGCGTCGTCGAGACCGGAACCCACGCGGGCCTGGTGCGCGCCAAGGGCCTGTATTCGCGCCTGGCCAGGGCCCAGGACCTCGACCACGCCCCCGATCCCATTCCCGGCTCCCCCATTCCCGGCTCTGAGGAGACCGCCTCTTGAGGCCTCTGCGTTCCCCCCTGGTCATCAAGATCCTGTCCTCGATCTTCGCCGGCTATTCCAAGCTCGTCTTCATGACGCTGCGCATGACCGTCGAGGGCCAGGACAAGGCCGAGGCCGTGTGGGCGCAGGGCCGCACCAAGGGGACGGGCGCGATCCTGTGCTTCTGGCACTCGCGCATCCCGATGTCGCCGCTTAGCTGGCCGCAGAGCCCGGCCCGCCAGGACATGCGCGCCCTGATCTCGCTGTCCAACGACGGCGAGTTCATCGCCCGCACGGTGGAAAAGCTCGGCTTCCCGTCGATCCGCGGCTCGTCGGCCAAGAAGACGGACCTGGCCAAGAACAAGCACGGCGAGCAGGCCTTTCGCGACATGGTCAAGTGGGTCAAGGACGGCGGCGGCATCGCCATCACCCCCGACGGCCCGCGCGGCCCGGCCGAGCACATGGAGAAGGGCACCCCGTCCCTGGCCCGCGTCACCGGCGCACCGGTGATCTTCGTCGGCCTGGCCGCCAAGCCCTGCATCCGCCTGGGCTCGTGGGACCGCACCCTGATCCCCCTGCCCTTCGCCAAGGCCGCCATGGTCTGGGACGGCCCCACGGGCGCGGGCCGCGGCGACGACCCCGACACCCTGGCCGAGGACTGGGCCGACCGCCTCTCGGCCGTGACCCGGCGGGCGGAAGAGATCGTGGGGCTTGAGGACTGAGGACAGGGACCCCTTCTCCCCCTGCGGGAGAAGGTGGCGGCCGAAGGCCGTCGGATGAGGGGTCGAAAGACCTTTCCGCCGACTTCCGAGAGACCCCTTGTCTGTTGGAAGGCTGATAGCTTGAGGCGTCTTCCGGGACACC
>CBINOL010000201.1:0-6519 GCA_966252285.1 uncultured Caulobacter sp.
GAGCGCCGAAGGCGCTAAACCAACCGCTCCAGCCCCGCGCGCGCCGCCTTCAGGAACACGCTGGGCAGGGCGGTGAGGCCCTCGTGCGGGGTCCAGACGAAGTCGCCGGCGACGTCGGCCTCGGCGACCATGACGCGCAGGGTCAGCGAGAAGTGGGTGAAGACGTGCTCCACCGCGCCCAAGTCGCGCCAGGGGGCCAGGATCGGGGCGGCGCGGGCGGCTTCGTCGTCGCTCCACGGACGCTCGCGCCAGTCCGAGGTCGGCAGGCCCAGCATGCCGCCCAGCAGGCCCTTGTCCGGGCGTCGCACCAGGGCCGTCTCGCCCCGGCGGCTGACGATGTAGGCCACGCCGTGGCGGCGCGGGCGGTCGGCTTTCTTGGTGCGGCGGGGATAGGTCTCGGGCGCGCCCTTGGCCCGGGCCGCGCACGAGTCCTCGATCGGGCAGAGGCCGCACAGCGGGGCCTTGGGCTTGCAGACGGTGGCGCCCAGATCCATCAGCGCCTGGGCCCAGTCCCCCGGCCGCTCGTCGGTGACCAGACCGGCGGCCAGGCGCTTGAGCTCCGGCTTGGCGTCGGGCAGCGGCGTCTCCACCGCGAACAGCCGCGCCATCACCCGCTCGACATTGCCGTCGACAACGTTGGCCGCCTGGTCGAAGGCGATGGCCGCCACCGCCGCGGCGGTGTAGGCGCCCACGCCCGGCAGGGCCAGAAGCCCTTCCTCGGTGCCCGGAAACTCGCCGCCGTGCTGACTGGCCACCGCGCGGGCGCAGGCCAGCAGGTTGCGGGCCCGGGCGTAGTAGCCAAGCCCCGCCCAGGCGGCCATCAGCTCGCCGTCCTGCTCGGCCGCCAGGGCCTCGACGGTGGGCCAGCGCTGGGTGAAGGCCAGGAAGTAGGGCGTGGCGTGCGGCACGGTGGTCTGCTGCAGCATCACCTCCGACAGCCACACCCGGTAGGGGTCGCTGCGCAGGCCCATGGCGCCGGCGGCGGGGCCGGTTCGCCACGGCAGCACCCGCGCCTCGCGGTCGTACCAGGAAAGCAGTGCGGAGCGGATCGCGGCGACGTCGGTCATTGTCCGCCTCCTATCGCAAATCCGCGCGCGCGAGGGGAGGGGGACATGCTAGCATTGTGGGGTAATGTATCGCCGCACGCTGCCCACGGCCGACGAGGCCCTGAAGATCCTGTCGAGCCGCCGCACCCGGCCGCCGATGCGCGTGCCGCCGCCGGCCGGCAAGAGCCTGGCCAAGTTCATCCGCGAGCTCGACAAGAAGTACGGCCAGGGCCCCGGCGCGCTGCAGGCCCGCTGGAAGGAGATCGTCGGCGAGAGCCTGGCCCGCCGCACCGAGCCCGTCCGCATCATCAAGAGCCGCACCGGCGAGGGCGGCACGCTGGAACTGCGCGTCGACGGCCCGGTGGCCTCGCTGATCCAGCACCAGGCCCCGCAGATCACCCAGCGCCTGGACTTGCTGCTGGGCAAGGGCGCGGTGACCCGCCTGCGCATCGTCCAGGGGCCGGTGCGGTTGGCCGCGGCCGCCTCGGCGCCGCCGCGGCCGCGCCGCCGGCCGCCGCTCGACGCGGCCCAGGAACGCGACCTGGCCTCGAGCCTCGCCGACCAGCCCGAAGGCCCGCTGAAAGAGGCGTTGCTGAAGCTGGGCCGGGGCGTGCTGCGCAACGAGCGTTGACAACCATCGCGGGTTGCCGCTGATGCGCGAGAGCCTCATCGGCGCCATTTTCACGCGGCTAAAGAATCGCGCTTAACTTCACTATTCACGTTCGAGGAAGACCCGACCATGCGCTCGCCCCTTCGCCGGATCCTGCTCGCCGCGACCCTGGTCGCCAGCGTCGCCGGCCTGTCCGCCTGCAACAAGTCGGGTTCGACCGTCACGGCCGACGACATGAGCCTGGGCAATCCCAACGCCAAGGTCACGGTCATCGAGTACGCCTCGGCCTCTTGCGTCCACTGCGCCAAGTGGAACGAGGAAGTGTTCCCGGCCTTCAAGTCGAAGTACATCGACACCGGCAAGGTGAACTACGTCTACCGCGAGTTCCTGACCGCGCCGCCGCAGGTGGCCGCCGCCTCGTTCCTGCTGGCCCGCTGCGCCGGCAAGGACAAGTATTTCTCGGTGCTGGACTCGGTCTACCGCTCGCAGGAAGAGATGTTCACCACCGGCGACTATCGCGGCGTGCTGCTGCGCATCGCCCAGTCGTCGGGCCTGAACGAGCAGCAGTTCGACGCCTGCGTCAGCGACGAGAAGGCCCTGAAGGCCCTCAACGACCGCATCGAGCGCTATTCCAAGGAAACCGACATCAAGGGCACCCCGACCTTCGTCATCAACGGCAAGAAGCTGAACGACGAAGGCGGCGAGGCGCCGCTGGCCCAGCTGGACGCCGCCATCGCCGCGGCGAGCAAGTAAGCATGACCCTGGACCGGCGCGCGCTGATCGTATCGGGCATGGCGGCCGCCGCCATGCCGACGCTGGCGCGCGCCGCGCCCTTGCCGCCCCAGCCGGGCGACCACGTCCTGGGCTCGCCCAAGGCCAAGGTGCAAATCGTCGAATACGCCTCGATGAGCTGCGGCCACTGCGCCCACACGGCCATGGACGTGATGCCGGCGATCAAGAAGCGCTACATCGACACGGGCAAGGCCCGGCTGGTGTTCCGCGAGTTCCTGACCCCGCCCTACGACCTGGCCGGCGCCGGCTTCCTGCTGGCCAACCGCGTGCCTCCGGCCCGCTATTTCGAGGCCGTCGACGCGATCTTCGCCGCCCAGAAGTCCATGTACCAGACGGGCGACTACTGGGGCGGCCTCCTGGGCGTGGCCAAGCGCTTCGGCCTGACCGAGGCCCAGCTGGAAGCGGCCCTCAACGACAAGGCCGCCCTGGCCGCGCTGAACGCCCGCGTCGAGGCCTCGGCCAAGCGCGACAAGATCGAGGGCACCCCGACCTTCTTCGTCAACGGCGCCCAGCTGGTCGGCGACGTCACCGTGGACGACCTGGCCCAAGCCATCGACAAGGCCCTGAAGGGCTAGAGGGCGGGCGCGGCCGTGCAGTTCCAGCGCCTGCGCCTGTCCGGCTTCAAGTCCTTCGTCGAGCCGACGGAGTTCAGGATCGAGCCTGGCCTGACGGGCATCGTCGGGCCCAACGGCTGCGGCAAGTCCAACCTCCTGGAAGCCCTGCGCTGGGTGATGGGGGCCAACTCCGCCAAGGCCATGCGGGCCGGCGGCATGGACGACGTGATCTTCGCCGGCAGCGGCAACCGCCCGCCGCGCAACCACGCCGACGTCACCCTGACCATCGACAACGCCGACCGCACCGCGCCGGCCAGCTTCAACGACGATCCGGTGCTGGAGGTCGTGCGACGCATCGACCGCGGGGCCGGCTCGACCTACCGCATCAACGGCCGCGAGGTGCGCGCCCGCGACGTGCAGCTGTTGTTCGCCGACGCCTCGACGGGCGCCAACTCGCCGGCCCTGGTGCGTCAGGGCCAGATCAGCGAGCTGATCGGCGCCAAGCCGCAGAACCGCCGCCGCATCCTGGAAGAGGCGGCCGGGGTCTCGGGCCTGCACACCCGCCGCCACGAGGCCGAGCTGCGCCTGCGGGCGGCCGAGAGCAACCTCACCCGCCTGGAAGACGTGGCCCGCGAGCTCGAGACGGCCCTGAACCGCCTCAAGCGCGAGGCCCGCCAGGCCGAGAAGTACAAGCGCCTGTCGGCCGAGATCCGCGCCGTGCAGGGCGCGGTGCTGTTCGCCCGCTGGGCCGAGGCCCGCGACACGCTGGAGCGCACCCAGTCCGAGGCCACGCAGTCGGCCCGCGAGGTCGAGGAGACGGCCCGCGCCGCCGCCGCCGGCCAGGGCGCGATCGTCACCGCCGAGGCGGCCATGCCGCCGCTGCGCGAAGAGGCGGCCATCGCCCAGGCGGTGCTGGGCCAGCTGGCGATCCAGAAGGACCGCGCCGAACGCGACGCCGCCGCCGCCGCCGCCGAGTTCCAGCGCCTGTCGGCCGATCTGTCCCGCATCGACGCCGACCGCGCCCGCGAGCAGCAGGCGGCGGAAGACGCCGGCCGCTCCCTGGCCCGTATCGAGCCGGAGCTGGCCGAGGTGCGCGGCCTGATCGCCGCCGCCCCCGAGCGCGGCCCCGAGCTTGAGACCGCCGCCAAGGCCGCCGAGGCCGCCCGTGCGGAAGCGGATTCCGCGGTCGAACGGCTGGCCGCCCAGTCCGCCGCCGAGGAGGCCCGCGCCCGCGCCGCCGCCCAGCGCCTGGCCGAGGCCGAGAGCCGCCTGGCCCGCACGGTCCGCGCCCTGGACCAGGCCAAGGCCGAGCGCGCGGCCGTCGGTCCGGCCGTCGATCCCGCCGCCGCCGAGGCTCGCCAGCGCTTTTCCAACGCCGAGGCGCAACTTGCGGCGGCCCGCGCCGCCCTGGAGGCCGCCGAGGCCGAGCGCACCACGGCCGCGCAGGCCGAGGGCGCGGCCCGCGACCAGGCCCGCAAGGCCGAGGACCAGCTGGGCCGCCTGCGCACGGAAGCCCGGGGCCTGGCCCAGCTGACCGCCCCGCGCGCCAAGAGCGGCTTCTCGCCCGCCCTCGACGCGGTGACGCCCGACAAGGGCTACGGCGCGGCCCTGGCCGCCGCCCTGGGCGACGACCTGGAAGCGGCGCTGGACGCCCGCGCCCCCTCGCACTGGGCCGGCGCCCAGGCGCCCGCCGCGTCGTGGCCCGAAGGCGTCCAGCCGCTGGCCCCGCTGGTCAAGGCGCCGGCGGAACTGGCCGCGCGCCTGGCCATGGTCGGCCTCGTCGACCGGGCCGACGCCGAGCGCCTGGCCAAAAGTCTTCCGGTGGGCGCGCGCCTCGTTTCCAAGGAAGGCGACCTGTGGCGCTGGGACGGCTTCGTGGCCAAGGCCGACGCGCCCAAGCCCGCCGCCGTCCGGCTGGAGCAGCGCACCCGCCTGGCCGAGGTCGAGGCCGAGATCGACGCGGTCGCGCCCCAGGCCGAGGCCGCGACCGCGACCCTGAAGACCGCCGCCGACCGCCTGCGCGCCGCCGAGGACGCCCTGCGCGACAAGCGCCGGGGTCCGCCCGACGCCGAGCGGCTGCTCAACGGGGCCCGCGAGACCGTGGCCCGCTACGAGCGCGAGGCCGCCCAGCGCGAGGCCCGCGCCCAGTCGCTGGACGACACCATCGCCCGCTTCGAGGCCGAGCGCGCCGAGGCCGACGAGGCGCTTGCAGGCGTCCGCGCCGAACACGAGGCCGCCGGCTCGGTCGGCGATCTGGCCCCGCAGCTGCAGGCCGCCCGCCAGGCCGCCGCCGCCGCCCGTGAAGCCGCCGCAGCGGCCCGCTCGGCCCTGGATCTCGAGAACCGCGAGCGCGCCGGTCGCCAGCGCCGGCTCGAAAGCCTCGAGCGCGATCTCGGCGACTGGACCCGCCGCCGCGACGCCGCCGCCAAGCGCGCCGAGGCCCTGGAGGCCGACCGCGCCAAGGCCGCCGCCGCCCTGGAGGCCGCCCGCGCGGCGCCCGCCGAGCTGGAAGAGAAGCTGCTGGTCCTGGTCGACCAGTTCGACGCCGCCGAGCAGCGCCGGGCCAAGGCCAGCGACGCCCTGGAGGCGGCCGAGACCGCCCGCATCACCGCCGACCGCACCGCCCGCGCCGCCGACCAGGCCGCCGGCGAGGCCCGCGAGCGCCGCGCCGCCCTGGTCGCCCGCCTGGACGCCGCCCGCGAACGCTTCGCCGAGATCGCCTCCAACATCCGCGAGAGCGCCCGCATGGAGCCCGAGGCCCTCGGCCGCCACCTGGCCGGCGAGGCCGTGGCCGTGCCG
This sequence comes from uncultured Caulobacter sp., assembly GCA_966252285.1. Lineage (GTDB taxonomy): Bacteria > Pseudomonadota > Alphaproteobacteria > Caulobacterales > Caulobacteraceae > Caulobacter. The sequence goes on from CBINOL010000201.1 coordinate 5,802, forward strand.
AAGGACGCCGCCGGCGTCGAGGCCCACCTGTTCGCCCTGGAACGCGAGCGCGACGCCATCGGTCCGGTGAACCTGCGCGCGGAAGAAGAGGCCCAGGAATATGCCGGGCGGCTGGAAACCATGCGCATCGAGCGCGCCGACCTGTCGGGCGCGGTGGCCAAGCTGCGCGACGGCATCGAGGAGCTGAACGCCGAGGGGCGCGAGCGCCTGCTGGCAGCCTTCGACGTGATCAACAACCACTTCCAGACCCTGTTCCAGGCGCTGTTCGGCGGCGGCCAGGCCGAGCTGCGGCTGATCGAGAGCGATGACCCGCTGGAAGCGGGCCTGGAGATCTTCGCCTGCCCGCCCGGCAAGCGCCTGGCCAGCATGAGCCTGATGAGCGGCGGCGAGCAGGCCCTGACGGCCAGCGCCCTGATCTTCGGCGTGTTCCTGGCCAATCCGGCCCCGATCTGCGTGCTGGACGAAGTCGACGCGCCGCTCGACGACGCCAATGTCGACCGCTACTGCAACATGCTCGACGAGATGCGCCGCCGCACCCTGACGCGCTTCATCGCCATCACCCACAACCCCGTGACCATGAGCCGGATGGACCGCCTGTTCGGCGTGACCATGTCCGAGCGCGGGGTCAGCCAGCTGGTCAGCGTGGACCTGTCGACCGCCGAGGAACTGGTGGCGGCGCAGTAGGGCGGGGGAGACCCCCCTCAGTCGCTCCGCGACA